>JBJMWI010000125.1:0-10839 GCA_045810225.1 Burkholderiales bacterium
ATCCGCGAATATTGCGGAACAAACCGGTTCCACCCGTAAGGGTTGTGACTCCGCGATATTCGAATTCGCGAGCCCCATCCGAACGGCCGATCGATTGAACCGTACCGGTGTAGCGCCCGAAAATGCGCTCGCCGTTTTCCAGGTTGTAGACGACGTAGCCAACGGTCTGGCCATTCGAGTCGGTGTAATCGGACGTGCCGCGAGACCAACTTTCCGTTACTTTCACGTCTCGAAATGCCAACGGCGTACTGATATGTTTGCGGCGAATTTCATAAATGCGAACCTGGTGGTTTGGCGTATCGCCTGCTTCAATTGCAAGTTGCTGCGTGTAGGTTGTTTCGGTTGCCTCGACGCTCGTGGTTACAGCATGTCGTTGCTGAGCCCAGATCGTAGTCGGCGCTAAGAGAAAGATAAGGAACGCTGCTGCCACACTGAGCGTCAATTCGTTGATCGCTTTTTTCATGGCTCCCCCTTGTCTGTTATTTGCACTTGGCACGCCACAACGGGACTTGAATGCCCGTATACATCGCGAACATTATTGGCGTGTTGTTTGACGTAGCTCTTTTGATGCCCGCACTCCTAGAAACCTCCTCTGAAAAGCAGAAGCTCAACCGAGGCGGACCGGATCAGTTACAGGTACCACCCCAATTACCCATGAACATCTTTCCGTCATCGAACACCGGTTGCCACCAGCCCGACCATTTTTTTCCTGCGAACACGCCGGTCCCGCCAGTCTGTTTCCAAGTCCCGCGCTCTGCGCCCGGTTCCAGCACCCACTCGTCGCTCCAGCTGTCACCATCCTTAGTTTTTCGTGCGCATACCCCCACAACGCGCGTCTTTCCGTCCGGAGTGGTAATGGCGTACCCGCCGCATTTTCCAGCCGCGTTGTTAGGCGAGTTCTCGCTCGTCGTGATGTTGTTGCTCATGAATATCGTCATGGTATGGCCTTTGGCAACTTCGATCGTGTCACCGTACTGAGCTACGCCATTGACACGGCCCGAGCAGGTGTCTGCCGCACTTACTTGTGCAGCCGCGACGGCAAGACACAGGGGCATCGCCCACTGCATTACCTTGAGATAAGTCATGGAATCCTCCAATAAACGAATGGGACTGCCTGATTTTTCCTGCACCGACACCGCAATCCCTGTTGCGACGGTGCAATTTTTTTCAAGGTGACCTGACCCGCAGTAGTTGCTCCTTCCTGTGCAACCGATTACTTACGCTCCACGACAATTGTTTCGACCGGTTCATCGAACAAGTTTTCCGGTGCGTGCTCCCCGGCAGATACGTTGATAACGGATCCAGCTTTGTCGACGGTATAAAGTGAAGATGCGGCAGGCTTGTGAACCAGCGTTTTTGCGTTGGTCAGGAATACGACTACGTGGGCTGGATGTCCGTGCATGACGCCTCTGCCATGCGGATCACCCCGATATCGAAGCGCCCGAACGGTTTCGTTCTCGACTTCCAGTTTCCAATGCTCGGGATCGACGTTAAGGGGATCGGCGCCTCCCCGAGCTGATGCTGCAGTCGCTCCCCTCGGAAGGACGATTATGAATTCAACGGGCTGATCGAGCAGATTCTGAGGGCGGATCCTGCCTGGCGGCGCCCAGAATGCGGCACCCGCGGGCGCGGGGGGCGTATCCACGAACTTCCCATCGGGCAAATGGAGTCTCATGCGCATCGGCGTAAGGGCGACGATCACGACGCCTTCGGCGTCGAAGAAGTCCGCGGCGATTTCGCCCGGTCCGAAAAAGCCTCTATCCACCCGGAAATAATCTTTTTCGAACTCGAGCCGGTGATGTCCTGAATCAGCTTGCAGAGGATCGACCGCACAAACGAGGCCGCAGTAGCCGAAGAGACCCGCAAAGCCCATTAACAAAAGTATGAGTGAGGATGGGTATTTCATCGCCGCCTCCGAGTTTTGAAACGCGCGTGATTGTTCCGGCACGCAGATCTCTTGAAGAACATAGAGGGCCACTTCACCACTGACAGTCGCCTACCCACCGCACCGCGGCCATCTTTCCCTGCAACGGCAAAACCTCCCACTGGGCAGAGCCGGTGGCATTGGCAAATTTTCCGGTCCCTCCGACGTTCTTCCACGTGCCTTTGGACGCATTTCCGTCGACGGTTACCGCTTCTTCGTTCAAGACGTCGCCGTCTTTGTCCTTGCGCGCGCAGAACACTCTTCCGTCCGTTTTGCCATCTGGCTTGGTGATAAAGCTCCCAATACATTCGCCAGACACCAGATGATTAGGCGCGGTGCGGTCATCATTCACCGTTACGCTCGTTATTCTTAGCGTTGCGAGCGTTGTCCCCTTGTTTATCTCGGTGGGTTCCCAGGAAACCATATTGTTGATGTTGGTCCCTGAGCATTTGCCCGCAAAGCTAACGGCGGGCACGGTACTGAGTGCGGCAATCAATCCCGTCCAAATTACTGTTTGAAGACTCTTCATTAATCGCTCCTTGTTAGTTTGGGCGTGCACCATCGGCGTGGCGCACGCATCATCCACCGGCTCGATGGCTATGCACGCTCCGCTATTTGTTTTCTTCGACCATGTTGAATGAATCGGGGCCATCCACGCCCAGATAAAACACGCAGTCTTCCGGACATACGCCCCAGTGCACCAGCTTCGCCGGGATACGCGCATAGTCGCCGGCCTTCAGGTTCTGTTCCCGGCTGCCATCGGCGTTAAGCGTGATAACCCCTCGTACCATTACGAGGTTCTCGGTCGACACGTGCCAATGCTTGGGGAAGACATACCCCTTGGCGAAGCGATAGACATGCTGGTTAGGCTCACCGGCCGGGTCGCCATAGAGTGAAATATGCTCACAGCCCGGGTTATCTGCACCGCAAGCTTTGAACTTTCCCGCGAGATTGACGACCAGTACGGAATCATCGGCGACCGCAGTGGAGCCGAACGCACCGACTACGAGGATCAGAAAAACTGCACTACGGAATACCGGAACGAACCGGTGCGTTGACGATTGCATGGTAATCCCCCTTAAAAAATGTCCGACGCTCGGCGAGCGTCCCGATTTGTTTATTAACTCGGGCTAGAAGGCGCCCGGAAGATCCGCCCAGAAAGACGAGCGGTAGCTATCGTGTTAGCCAAACAGACGTGGCAGGTTGATTTGGGCGTACGGACAAAGCCAAATCGCCTGGTCTTGTACTTCGTCTTCTTCAGCTTCTTGCTTGGACAGGAAAACGCCCAACGAGGACCGCTCCAGAACGGGCGGCGACGAACTTCAATTTATTATGATTGAGGTTACTGAGCTTCATTCAAGCCTCATATTCGTATGTCATCAAGTCTTTTTTTTGGAAAAAAAACAGCCGGGGTTCCCGGACCCCGGCTTCCCCTACCAAGGAGGAATTACTGCTCGGGAGAAAAACATTGATTACCCTTGCACATCGCTGCGTTGCTTTCCCTTGAAGCCCTTTCGACTTGGCCCGCGATCCGTCAGGAACGCCCAAAGCTCTTCCTTGCTGCCGAATGCGCGGCGCTTACCATTGCCAATGCGCTCAACCAACCCGGCCAGTTCCCGGCCGGAGTCTAGGCCCCGACGGTATATACGGACGACGTAGCTTTCCAAGGTATGGCCTTTCCCGAAGCCCGCACTTTTACGGCAAAAATACCTGCTGCGGGGTTACGGATCGCATACGGATTGAATAGCGAGGCACGAGACAACCGTCGCAAACCCGAGCCTCAGCGCGCCGAGAGTCTGGCGAGGTCCCTCAAACTCTCAGGGCGTTTCCCAATCCCACTCGATGTCGTCCCAGGCCACCCGGTCCGTTACGCTAACGAAGTTGAATTTCCCTTTGCCCTTTATGCCGGTGAACGGTCCAGTGCCTCCGAGAATAGTCACGGTACCGGTGGCGCCCTTGTCATTGTTCTTGCCGTCACAGCGCGCAAACAACTTGTGTCCCTCGGTGGTGGTGAAAGTTTTCATGCAATAGCTCGAACCGGTGCCTGCGTCACCAACGAACTGAACGATGTAATGCGCCCGATCCAGCATCTTGTCGAGCTTTGTGCCGCCACCGTTGTGAAAGAGGAGTCCGTCCACCTCCCCGGAAAGCGCAGCCTTGTACGGATGGCCTTCGGGCGCCTTGAACTCATTGAATTTGGTTACCACCAGGACCGAATGTCCCTCGAATTTCCCGCGTTCGCCAGCCGTTGCGCCTTGCGGCAGAGCCGCCATTAACAGCAAGGTGGCGGTCGCTGTAAAAAATGTTCCCTTATGCATAGTGGCCATGTTTCCTCCCATTGTTGTCACGAGCGATCCAATCACTCGCTAGAACAAGTCTAGAGGAGCCACTGCCACGGATGGCTTACAAATCGCAAAAACCGTGGTTAGCTAAGAGCGCACGATCTACTCAGGACTGACGCGTGGAGCTATGGCCTTCATCTCTGGCGGCCATCTTTTCAGCGTGGTGACGGTGCAATGCCGATGACAACGGATAATGTTTGGCGCAGACGGCGAATGCGGTGAGCGGAAAATGGCTGGTGCTATCCGTCTGGATGCTTTGCGAAATCTTGGCGCGTGCCGATAAAATCGGGATGACATAACTTCTCGATTTACTGAACGCTCGGGCTGCAGACATGGGAGAACAAGCATGGTGCACATGTGGCGCATGCTATGACGGAAGCTGTCGCCAAACACAACAGCCCGGACTCCGCGACAGGCTTTCTCTAGCTCAACTGCCTTGCCGGCGGCGGATGGAAAGCCCTAATCAAGCATGCGCATTCTGCGCCGACCGCTATCGGAAGATTACCGACCTGCAAAAATCTTTCGCACGCATCCGAACATATGCCGCCGGCTCCATTGAAATTCCGGATAACGCCCATCTCTGCCGGTTTTTTTTTCGACGACGCATTCTTCGTCGGGCAAACTTCCGGCCACCGCTTCGCCCGGTTGCATTAGACCTTTGGGTCTCGCCGGCAATCGGTATCGTTAAGAACGAAATAAAGAAAAGGGCGGCCTTTTGCCGCCCTGCGAACCGTCATTGAATTGAACGCTCAGGGCAACTGCCAGGTACCATTAATAAAGGTTGAATGCCCGGATGATGTCGGCGCAGTGGTTACGCCCTGGAACCGGTTGCCTCCCGTAATACCGGCGTATTTTCCAGTTCCGCCGGTAAACCGGTTGTCTCCGTCGCACGGCCCCGGGAACGGTCCTTTGCAGGACCAGACCGAATAGAGCTTGTCGCCCTCCGTGTCAGTCATCACGCAGAATCCATCGGCCCGGCCCTGCTGACCATCCAGATGAATATCGTTCGAGCCCGGGCAGACCATGGATACCATATGCATGAATCCCGAACCGGCGTCGTTGAATACCGATCCGCTGAATTCTCCGACCCAGTAGATGTGATTCTTTTCCAGCTCGAACACTTTTCCCGTAGCGTACCAGCCAAACTTCGCTGTGAATTTACCCTGCTTCGGCAGATCCGCCGCTTTGAGCGGCATCGTTAATCCCATTCCCAACAAGCATGCAGCAACTATCGATCCGGCAATACGCATGTGACTTCTCCTCGTTCTGGTTTTGGTTGTTCGAGCCTTTTCCCGCTCCGGTGAAAATTTGCGGACAAGGCGTTCCAAAGTTCTTCTGAATTCCCGAACAGCGTGCGGCGGCCCGTCCGGACATCCTCGACGACGCCGGCAATGGGCTGGCAAGCCTCGCGATAGAGACGAACAATAAAGGTTGGCTTTGGAAACATGGCCCCTCCCGGCGCAAATGAAGGCTAGCCGGACGAGACTTACGGATGGGTTACGGATTCGCGAGGAAGGATCAGCAACTCTGGATAGTTTTGAACAACAGCTCGCTCCGAGGCGAGGGCTGGACGCTCAGCGTAACGGAAAGGGTCTGCCGCAGGCGCCGGTATACCGCCATCGCTTCGGCCCGACGCTCCTGTTGAATGTGGCAGCGCATCAGCCCTTGATAGAGTTCCTCTGCGAGGTTGTCGGCTTCAATTCCCTTCTGGTAGAGCAGCGTAGCTGCTTCGAGATCGCCCGCGTCTTCGTAGCTTTTGCCAATGTGAGCCACATAACGCAGGAATTGGCCACGCAGCCGCTCGCGCAGGGAATGCGTCCAAGGTAACTCCAGATCGTCGGGCAAAAAGGTACCGCCGTACAGTTGCAATACCCCTTGGCCCTTGTCCTTGCCAGCGGTCGCGGCGTCCTTTTCCGCCAGGCGTCGTTCGAGTGCCCACGCATCCACCCAGCACAGTCCCCTGTCGATCGAGATCGTTCGCTCGGCAAGTTGGACAACGCGGGGATAGACCAGCATTTTTCGCAACCGGTGCAGACCGACGTTGAGTGCCTCGTTGGGAGCTTCGCCGGCCTCATCGGGCCACAGTGCCGCGATCAGACGTTGCTGCGGAACGCCTCTTTCCCCGAACGCGATAATGGCCTTGAGCAGTGCCAGAACCTTTCGCGGCGCCTTCCTTGGAAACACAAGCAACTGGCCGCCCAGTTCTATACGAAATTTTCCAAGCGTATAAATTCTTATGGGCCAGGGCCAGTTATCCGGATCAGGCATCGGCGCACTCCATCCCTGACGCCTGATCAAGTTTTGTGTGTACTCAATCTCGATATCGCCAGAGAGTGCTTCGGCGCAGAGCGGCGGCATGATCTGCTGCAGGCAGTTGGCAAAACCGTAATCTTCACCATGCACTCTTCCAAACTCGAACGCTTTCGCCAGCGCAAGACGACATGCTTTCCTGTCGCCCGCCTGGAGTTCTATGTAAGCTTCGACGGCCAGCATCGCCGATACCCACCAATGGATGGATCCGGTAGTGCCCATGCGGTGCATCTCGGCGATCACAGCACGGGCCTGCGTGTACATTTTCTTCTGCAGCAGAGGCAGCACCAGGTTGATCCGATAAACCATCTGATGCGTCGAGGAGGCGGCCTCGTCGAAAAACTCGACCGCCTTCAGCGAATCCGCATACGAAAGATCCGACTGACCGCGTAGCAGGTGAAGAAAGCCCCTCGCACCATGCAAAATGGCCGAATCATAGGGATGCGCCGGGTTTACGAGTCGCTCTAGGCGACTGACCAGACTTTGCGCGACATCCAGGTTGCCGGCATACAACTCTATCCATGCGCCAATGATGGCCGAGAACTTGCGCACAAAAGGAAGGCCCTCCTGCTCGGCGATACGATCGACCCTGGCAACAGCGTCCCGACCCTCGTGTTCATTTCTGCTGATGCAATGAAACCAGGAAATAACGAACCATGACCAGGCAGCATTGGCCGGCCTTATATCGCCGCGATCGAGTAGCTGCAAGAGAACGGGGATTACCCTGCGCGCGACTTGCGATGGTCCTGCTGTTACGCCACAAGCACAGAGATAGCTTGCGCTGACCAGACGAAGATTCACATCGACATCGGATTGCACCAATTCAAACACTCTGTCGACGATTCGGGGTAACTGCGTATGCCCGGGCTGACGATAAGCCAGCGCCATCAGGAAAGCGCCAAGCACGCGCAGTTCGGCTTCAGCGTCGCGAAATGCGCCGGTCCGGTTGACTCCGGTCTCGAGAATGCCGATCCACCGATCCAGCGGCCGGAAATGGGTGTACTGAAGCACATAGGTCTGGATGATGGCTGCGGCCGTTTCGATCTGGCAGGACTCGTCACCCGCTTCCAGTGCGCTATCGAAAGCCCCCTCGAATGCTTTGCGCGCAAGAGCGGGGTCGACAGCGATTCTTGCCGAGCCCAGCCAGTACCCTAGCCAACAGTGGTCCGATACGGTTTCAGCCGGCAGCGATGAAACCCAATCGACTACTTGTCGCCAACGACCTTGCGCGATCAGGTGCTTCGCCTCCTTGAGCACGAGGGCTAGCGCCGAATCAACGTCTCCGGCGCGCAGATACAAGGCCATTGCGTCCTCTGGATACTGAAATTCCTCCAGAAGGCGGGCAGCGGAAATTGCGGCGGCGTTCATCGCCACCGGGTCGAGCAACTGGCCGGCACGATCAAGCAGGAACGCTCGTAACAGCGCATGGAACTGGTAGACAGACTCGACGCCCTTTCGGCGGTCCACGAACAGATGCGCGCGATACAACTCTTCGAGCAATTTGAGCGCGGATGCGCTCCCCGTCATGCGCTCCGCCGCCGATGCGGGAATGTGGGGCAAGAAACTCAACCGCAACAATGTTTGCTGGTTGGCATCCGAAGCCCGCGCGAACAGTTCACCCGCGAAGTACCCGAAGACGTCCTGCAACGAATCTGGGTTACCGAGTTCCTCCAGCGGGCCACCGCGGTGGATCCATTCCCCGAGCAGGCGCAAGCCTGCCATCCAGCCCCCGGACAGTTCATGCAGTCTTCTGGCAACATCCGTATCGAGATGCAATTGCGCGCGGAGAATGGACTCTGCTTCGCCCCAGGTCATTTTGAGCTGTTGCCAGTCAACCCGGGACAGAATGCTATTGGCCACGTATCGCAAGTATTTCTGATCTGGCTCGAGGCGGCTCAGAAACACGATGCTTGTGCCCTCCGGCGCTTCCTCCAGTGCCACGCCCAAAGCGTCATGCACCTTCGAGTCCGGCAACAGCTCCTGAAAATTGTCAAACACCATAACAATCGGCCGGGCAAGACGAGTGAATAGTTGCCTGAAGTAGCGACGCGTAAATCCAGCCAGGTCCAGCAAGTACTCGGGAGAAAGTAGCGGTAGATCTTTCTTTGCTACACTCCGCGCTGGCCTGTCACATTCCGCCAGGCCAAGGTAATAGAAGAATGCAGCGGGATCGGAGTCGGCAGGGTCTATTTGATACCAAAGGCACGAAAGGGCGCGGCTCTCAAGAAAACCAGCCAACAGAGTGGTCTTCCCCGCACCGGGCGGAGCAGCAATCCAGATCCCAGGATGCTTGCGACGTTCGTCAAGCAATTTGAAAAGCCGCTCCCGCGGCAACGCGTCGTACAGGCGCGGTCGCGTAAGTTTGGCGAGTTGCGGCTGCTTGGTCGGCATCTCTCCCCCTGCCGAAACCCCGCCGGAGCAGCGAGGAATATGCGGAATCATAGGCCAAACCCGGTACTAGACAAATATTCATCGGCAACTTGTCTGGATAATAGAGTCCATGCGGATAGTCTTGATGGACAAACTTCATGATTGATGGAAAGCTGCGTCTGGCATATCCATTGCTCACAATGGTAAGAACTTCTATCTCTCACGGAGGCCGAACGATCAAATCGGCCGCCTGGGTGCCACTTAGGAAAGCTCTTGGCATGCTTCGCCCGTACTCGATTCTGCTGCTCGCTATGGTCTATACGTCTGGCATTCATGCCGAGATGGCTGGAGCGACCGATCCTGCGGCGGCCGTGTACAAGATTCGGGTCAAACGCGACGGCCATGTGGCTGATGGCTCGGCAGTGCTTGTTGCACCGGGACGGCTGCTGACCGCTTGTCACGTCATACGTAGCGCCAAATCAATCAACGCCGGTCGCGAAGAAACGCAATGGGAAGCTTTCCCAGCTAAAGCTGACAACAAACACGACCTGTGCTTCCTTTACGTACCGGAACTGGCTGCTGCCGTGCCTGCTGTGATTGGGGAAACGGAAAGCCTGCAGGTTGGCGAGCCGGTTAGCGCAGTGGGCTACCCGCGTGGCGGCAAACGGGATACACGCTTTGGAAAACTCAACGGACTGCATGCGTTCGACGGAGCCAATGTGTTGCAGGTTTCCGCGCAATTCGACAGGGGAACAAGCGGCGGCGGGTTATTTGATACTTCCGGTCGCCTTATCGGCATCATCGGTTTCAAGGCAATGGCCGGCGGAAACTTCAATTTCGCACTGCCCTTGGCCTGGGTTGGAGACGGGTTTTGGGGAGAAGCGGCGATCGCGGCCGACCGGCCCCAGCCCGAAGTGGCGTTCTGGGAACGTCCGAACGCAGAACGGCCGTTGTTTCTGCGCGCCGCTTCGCTGGAAGCGAACAGGGAATGGGAAGGCCTTAGGAGCGTAGCCGAAGAATGGGTTGCGACGGACGAACTAAACCCTGCTTCCTGGCTCTGCCTCAGTCGCACGCTGAAAAAACTCAGGCACGACCAAGCAGCAGCCCTGGCATTCGCGCACGCCGAATCGCTCATGCCCTCCCTTGAACCGACGCAGAATTCATCCGTCGCAACGGTTAATCTTCCCAATACCACATCAACATCTAACGCTGCCGAGCAACCGTCACGGCAGTAAAGAGTCCGCATGGCGGGCGAGCAGGAAATCTGTTCGCCGCTCGCCCGCCGGGCCGTTCAATTCCAAATCCGCATTAGATCTTTGTTGGCATCCTCCGTGCTGCGCGTGTTAATCGTAGGTGCCCCGGATTCCACACCGACAATCGAGCCATCGGGCTTGGTCTGTTTACCGTCCCAATCGCGAATCAGGTCGGAATAGGCTTCTTGCTTGGGCCGGCTTTTGATTTGGCCAGCCGATTCCCCGCCGGGATTTGTATAGGTACGATTCAAGTCCGCTTCCATGTCAGCGGTGCTGCGCGTAACAACTCCAGTCCCTCCTGCCAACGCAACGCCCGTAAACAAAGAAGCAACTACAGAAAAAGCGACTGCTCGTGTGATCGCGTTCATTTTTCGCACTCCTTATTCAGTAAAGAAAGTTGTCGATGGTCCGATGTCCTAAATAAAGTACGTTGCGCATTCATGTCTTCTACTTTCCATTGGTTCCTGGGTAGGAAACATGGCCCGACTATAGACGGCGCACTCGCCCGCCGAAAGACGACATTTGGCACAACACTCATGCTAAACACGCATGATTCAGTGGAGCATCCAAGTGTTCGACATTCCGAACTGTAGAGAGGAGACCGTTACGAATCGCATACAAATCAATCGATGCAAAGCAA
>JBJMWI010000126.1:0-4012 GCA_045810225.1 Burkholderiales bacterium
ACGGGAGATGTCGCGCGCCGATTCGTGCTTCGAACTGCAAACTCCTGAAGCTCGCCCCGGCTCTCGCTATCAATTCAGGATCGATCATGACCAACTGGTGCCTGATCCCGCCTCTCGCTTTCAGCCGCAGGGCGTGCATCAGGGAAGCGAAGTCATCGATCCTTTTGGCTTCGAGTGGAGCGACGACCGCTGGCGCGGCCGTCCGTGGGATGAAGCAGTGATCTATGAACTGCACGTCGGCGCCTTCACCCCGGAAGGCACATTCGCTGCCGCGGAAAAGCAACTGGACTACCTGGCTGATCTTGGTGTCACCGCGGTCGAATTGATGCCGCTTTCGAGTTTTCCCGGCCGCCGCAACTGGGGCTATGACGGAGTTTTGCCCTTCGCCCCTGCCGCCGTCTATGGCCGGCCAGAGGATCTCAAACGACTGATCAATGCCGCCCACGCGCGCAATCTGATGATCATGCTCGATGTGGTTTATAACCATTTCGGCCCGGAGGGCAACTATTTATGGCTTTATGCCCCACAATTTTTTACGGAGCGTCACAAGACCGCGTGGGGCCCAGCCATTAACTTCGATTCTGTCGGCCGCCGGGCGGTGCGTGACTTCTTCATCCACAACGCACTTTACTGGCTTCAGGAATACCACTTCGATGGACTGCGGCTTGACGCGGTGCATGCCATCAGTGATGATTCCGAGCCGCAATTTCTGTTGGAGCTGGCGGAACAGGTCCGTCACCATCTTCCCGCCGATCGCCAGATTCACCTGGTCCTGGAGAATGAAAACAACGCTGCTCAATACCTGGAGCGCGACCAGCGTGGCGGTGCCCGGCTTTATACCGCACAATGGAATGACGACATCCACCATGCGCTGCACGTGCTCACCACCGGTGAAACCGACGGCTATTACTCCGATTATGCCGAGCAGCCGGCCTGGCAACTGGCCCGCTGCCTGGCCGAAGGATTTGCCTATCAGGGAGATGTCTCTGCTTATCGCGCGGGGCAGACCCGAGGTGAACATAGCCGGCAGCTTCCGCCCGGCTGCTTCATCTCATTTCTTCAGAATCATGATCAAATTGGAAACCGCGCGCTGGGCGAAAGAATCACTGAGCTTGCCGAACCTGCAATCGTGAGAGTGGCTCTGGCTTGCATACTGCTCGCGCCCTCTCCGCCGCTCATGTTCATGGGCGAGGAGTTTGGAGCAGGAACTCCGTTTCTCTTCTTTTGCGATTTCGGCCCTGACCTGGCCAGCAAGGTGAGAGAGGGCCGCCGCGCCGAGTTCGCCCGCTTTGCGCAATTCAACTCGCCCCAAGCGCAGGCCCGGATTCCTGATCCGAACAGTGAACAGACATTTCTTTCATCAAAGCTGGAATGGGCATCATTGGAGCAACCGCAGCATCGGGAATGGTTACAGTATTACCGCACGCTGCTTGGGCTAAGGCACGAGCATATTGTTCCACGCATCGAAAACATCGCAAGCGGTGAGGCGCGCTTCCAGGTTCTGGGGCAGGGCGCAATCCTGGTACGCTGGCCATTCCGGAATGGGGGAGATTTGACGCTGGTAGCGAACTTCTCGCATCAGGAAATGAGCATCTCACAGGAGCTGCACGGTCGTGTGCTGTTCGAAACTCCCGGGGCCGCACTGGGTAATAGAAATCGCCTTGCGCCACTGGCCGTTGCATGGTTGTTGAACGAATGACAACGCCTCGAGTCCCGCTCTCGACCTACCGCCTGCAATTCAATCGCGATTTCACCTTCGCTCAGGCCACCCGGATCGTTCCATATCTGGCGGCGCTGGGTATTTCGCACTGCTACGCCTCACCGTATCTGCGTGCCCGCCCGGGGAGTACCCATGGCTACGACATCATTGACCATCATCACCTGAATCCTGAGATTGGCACGCCCGAAGAATACGACCGATTTGTCGCCGCTCTGCGCGAGCACGGCATGGGACAGATTCTCGACGTCGTTCCTAATCACATGGGAATCATGGGTAGTGACAATGCCTGGTGGCTTGACGTGTTGGAGAACGGCGAAGCTTCCGCCTATTCAGATTTTTTCGACATCGATTGGGAGCCGCTGAAAGACGAACTGCAGGGCAAAGTTCTGCTGCCCGTGTTGGCCGACCAGTACGGCATGGTGCTCGATCGGGGAGAGCTGAAGCTGGCCTTCGACAAAGAAAAGGGCGAATTCAGCATCTTCTACGGCGAACATCGTTTTCCGGTGAATCCGCGCGAGTACCCCAGCATTCTTACTGCCGCTACGGAAACCTTTAAACAACAGGTGCCGGCCGAGAACGAAGACTTGCTGGAACTGCAAAGCCTGGCTTCCGCCTTCGGGCACTTGCCGGGCAGGGCGGATAGCGCGCCGGAAAAACGGGCGGAACGGGCGCGTGACAAGGAGATTCACAAGAAACGGCTGGCCGCACTGTGCACACGTTCGGCGCAGATTCGCGATCTGCTTGAGAACACAGTGGCGGCTATGAATGGCAAGCCGGGCAATCCTGGTTCTTTCGACGCCCTGCATGAACTGATCAAGAACCAGGCTTACCGCCTGGCTTACTGGCGAGTCGCCGCCGACGATATCAACTATCGCCGCTTTTTCGATGTGAACGATCTGGCTGCCTTACGCCAGGAAAATCCCGCCGTGTTTAATCAGACCCATGAATTCGTGCTGGAGCTGTTGCGGCAGCAAAAAATCGACGGGCTTCGTATCGACCACCCCGACGGGCTCTACAATCCGCAGCAATATTTCTGGCGTCTGCAATGTGGAACGCATACCGGCGCAGGTGACGCAGGCTGCGGTGAGCAACGATATTACGTGGTGGCAGAAAAAATTCTTACCGGGACCGAATGCCTGCCGGAACCGTGGCCGATTCACGGCACCACCGGTTACGACTTTTCTAATCTGGTGAATGCGCTGTTTGTCGATCCCGCGGCGGAACCAGCTCTCTCCCAGACCTATGCCGATTTTGTCGGCGATTGGCCAGACTTTGCGCATCAGGTCTACGAATGCAAGAAGCTGGTCATTGACCGCTCGCTGAACAGCGAACTGAACGTCCTCGCCAATCACTTGAGCCGCATCGCCCTGGCTGATCGTCATACCTGCGACTTCACCGTGAAAAGCCTTCGCGATGCCTTGATGGAAGTGGTGGCGTGCTTTCCCGTTTATCGCACTTATGTGACTGAGGAAGGCCTCTCGCCCAATGATGAGAAGTACATTTCCCAGGCGATTGCATGTGCGAAAAGCAAAATCAGCTCGGCCGATGCCTCAGTGTACGACTTCATTCGCGAAGTGCTGCTTACCCGGCAAGCGGCAGGCCATCCGCAGTTCTACGAGCGTTCGGTTGTGCACTTTGCCATGCACTTTCAGCAGTACACCAGCGCGGTGATGGCCAAGGGCCTGGAAGACACCAGTTTTTACCGCTACCACCGGCTGGTGTCGCTCAACGATGTAGGCGGCGATCCGCTTCGCTTCGGGGTTGAGCCAGCCGCCTTTCACGCCGAAATCCAAAAACGTGCCCGGCACTGGCCGCAAGGCATGCTGGCAACCTCAACCCACGACTCCAAGCGGTCGGAAGATGTTCGCGCGCGGATCAATGTGCTTTCTGAAGCCCCCGATCTGTGGCGAGAAAATGTCCACCGCTGGCGCGACCTGAATCAAAACCTGCGAGCGGGCGAAAATCTGCCGACTCCCAACGACGAGTATCTGCTCTATCAGACTCTGGTAGGCGCATGGCCGCTGAACGGCGCCGCCCTGTCTGCAGAATTTTCAGAGCGTATCGATCGCTACATGCTTAAGGCGGTCCGTGAGGCCAAGGAAAACACCAGCTGGGCTGTTCCTAACCAGGACTACGAGTCCGCACTTTCAAGTTTCACCCGGCAATTGCTCGGCAGTCCGAAGTTTCTGGAATCGTTCGCCGCCCTTCAGCAGAAGGCCTCGTTTTTTGGGATGCTGAACAGTCTGTCGCAGACTGTGCTGAAGCTGACCGTTCCGGGCGTGCCGGATTTTT
>JBJMWI010000127.1:0-3740 GCA_045810225.1 Burkholderiales bacterium
AAACCGCTAAGGAACTAGGAATGAAAACCCAGATGACTAGGTCTCTGCGGACATGTTATTGATAGTGAACTATCGGAGAATCGAATGAGCAGGCAGGTTCAAGACGCCTACATCGTTGCCGCAACACGGACGCCGGTCGGCAAAGCGCCCCGCGGCATACTGAAACATGCCCGTCCAGACGACATGCTTGCTCATGTCTTGAAAAGCGTGTTGGCGCAAGCGCCAGGGCTCGATGCATCCTCCATAGATGACGTTGTCGTTGGCTGCGCCATGCCTGAAGCAGAACAGGGCATGAATGTGGCACGCATCGGCTTGCTGCTGGCTGGGTTTCCAGATTCGGTATCGGGTTTTACGCTAAACCGGTTTTGCTCGTCCGGCCTCCAGGCTGTCGCAACTGCGGCGGACAGGATACGACTGGGCGAAGCAGATGTCATGATCGGGGCTGGCACAGAAAGCATGAGCATGATTCCGATGGGCGGCAACAAGATCGTCGCTAATGAGCATTTTTTCAGCAACGATGAAAACATCGGCATCGCCTATGGAATGGGCATTACGGCAGAAAAAGTCGCGGAGCAATGGAAGATCAGCCGGGAAGCACAGGACGCTTTTGCGACGGAATCGCACCGCCGCGCGCTGCAGGCGATTGAGCAAGGCGAGTTCAAGCAAGAAATTACGCCGTATGTTTTGAATGAGCACGTGCCCGATTTCGGAAGTCACCAAGTCGTTACACGCAGCAAGATCGTAGCCGTTGACGAGGGTCCGCGTGCCGGTACGACGCCCGACGTGCTGGCAAAATTGCGGCCGGCCTTCTCAATAACAGGTTCAGTGACAGCAGGAAATAGTTCACAAACCTCGGATGGTGCGGGTGCGGTTATTCTGATGAGCGAAACGGCACTTAGAAGGTTCAATCTGCAGCCGATTGGCAGGTTTGTTGGATTCGCGGTCGCCGGCGTGCCGCCAGAGATCATGGGGATTGGACCAAAATTTGCGATCCCGAAGGTGCTGAAGCAAACGGGCGTCAAGCTTGAGAACCTCGATTGGATTGAGTTGAACGAAGCGTTCGCGGCACAAAGCCTTGCCGTGATTGGCGATCTCGGATTAAACCGGGACAAAGTCAATCCGTTAGGTGGAGCGATCGCGCTTGGTCATCCATTGGGCGCGACCGGAGCTATCCGCACGGCTACGTTGCTACATGGTATGCGACGCCGGGGCCAAAAATATGGCATGGTCACAATGTGTATTGGAACCGGCATGGGGGCCGCTGGCATATTCGAGTCGTTGAGATGAGAGCCGCGGGGCCGTGGCGTACTGTTCAACCGCGCGAATCTCTACGCATCTGGCTGTATCGGCTTGCTTTCAATTTTTTTCCGGCGTTTCGGGCGACCGGTGGCCGCGTGATCTACATTTCGGAAGATCGGCACAAGATACGCATCAAGTTGCCGCTCAATTTCCGCACCCGGAATATCCACGGCACACTGTTTGGCGGCGCGATGTATGCGGCGACCGATCCGCTATACGCGCTTCTGGTCAAAGTTGCACTGGGTAAAGACCATATCGTATGGGACAAATCCGGGTCGATTCGTTACAAGAAACCGGGACGTTCCACACTTTATGCCGAGTGTAGTCTCAGCGATTCGCAAGTGGCAGCAATGAAGAAACGACTTCAGTCGAACACATCCATTGATTTGAACTTTGAAATTGAACTGATGGACGAGCGCAGCGTAGTGCACGCCGTAGTGCAAAAGACGGTCTATGCCGCCCGCAAGGAAGTCTATAAATTGCGAACCAGTACCATGCAATGAGCTCAAGGTAGTCTGCAACGCCCAGCCATATAGCCAAACCGCAATAAATAACAATTAAAAAGAGAGTACCGAGATGTCCAAGATCATCAGGGTCGAAGTATTCCAGGTCGACCTGAAACCGCATGTGCAACGCGGCGACGCAATTCAATCGTTTCACACGCAGGAAACGCCGATGGTTCGGCTATACGCGGATGACGACGTGGACGGGACGGGATATACCTATACGATCGGCACTGGGGGTTCTTCTGTAGTAGCCCTTATCCGCGACCATTTGGGACCGCAACTGCTTGGGCGCGATCCAGCCATGGTCGAACAAATCTGGAAGGATCTATTCTTCCACACCCATGCCACTGCGGTCGGTGCCATCACCAGTCTTGCGCTTTGTGCGATCGACTCGGCACTGTGGGACATGCGCTGTAAAAAAGCAGGGCTTCCGCTGCATGTCATGGCGGGAGGTGCGCAAGAGAAAGTCCGGATATACGATACAGAGGGCGGGTGGCTACATTTTCCGATCGCCGAGGTGGTCGATAACGCACTGGCTAACAAGGCGCGCGGTTTTCAGGGAGTGAAGGTAAAGGTCGGTAAACCGCACGTCAGTGAAGATATTAAGCGGCTTGCTGCCGTGCGCAAGGCGGTTGGCGACGAGATGGAACTCATGGTGGATGCGAATCAGGGGTTCACCGTTGCCGAAGCGATCCGTCGTGCTCGCCATTTTGAAGAGTTGGATCTGGCGTGGTTTGAAGAGCCGTTACCGGCGGAAGATCTGAACGGGCATGTGATGCTCATGCAATCGACCAGCTTGCCGATCGCCGTGGGAGAGTCGATCTATTCCATTAGTCACTTTCGCGAATATATGCAACGCGCAGCCTGCTCAATAATCCAGACCGATGTGGCACGCATCGGCGGGATTACGCCGTGGTTGAAAAGCGCGCACATCGCCGAAGCGTTTAACATGCCGATTTGCCCGCATTACCTGATGGAATTGCATATCGGTCTGTGCGCTGCAGTGCCGAATTGTCCGTGGGTCGAGAACATCCCACAGCTGGGAATCATCATGAAGAATGAAATGAAAATCGAAGACGGATACGCTTACCCGTACAACAGCCCTGGCCTGGGCATCGACTGGAACTGGAAAGCGATCGATCGCTTGCGCGTTGCACCGCCGGCAGTTCTGCAAACCGCGACATCCAATTCATCCAAGAGGAGGGCAAAATGAAATTCTGCAAATCATGGGCTGCTTTGGTACTTTTGGCGTGTGCATCGACGCCGCTGATGGCCGCGAACGTGAGCCCGGTGGGGACCTGGCGCAGCATTGATGACAATACAAAAAAGGAACGGTCGATCATCCGCATCGCCAACCAGAATGGGGAACTGCAAGGCGTGGTGGAAAAACTTTTTGATCAACCGGGTGACGATCCTGCGCACCTGTGCAAAGAATGCAAGGGCGAACGCAAAGACAAACCGATCATTGGCATGACGATCCTGTGGGGTTTAAAGCAGGACGGAAACTCTTGGACTGGTGGGGAGATCCTGGATCCGCATAATGGGAAAGTCTATCGATGCAAACTCACGCCTTCTGCGGATGGCAAGACTCTCGACGTTCGCGGGTTCATAGGGGTCTCTTTTATCGGCAGATCACAAACCTGGTTGCGTCAGGAATAGTTCACGCCGCGCGCAAGCCTGGCTGGATTTATCCTCTTACATGTTCGGGTAATTGGGTCCGCCTCCGCCTTCCGGGGCGACCCAAACAATGTTCTGCGCCGGATCCTTGATGTCGCACGTTTTGCAGTGAACGCAATTTTGCGCATTGATTTGTAATCGAGGTCCGGTAGTTTCCACGACAATCTCGTAAACACCCGCCGGGCAATAACGTTGTTCCGGCGCGTCATAGAGTGCGAGATTGATATCGATTGGCACGCGCGAGTCCTTCAGCGTCAA
>JBJMWI010000128.1:0-7523 GCA_045810225.1 Burkholderiales bacterium
AATTGCAAATCTCTCGAAATAATTCACATTGCAGACCTTCTCCAGGCGGGCGCATTATGTAAACGCGGCAACCCGCCGCTAGCCTGATGGGAGGGTTTTATGAAAACAAGCTCCAAAGCAGCTTACTTCGGAGCCGTTCTAGCAGGACTCGGACTGATGGCAACCTGCATGGCTGAGGACCTGCCAAAGTCAGGAACGATTTCCATTCATACGGGATGGAAAGTTGTCGCTGAGCCGATCGAAGTGGGCGAAAAGATCACCCAAGGACATGGCAATGTCGTGGGAGTAAGTTTCAATGAGAAGGGTTCGGGCCCGCTGCACGGTGGTCCCGCCATATGTTTCTTCACTTTTTTCGCAAGAGACGGGGGCGACGTCAGTAAGGGTTATTGCTCCTTCGGCGATATCGATGGCGACAAGATATTCACGGACTGGGATGGCAAGAACGACGGCAAGGTAAACCAAGGCATCAACCGCATCGTTGGAGGTACAGGTAAGTACAAAGGCATTACCGGCAGCGGTCCCTGGAAAATTCAGGACACTGGACCGGCAGGTGCGGGAGCTTCCCATGTTACGCAGCGCTTCGATTACAAGCTGCCGTAACATCCAGCATGGCCGTTAGAGGATAAGCAAGCTCATTCCTTAACAAATCGGCCGGTGTTCTTAGTACGACTACTGCTTACGCGGCTGCCAGCATGGCAGCCGCTTTCTCCGCCTCCGAATCCGGTGTGCTGTTTCCAAACTGCTACACAGAACGCCGTTCTTAACTTGTGAGCGGTACTGACCGCCGCGCGGAGCTTTAGTAGTCGAATTTCAATTTGATGGTGGACACTCCTCCAGCTGAGCTATAGGTGCCATTACCTTTCGCATTGGCAAATTTGCCCGTACCGCCCACCAGTTCGACTGTTCCTTCTCCAACTGTATCTTTGGAATTGCCACTACCGCTCGCTCGAACCTGGCCTTCATACCGGTAGTAGGTCTTGTCTCCGTTTTTGTGTGTTCTGACGGCATAGCCGGAAACCGATCCACTCCCATCTACAAGATCTGATTGCCCGTAATTGACTACCGATACTTCGTTCCAGTCAGGGTCTGAACTGGTAGTCATGTCCGTACGTACGGCCTGAATTAGTTCATGCCCTGCTCTATCGCCGGGAGCAAAAACGGTGCGCGATAGGACGGGGCCGAATTTAGTGGCATAGGTAATGTCTCTCGCCAGCGCATTGCCGGACAAGAATGATGCCGAAACAGCAAGTACAGCAAGGTTCAGTAGCGCAACCGACCACTTTGAGCATAACGCATTCATGGCGTCCCCCTTGAAATGGATTGATGTTGTTGTGCTTGGCGCGGAGCGGTACAAAGATGTACCGAAAAGGACGGGCTTCGCGGGCCCGAATAGGAAACGTGCATCCGCCTTTGAGATCGCGGCGGTGCGGGAATTACCTGGCAAGCATACTCCCGATGTTAGGCAACGAACAAATAACGTCCACTACAACCCAACGGGTCCCAGAGCCCCTTGCACATTTTGGCGAGTTGGAGTTATATGCCAATTAATTGCGCATCTATTCGGATTGTCGTATCTCTTTAGCGGTTAGATAACAAACTGTCCACCGACAAGGTGCGGCTGGTGTTTGGCTGGACCCGGCATAACGGCCTGGTTCGACAGATCCATGGGGCCCGCAAAGGCTTCCTTCGGCGTCATTCTTCGCCTTTATAAAAAGTGCAATACCGTCGTACGTCTCGGGGGTGCGTTTACCTATGGGAGAGCGCCCGCCTGGATGGGCCAAACGCACGGCGGTTGTCATTTTGCAATTCAAGCAGGCAACAAGGGAGAGGAAAATGATTCCAACCAAGCGCGGGCTTGCGTTATTGGTATTGGCGGCAAGCCTGGTGATTTCACAAATTGCAGCCGCGGCCGATAACTTCAATCGGCAAGACATTACTTTTACCAGCGTAGGTAAAAAGCTGGTGGGCTGGCTATACATGCCAAGCGGCATGAAGCAAGGAGAAAAGCGCCCGACAATCGTCATGGCGCACGGCTGGAGCGCAGTCAAGGAGATGTTTCTCGATGACTACGCGGCTAAGTTCTCAAATGCCGGCTTTGTCGTTGTGGTGTTCGACTATCGCAACTTCGGCGACAGCGAAGGCGAGCCGCGCAGCCATATCGACCCCTCCATGCAACTTGAAGATTACAAGAACGCGATTACGTGGGCGACACTGCAGCCGATGGTGGACGTCAACCGGATCGGTATCTGGGGATCGTCCTATAGCGGTGCCCATGTGCTGCATCTGGGTGCCTTCGACCGGCGCGTGAAATGCGTGGTATCGCAAGTCCCCCTGGTCAATGCGACAGACAATTTTCGACGTCTGGTGAGAGCCGATCATTTTCCAGGTACGCAAGCATGGCTGGCAGCGGACCGCGCCGAGGAATATACCACTGGCAAAATCAACTATCTGCCCGTGGTCGACGAACAGGGCAAACCCTCGGCACTTCCAACGCAGGATTCCTATGACTGGTTCATCAAGACTGGCCAGACGCGCGCACCGAAATGGCAGAACCGCAATACTGTGCGCTCGCTCGAGCTGGCATTGGAATACAACCCGGGCGCCAACATCCATCTGATCTCGCCGACGCCGCTACTGATGGTCGTGGCCCAGCAAGACGTGCTGACGCCGACTGATCTTGCAATCGAAGCCTACGGGCGGGCTCGTGATCCCAAGCAGTTGGTGATCCTTTCCGGCGGGCACTTCGATGCGTATACCGGCGCCGGTTTCCAGCAATCTTCCACACCAGCGCTGAACTGGTTCAAGCAGCACTTGATGAAGTAAGGCAAAGGCACACGCAGCCCCAAGCTTGGGGTTGCGTTTCGGCAATTCGCTTAGATGCAGTTCTTTTGTCTCACGGGTCGCGTATTGATGTTAGGGGAGCAATCAATGAAGAACTTCAAATTGGTTTGGTTTGCGGGCCTAGCGATTTGTTTTGTTTCGCCAGGAGGACACGCAGAGGAAAAGCACACTTTCAGTCACTCGGCGCCGCCACAATCCAGTAAATATGTAAAAGAATTCGCCATCGATGTCGATGACGTGCCTGGCCACAAAATTAGAATCGTCGAGATACAGCGTAGCTACACTCAAAATAACCCCGAGGTGTTGGGGACAAAAGTATTAGAGAGCTGGCTGCGCGGCTCAACAAACTACCTCGGTGGTACCGGCCCTGCCGTAGGCTACGACACCTGGATAATGGAAGACGGGGCCAAAATATTTTTGGAGTGGACTTCTTTGTCTTCTAGTGAACCCACAGCAACAGGCTCTCGCCGGGGAACATCCAATTCCAGCTCCAGATTTGTTGGAGGCACCGGTAAATTCACCGGTATCCAGGGAATATTAACCACGACAGTAGAATTCGATACGGACAAGGAAAAAGGCTATAGCCGTCCAACGATGCACGGCGAGTATTGGATTGCTAAGTAGATCCATTCCAGCGAGTTCGGTATAGCCGGCTCTCTAGCAAGATTGGAACTGCGTGGCTAGAGTGCCGTCATTGCTATGTAAGCGGTATATGTATGTAAGCGGTATATGAAGGTTAAATAAACTAGGGTAGTCCGTTTTAAAACAATAAACCGACCGCCAGTCCAGGCGTGGTGAAGGAACCAGATGGGCTCAGTGCGTTTTCTCTGAGCCGTATCGCTCGGCCCTCTTGGAGCAGTTGCTCCTCTCGGCGTAATTCGTCGCCATAAAAGCCCAAGTTGTTCACGCGTCGCGCGTTCTCTTGAACCTGCGAATGTGCATTTCCTATTGAAGCTTCTTAAGCGGAGGAGGAGTCATGGAAAATACCAAAGTGATCCTGTGTGCCGGTGCCTTGAGCGCTTGTTTTGCATTCCCATCGATGGCGATGGCCGAGAATTGTTCCGGTTACGATGTTCTGGTAAGCCAATCTGCTGAAACCATCGATCTCGGTAAAGGCCAGACGCTTACCGTTGTGAGGAACCACAGCCTTATAGTCAATGACGACCCCAAGTCGAGGGACCATATGGTCATCGGTGAATGCAATGGCACCTTCATTAGCTTGCCCAACGGGCAATCAAAAGGAAGCGGTCATTGCGCTAGAAAAGACAAGGATGGCGACACCTACAGCCTTGAATGGGCAATTGCGCCTGGTGCTGAGAAAGGAACCTGGAAAGGCCTTACCGGAACAGGAAAATTTGCCGGCGAGCAACGCAATTCCGGATGGTGGCAGAACGCCGCCGCCGAAGGAAAAGTTTTCGCTACTAAGTGGGGTGGTACCTGCAGCTGGTAGTGCTGAGAGATTCGAACCTGGGCAACGGTGAAAGCGAGTATTGAAGCCCGGACATCGTCCGGGCTTTTGTTCCATTCACCGATGGAGTGCAATTCTAAGATTGAATTTGGGGCGCCCTTAGTGACATTGAAATGCACGGCCAGCTAGATGGAGGATGTTCGAATTCGTGTGACTGAACCTGGACGCGCTTAAGCGGCGGTGAAACTCATGATGTTGCCTTCTTGGAGCGATCCACATTAGTCCAATGCCTGAAGTTCGATTTCTGCCTTCTGGAGCCAGATTGGCATCTGCATTTCTTTAAGGAGCGATACCGCATTGTTCAGATTCTGTCGGGCGGAGTCTTTCTGTCCGGTACGGCGGCGAAGTTCACCGAGGGCCAGTTCCGAACGCGCGAGCAATGGTCGCAGTTGTAGCGTCCGTGCTTCTTCAATCGCCTGTTCAAATAACGTGTGAGCCTTTTCGATGCTTGCTCCTCCCTCGCTCATTCGGGCCAAACCAAGCACATGGTGTTCCCACGCAACCCAGCCGTGTTCTCCGTGCAACTGTGCCAACTCCAATGCCTGTTCCATTAGCTCAATTGCTTTTGCAAGTTCCCCGGCGATCAAATAGGTGTAGCCCAGAAATCCGACGATCCATGAACGTCCGGAGACCACCTTCAACGCCTCCATTTCCTTGACTGCATTCTCCGCAATGGCGATACCATCACTGTGTCGGCCCTCGTAGGCATAAGCGATACCCAAGAACGCCGCAACGAATGGGAGTTCCAAACGCAAGTTCATGGACTGGCAATGCGCAAATCCCGGTTCCAATTGCGCGATCGCCCGGCCAATCTCTCCTTTGCGCAAATACAGAAATCCACCGCAATATCTGGCGAAGGCTTCGCTGAACGGATGTTTCACTTCTTGGGCCAATCGCATCGCTTCATGCCATTCCGCGATAGCTTCCGAAAATCGCCCCAGTTCCGCGAGCGACCACGACAAGTGACCGCGAGTGAATACGAGTGGGAAACCTGCCATGCCCAACCTATCCTGCGACAGCCCGTCATTGAGCATCTTGATATTGTTCGACTGAAATTCTACGGCGCGGCGATGATCGCCGAGATGAAAAAACGCCTGGCCCAAGTGAAAGTTCGCTGGTGCCTGGATACCAGGGTCGTCAAAGTTCCTTCCGATCTCGGTCGCTTTTTGGCCAGCCTGTATCGCACCGGTATAGTCACCGCGCAGTCTGTAAGACTGAGTCAGATAACTAAAAATTTTCCCTTGTCGACGCGTATCCCCACTGGACTCTGCCAACCCCGCGGCCAACTGCAACGCTTCCAGTACCCGTTCGAACTCTCCGAGGGGATGTAGGGCACTGCGCAGTTCCAGACGCAAATCAATGGATTGTCTGGTGGTGTCGCCGGTTGTTGGCATTCGCGTTAACGCGTCGAGCGCTTGATCGAGATAACCGACGGCTTCCTGGTTGGCCGAGCGCGCGAGTGCTTTCACGCCAGCCTGGTGGAGGTAGGTCACTGCGCGCGTCCATACTTCGCCGCGTACGGCGTGATGGCTTAACCGTTCGAGTTGTTCGGCAATGCGGCCTGAATAAAGGCCTTCCATGGCTGCCACAATTTGTGCATGCGTATCACGCCGTCTTTCATTCAGCAGGCTCGAGTATGCAACCTCATGCGTAAGCGCGTGCTTGAACGTGTACTCGATGTCCGGGAACAACTTGGCTTCATAAAGAAACTCTGCCGCCTGCAGTCGAGCGAGACCGGCCTGAAGCTCTTCGGGCTTAAGCTTGGCAATAACTTGGAGGAGGGGCAAAGGTACGTCCTTGCCGATAACGGCCGCCGTCTGTAGCAGGCGCTTATCCTCGGGCTGCAGCCGGTCGATGCGGGCCGCAAGCACGGCCTGAACGCGACCCGGCACCTGAATACTTGCAAGCGGCGCTTGCAGCCGATAGTTTCCGCGTTCACCTGACAGCACACCTGCTTCGACGAGGCTCCGTACGCTTTCTTCAAGAAAGAACGGGTTGCCCTCCGTACGCTTGATCAGAGTGCGCCTCAAATCGCGCTGCTGGTCGCCGCTGCCGAGCAAGCCAAGCAACAACTCCTCTGCGCTTTCCGAAGGCAGGGGGTCGACGCGCAGTTGTGCG
Organism: Burkholderiales bacterium; assembly: GCA_045810225.1. Classification (GTDB taxonomy): domain Bacteria; phylum Pseudomonadota; class Gammaproteobacteria; order Burkholderiales; family JACQAP01; genus JACQAP01. Next base: position 6,428 of record JBJMWI010000128.1, read on the forward strand.
TAATAGCTTTTTGAACCCCAACTGGATTGGTACTCGGGACGAAAATTGACTAGCAACAGCACGCGCGATGTGGGAAGGCTTTCAACCAAGCCGTTTAGAAAGGACTGCGTTTCACTATCGATCCAGTGCAAGTCCTCGAAAATCAAGACCAGAGGTTGCACTTGGCTCTCGCGCAGTAGCAGCCGTTTACAGGCATCAAACGTCCGGGTTCGGCGCTGCGTCGGATGCAATCGCTGCCATTCCGGATCCTCTACACCAACATCGAGCAGCGCGAGAAGCGCAGGCAATATAGGTTCCAGCGTCTTGTCGAGTGTAAGCAGCTTGCCAGTGATTTTCTCGAGTAGTCGACGGTCGTCATCACGCTCTTCGACGCGAAAGTAGACCTTAAGCAGATCGATCAGCGGTCGATAAGCGGTGGCCTTGCCATACGACACGGAACCGCTCTCCAGGGCAAGCCAATCCTGAGTTCGATGCGAGTGCGTAAACTCCCAGATAAGCCGCGATTTGCCAACGCCTGGCTCGCCTACCAACGCGACTATCTGTCCGTGGCCAGCGCCCGCCTGCTTTAGCGACTGTCCTAGAATATCCAATTCCGCTTGCCTGCCGACAAATCTAGTCAGCCCTCTTGCGGCGGCCGCTTGCATGCGTGTACGCAAGCCCGAAACACCTTTTAGTTCGTAAACTTCTACCGGGTCCGCGAGTCCCCGCACGGGAATTGGCCCAAGTGGGGCCACATGGATAAAACCTTCGGCGAACCCAAGCGTATTTGCGGTAAGGCGCACTGTCCCGGGCGTGGCCAGCTGTTCCATGCGGGCGGCCAGATTGGTGGTTTGGCCGATGGCGGAATACTCCATGTGCAGATCGTTACCTATCGCGCCGACGACAACTTCGCCGGAATTCAGGCCGACCCTGAGCTCGATTTCTATACCGTGCGCGCGACGCATCTGGTTGCTATAAGCACGATTCGCGGATTGCATTGCGAGCGCTGCGTAACAAGCACGAACGGCATGATCCTCGTGCGCGAGTGGCGCACCGAAAATTGCCATTACGCCGTCACCCATCACGTGGTTTACGGTACCTTCATAACGATGCACTG
>JBJMWI010000129.1:0-2721 GCA_045810225.1 Burkholderiales bacterium
ATCCGGTTCTCTGCTGTCATACGCGCTCCTTTTCCTAAATCGCCCGGGCCATCGCTGCTGCTGCCTCTACACCCAGCCCTTCGTCGCTAATGCCGCCTTCCAGCGCGTCCGCGTCAAACGTTAGAAATATGACGGTGCCGCCGTCGGGGCCAGTAACAAGCGGTTCGACCGCCTCGTCGCCGCGAACATAACGAAACCCGGGCGGCCGCAGTTCTTGCTCTTGCATAATAACTGAACCCCCAAGTACTACCTCGTAACGACCGAACTGCGGCGCGGGCATGGTCAACGCCGCGTGCGGCGGCGCTTTGACGATAACCGCGGCGGGCCCGGCTTCAGGCGGTAACAGGCACTTGAACATGGCGCCGTCAGCGCCCGGCAGCGCTTGCCATGGGAAATCCGTTGCCGGCATCGCAAAAAGCCGGCCGCGCAGATTTATCTTGCGCCGTGCTTCGCGATTTGCCATCGAGATGATGCCGCCAACATGCGGATGTAGTACCAGCATATCGTGGCCGCCTGATACTGCGAACGGTCCATAAGGCATCTTATGGTCCGTGTAGTGAATCGCCGGGGCTTCGAGATGTTTCACGCCGCGCGGGAAATCCATCGCTCCATTGAGCAGTAGCTGAAACTGCGAAGTCAGATGCATGTGTGCGTAAACGGACGGGCAATCATCAAAGCGAAAACGCAGGGCTTCCGGGCCGCCGTCCGCGCCGGACAGTAAAACCTGGCAGGCAAAGGAAACCCCCTCGCTGCTGCTGCATTTCCAAGGCGCGTTTGCTGAATCGACGAGATAGGAGTGCTGCATTCGTAGCCGGCGGACGATATCCGAGAATCATTGTAGGCACGGCATCAGCTATTTGCAAAGTCGGGACATCGGTTAGTTCGATCATGTTGCGCGTCGATTTCCGGAAGCAGGTGGACAAATGCGCGATGATGCGAAGAACTACGTCAGCCTATGTCGCCGACTACACGGTCATCGTAAGGTGCCGACTGGCATGCTGCGGCCGGGTGTGCAAGAATCGTTTCCTCAATGCGGTTGAAGCCATCTTCACTGGATATGCATCTATATGCGGCACATTGAAGGTGCGTCTTCGCTGCATATCGGCAGGAGAAAACAATGAATAACGCATTTCGACGCATCGGCGCGTTGATCCCGCCAGGTAATGTCACGGTGGAGCAGGAGTTCACACGTTTTGCACCGCCCGCCGTGCGGGTTCACTTCAACCGCCTCTATAGACCAACCGTGTCGGTCGACAAAGAGGGCTTGCTCGCAATGATCAACTCCGCCGAGCAAGCTTCGCGCGGGCTGGCACAAGCAAATCCGGAGGTGATCGTGTATGCGTGCACAAGCGGCAGCTTCCTGTCCGGACCCGGCCGCGAAGACGAGATTGGGGAAATGATTCGGCGCTGGACAGGCGTTAGCGCATATACGACATCAAGCTCGGTGATCAGGGGACTGACAGCGCTTCAAGCGAAGCGCGTGTTCATGTTGACGCCATACCCCGAAGATATACATAGGCAGGAAATTGAATTCCTGCGCTTTCGCGACATCGCGGTCGATGGCCATGACACGTTTGGTTGCGCGGATACGGTAGAGATCCGTGACCTCACTTCCGAATCTGTCGCGCAACGCGTGCTCGAGCATCGCGCGCACGCGTCGAAGTGCGACGCCGTTTTCATTAGCTGCACCAATCTGCTCACCATGGATCAAATCGAAAATCTCGAGCACGAGTTGGGCGTTCCAGTCACGAGCTCAAATCACTGCACTCTGTGGACAGCGCTCACGCATATGAAAGTGTCGACGCGCGGGCTTAAGCTCGGGCGCTTATTCGATTTGACCGCCAACGAAGAGAAACGTCAGGCAGCGTAAAGTCTATCGCACGGATTGGCGCCGCGCGTCACAATCAACTGCAAACGCAGTTGTCGCAGCAACGATGTAGATAGTCCGAGCAATAGACTGTTGCTAGCGAGGGCCAGTCAAGTCATTGCTTGTGCCGGAAGCGCACCGCGGTTCACTGTAATGCTGACGACACCACAGCGATAAGCCTATTGGGCCTGCCGTGTCATTGTTGCTGGCAGGAAAGCTGCCGCTCGTATCGGTCGAATAGCGGTCACCGCTTGTGCCACGATCGGTCATGCAGCCGGTGGCGGCTAACGCCAAGGCGCCGACAACTGAAAGCTTCAGGAACCTGGGGGCGGGGATGAGTTTCATGGACATTCTCCTATGTTCGTGACTTTGCAGACAGCAGCAGCCTATGGCGAATCGTGACTGATGCTTATCTTAGGCTGACGAATTAGGACCATTCCGGTCTTCGTCGCCTAATGATGCAGCCATTCTTCGGACTCACGCAAAGGCGTGCAAATTGTTCACACCGCCTGCTTCAGCGCCGCAGTGTCAACCGGTGGCTTGCGCAAACGTTTTCCCGTCGCTGCAAAAATGGCGTTGGTGACTGCGGGCGCGGTAGCCGACGTTCCGGCTTCCCCGAGGCCGCCGGGTGGCTCCGTGCTTTCGACGATGTGAACATCAATGGACGGCGCCTCGTTCATGCGCAGAATTTTGTAGTTATGAAAGTTGCTTTGCTGCACATGGCCGTCTTTGATTGTGACTTCGCCAAAAAGGGCAGCCGTTACACCGAAAACGATGCCGCTCTGGATCTGTGCTCGGACAGTATCGGGATTTACCACGGTTCCGCAGTCGACCGCGCAGGTGACCCGCCGCAC
>JBJMWI010000130.1:0-44892 GCA_045810225.1 Burkholderiales bacterium
AAAGGCCATGATCGCGACCAGCGACAGCAGCAGCCCGTATTCGCGCAAATGGCCGCGCAGCCAGTTCGTTCCGGCAGCGGCGCTGGCGCGCGATGGTGTGGTGAGTTCCGGTACGGCAGCGATTTGTTCTTGCATGGCGTCTCGCTTCGAATGCGTCAGTGCAACTGGTCCCGCACAATGGCCTGCATGATCTTCTCCTGCGTGGCTTCGCCGCAAGCGAATTCGGCAGCGAAGCGGCCATTGTTCATCACGGCGATGCGATCACACATGCCGAGCAATTCAGGCATCTCCGAGGAAATCATGATAATGCACTTCCCCTGATCCGCGAGGCTGTTGATCAGCGAGTAAATCTCGTATTTGGCGCCAACATCGATGCCGCGCGTCGGCTCATCCAGGATCAGCACCTCCGGATCGGCGAACAGCCACTTGCTGAGCACGACCTTCTGCTGGTTACCGCCGGAAAGATTAACCACCGGCTGAAACACGCTGGCGCAGCGGATATGCATGCGGCTGCGATACTCGCCGGCCACTGCATACTCGCGACCATTGTCGATAACGCCCCTGGTCGCCACTGCCCCGAGGTTGGCCAGGGTCACGTTGCGCCGTACTTCCTCGCCCATTACCAGGCCGAGCGCCTTGCGGTCCTCGGTGACATAGGCAAGTCCCGCCTCGACTGCATGCGCAACGGAACTGACGTTGATGTCGCGGCCGTGCAAACGCACGCGTCCGCGGATGTTCCTTCCCCAGCTGCCACCGAACAGGCTCATCGCAAATTCGGTGCGTCCGGCGCCCATCAGGCCGGCTATGCCGAGGATTTCGCCGCGCCTTACAACCAGTGACACGCCCTTGATGACTTCACGATCCTGATGGATGGGATGGTGTGCACGCCAGTCGTCGACCTCGAATACCACCTCGCCGATTTTCGGTATGCGAGGCGGAAAGCGTTCCGCCATCTCACGGCCTACCATTGCGCGGATCATGCGACTCTCGCTCGCCGGGGCCTCGTGGCAGTCCAAAGTCTCGATGGTTGAGCCGTCCCGGAGCACCGTGATGGAGTCCGCGACCTTTGCAACCTCATTCAGCTTGTGTGAAATCAGGATGCAACTGATGCCTTGGGACTTCAGTTCCTGCAGCAGTTCCAGCAGCGCATCCGAGTCCGTCTCATTCAGGCTGGCGGTGGGCTCGTCGAGTATCAGCAGCTTGACCTCCTTCGCCAGCGCCTTGGCGATCTCGACCAGCTGCTGCTTGCCCACGCCGAGATCGGTCACGCGCGTGGCCGGCGATTCGTCCAGGCCGACTTTGGCAAGCACTTCTCGCGTGCGCGTGAACGCTCTGTTCCAATCGATGATGCCAAAACGAGCCGGCTCGTTGCCGAGGAATATGTTTTCGGCAATCGAAAGCAGGGGCACCAGCGCGAGTTCCTGGTGAATGATGATGATGCCGAGCTTCTCGCTATCGGGAATGCTTTTGAAGCGCCGTTCCTGGCCCTGGAAAATGATCTGGCCACTGTACTCGGGATACGGGTAGACCCCGGACAGTACCTTCATCAGTGTCGATTTACCGGCACCGTTTTCGCCCACCACGCCGTGAATCTCGCCGCGGTTCACGGCCAGATTGACGTCCGCCAGCGCCTGCACGCCGGGAAACGTCTTGCCAATGCCACGCATCTCAAGAATCGCTTCGGCCATGATCGGTAACTACCGCGGTCCAGATTCAAAACGGCCGGCCGGCCGCGCAAGCGGCATCGGCCGGCTAGACATGCTGGCTTATTTCACCTGTGCTTCGGTGTAGTAACCGCTGCCAATCAGTATTGGTTTCCAGTTCGTCTTGTCCACGGCCACAGGTTTGAGCAGATAGGACGGGACCACCTTGATGCCGTTGTTGTAAGTCTTGGTGTCGTTGATCTGCGGCTTCTTGCCTGCAAGCACGTCATCGACTAGGGAGACGGTGACTTTGGCGAGTTCACGCGTGTCCTTGAACACGGTCGAATATTGCTCGCCGCGCAACATCGATTTGACCGAAGGGACCTCAGCGTCCTGGCCGCTCACGTACGGGCATGGCTGTTGCGCCGTGCAGTAGCCCACACCTTTCAGGGACGACAGGATGCCGATCGACAGTCCATCATAGGGAGACAGCACGGCATGCACCTTGTCTTTGCCGTAGAACGCCGATAGCAAGTTATCCATGCGCGCCTGCGCCACAGCGCCGTCCCAGCGCAGCGTGCCGACCTTGTCCATTCCCATCTGCTTGCTGCGAACCACCAGCTTGCCGGAATCGATATAAGGCTTGAGCACTGACATCGCGCCGTCATAGAAGAAGAAAGCGTTGTTGTCATCCGGAGAGCCGCCGAACAGCTCAATATTGAAAGGTCCCTTGCCGCTCTTCAGGCCCAGTGCATCCACCAGCGAGGTGGCCTGCAGCACGCCGACCTGGAAGTTGTCGAACGTCGTGTAGTAATCGACGTTCTTCGAGCCGCGGATCAGCCGGTCATAAGCGATGACCTTGATCCCGCTGTCGGCTGCTTTTTGCAGCGCGCCTGACAACGTGGTTCCGTCAATGGCGGCGATCACCAGGACCTTGGAGCCTTTGGTGATCATGTTTTCGATCTGCGCCAGCTGATTGGGAATGTCATCTTCGGCGTATTGCAGGTCGGTTTTGTAGCCCTTTTCCTGAAAGTACTTCACCATGCTGGCGCCATCGGAAATCCAGCGCGCCGAAGACTTGGTCGGCATGGATATGGCGATGGTGCCCTTCTCGGCGGCCTGGACCTGCGGTAAAGCTACGGCCAGCCCGAGGGCCAGACCCGTTATGACGGATAGAAGTTTTTTCACGAATGTCTCCTCTTGTCGATATTGTTGTGCTGTTGTTTGTACGGCTAGCCGGTGTATGCCACACGGGTGCCGGACAGCGGTTTTGGCGCGGAAGCTGACGCGGTCTGGATAGTAATGGCCTTCGCCGCAGGTTTCTAGCGAAATTTTCGCTGCCTGGAGCGGCGTCTGGGAAGAGGGTGCGGCCGCTATGAAGCCAAACCTGCTCAGAGCTGGATGCGTGTCCCAAGCTCGATTACGTTGTGCACGGGAATGCGGAAGAAATCGACGACACTGCCAGCATTGCGCGATAGCGTTGCGAACAGCCTTTCGCGCCATGGCGCCATGCCATTGCCTGGCGCAATGAGCGTTTCCCTGCTCAGAAAATACGAGGTTTCGAATAGATTGATGTCCAGTCCCTGCGCTGCGCACGAGCCAAGCGCCTGCGGAACGTCGGGGACATCACGAAAGCCGTAATTCACGCGCACGCGCCAGAACAGTGGCGAAACCTGCTGCACCTGCACGCGTCCCTGCTGCTCAATCCAGGGCAGCTCATGGAACACGACAGTCAGGATCACATTGGTCCGATGCAGCACGTTGTTGTGCTTGAGGTTATGCAGTAATGCATGAGGCACGGTCTCAGGGTCTGCAGTCAGGAATACCGCGGTACGGGCCGCCTGCGGAGGCTGGCTTTGCAGCAGCCCTCGCAAAAATGGCAACAGCGGCGGATCATCGGCGCGCATGGTCGAGAGCAATAACTTGCGTCCACGCATCCAGGTTGTCATCAATACCAGAATCAGCGCGGCAAGCAAGACCGGAAACCAGCCGCCTTGCGAAAATTTCAACAGGCACGACACGGCGAGTACGCCATCGACGGCCAGGAAAAATCCGGTGACGCCCATCGCCACCCACCATGGATATCGCCAGGCATGCCGAACCACAAAAAAAGTCAGCAGGGTCGTGATAAACATGGTCAACGTGACCGCAATCCCGTATGCGGAGGCCAACGCCGATGACGACCCAAAGCCGATGGTAGCGATTAGCACGGCGGCCAGTAGCGTCCAATTGATCGCCGGCATGTAAATCTGTCCAATCTCGCGGGCCGACGTGTGAATGATGCGCATGCGCGGCAGCACGCCAAGCTGAATCGCTTGCCGTGTCATGGAGTACGCACCGGAAATGACAGCTTGTGATGCGATTACGGTAGCCGCGGTGGCTAGCACGACGGCAGGCAACAAAAGAACCGGGGGAAACAGGCGGTAGAACGGGTTTTCCAGCGCTGCCGGTTCCGCGATCAACAACGCGCCCTGCCCCAAATAATTTAGCGCCAGCGCCGGCAGCACAAAACTGCACCAGGCAAGTTGTATCGGCTTTCTGCCGAAATGACCCAGGTCCGCATAAAGCGCTTCGGCGCCAGTCAATGCAAGCACGATGGCGCCAATGGCCGCAAACACACCCCAGCCGCAAGCCGCTAGAAACTCGTAAGCGCGCACAGGGTTCAATGCCGCAAGAATCGCCGGTTCACGCAGAATCTCATTGACCCCGGTGACTGCTAGCACGGCGAACCAGAGCACAATGACCGGGCCGAACAGCACACCGACCGAAGCCGTGCCACGGTTCTGCACGGCAAACAGTCCGATCAGCACGCCAACGGACAAAGGCAACACATAGGGGTCGAGCGCCGGCGTGGCAACGTGCAACCCTTCGATGGCGCTCATCACCGAAATCGCGGGCGTGATCACGCTGTCGCCATAGAACAGCGCAGCACCGGTAATGCCAATCAGGATCAGCGCGTTGCGCCAGCGTGGCGTTTTGCCGGCGGCGGCTACCGCAAGCGCCGTCAGTGCAACGATTCCACCTTCCCCACGATTGTCGGCACGCAGGATCAGCAGCACATACTTCAGCGTTACGACTAGCATGAGTGCCCAGACGATCACGGATGCCGCACCGATCAGATGAGCCGGATCCAGCGTCAAGCCGGTGTTCGGTCCAAAGGTTTCTTTGAAGGTGTACAAGGGACTGGTGCCTATGTCGCCATACACCACTCCGATTGCCCCGAGCGCGAGGGCCACGGTACCCTGCTTGTTCTTGTTCTTTGTCTTTTCCATGCAAACCTCCGATCGATCGAGGAGGTTTGCTTTTTAGCGCTGCCCGCGTAAGAAAAGCATAAAGATCGCAATCATTCGTCGGCAAGCCGGTAACCGACTCCCATTTCGGTGAGCAGAAAGCGTGGATCAGCCGGGTCGCTTTCGATTTTCGCTCGCAGTTGTCCCATATAAATGCGCAGATAATGAGTGTGCTCGACGTACTCCGGGCCCCACACATCAGTCAGCAGCTGACGATGGGTCACGACATTACCGGCACTGTGGGCCAACCGCGCCAGCAACTGGAACTCTATCGGGGTCAAGCGCACCTCGCGATCGGCATACCGAACGCGGTGTCTGTCGAAATCGATGAGCAGACTGTCCAGCTCGTAGGCTCGCGCTTGCACGCGACCGCCAAGGCGCAACGCAACTCGAATGCGCGCCCGCAACTCTCCAATGCCAAAAGGCTTGGTGATGTAGTCGTTTGCACCGGCATCGAGAGCTTCAATCTTGCGGCGTTCGTCCGCACGGGCAGAAAGGATCAGAATGGGTACGGTTGATTTTCTGCCGCGAATAGCCTTGATTACTTCCACGCCATCCATATCCGGCAGACCGAGGTCGAGTACGATGAGCGCGAACGACCGATGCATGGACAGCTGCAGCGCTTCCCGCCCCCCGGTCGCAGTAAATACCGCGAAGCTATCCGCCACCAGGCTCGTTTTCAGAAACAGGCGAATCTCGGCATCGTCCTCGACGATGAGCAGTTCCCGCACGGGGGAATTCATAAGTTCACTTCAGCAGAAGCCGCATCGTCGGCAATTACCGGTGCATTCAGACCGCACGGCAGCGTGAATTCCAGCGTCGCGCCACCACCGTCACGCTGGCGCGCCCGTATGCGCCCGCCGTGCAATTCGACGATGGCCTTGCAGATCGCGAGTCCCAGCCCGACGCCCCCATGCGCCGGCCTTGCTGGGCCGCGCTGGAATTTCCCGAACAGCCCAACCAGTTCGTCATCACGAAAGCCCGGGCCGCGGTCTTCCACCGCCACTACGATCTCGTCTCCACGCAAACTTGCCGACACATCAATCAAACTTTCCGCCATAGCGTGCCGAACTGCATTTTCGAGGAGATTACTTAGAACCTGGGCGACCAAGACTGCATCGACATAAACCAGTGGCAATCCGGATGGAACCGCGGTTCGGATGCGCGACTCGCCGCGCCTCCTGAAACGGCCCACGACCGATCCGATCATTTCCTCGAGTGACTCCCAATCCCGGCGCAATGCGCCGTTGCCGGACGAAAGGCGCGCCAGTTGCAAGACATTCTCTGCCGTGGCGGCCATTTGCACGGCTTCATCTTCGATGGTGTGCAGCAAGGCCTGCTGCTCGTCGTTGCTCAGACGCTCATACTGTGCGGACAACGTCGTCGCTGACCCCACTATCGCAGCGAGCGGCGTGCGCAAATCATGCGAGATTGACGCAAGCAATGCATTTCGCATCGATTCCGCTTCAGCATCAAGGGCCGCTGCCCGGGCATCACGCATCAGCTGGGCTCGCTGCAGTGCGAGTCCAATCTGACGTGCGAACCCCTGGAGATTGCGCAATTCTTCCGCAACCGCGGAAGCCCCGTCGCTCGCGGACATCATCGCAACAACGCCAAATGCCGCATCGTCGCCCGGCAGCGGCACATACCAGATCGGCAGTTCCGGCCAATAATCGGTGGTGGGACCAATGGGCCGCCGCTGTTCGAACACCCAGCGCACGGCGTCGGAATCGAGCTCGATGTTGCCACGCTTTTCTGTTATCTCCTCACCAGCAGGACTGCTCATCGTCTGCAGGCAGCAAGAACGCCCAAATGCGTCGTAAACCGCGTCCGCCGCGCTCGCCATCAGTTCGCGTTCTGTAACCGCACCGGCCATCGTATCGGCCAGAGCATGCAGTTGCCGTGCGCGAAGTTCGCGCAAGCGCGCCTGTGCAGTTTCCGATTTCAATTGCGCAGCAAGCCCGCTGACAATCAGCGAAACCAGCAGCAGTGCGCCAAGGGTGACGAGGTAGTCAGGGTTTTCAACCGCGAACGTATAGCGAGGCGGGATGAAGAAGAAATTTAACGCGACCACGCTGGCGGCGGCGGTAAGCACCGAATCGCGCCGGCCGAAGCGGAATGCCGAAAAAACCACCGCCAGCAAATAAGCCATGGCCTGGCTCGCAAGCGAATACGCGCCATCCATGACCCAGGCCATGGCGGTGGCCAGAGCTGTAAAGAAAACGGCACGCAGACAGCTGCCGAGAACGGGAAATCTTTGCGAAGAGCGCATGGCCGTTTTTCGTCCGATAACGGATTATTGTCCTCAGGGCGTAAAGATGGAATAAAAAGTACATGACGTTTGTATGCGACAACTTCCCGACTGCGTGTAAGAATGGCCACACGAGCGCTTATTTGGCGCATGCCACCGTTCGTACCGTCTCCAATTGAAGACAGGAGTTGTTATGACGCTTCGATTTCCATTTGTCATCTTTGCTGCCACAACCATGCTGGCTTGCACGATCGCGAACGCCGACACAAGCATCGGGCTGAACGCCGGAACTCTCGGAGGCGGCGTCGAACTGGCGCATGCATTTACCGAAAGATTTGGCATCCGTATTGGTGCGAACGGTCTGAAGTACGACAGCACCGAAACCTATCAGTCCGTCGACTATGACTCCAAACTGAAGTTGGCAACCGGCGAGTTGCTCTTCGACTGGTTTCCGTTTGCCAATAACTTTCGCATTAGCGCGGGAGCCATGTACAACGGCAACAAACTTACGCTGGCTGGCAAACCGTCCCCGGGCGGGACCTATACGATCAACGGCAGGACGTACAGCGCAGCGAACGTTGGCACACTGGATGGACAAGTGGATTTCAGCAACGCGGCACCCTATTTCGGTCTGGGGTATGGACGACCCATCGGCAGGGGGCTTTCGCTGACCGCCGATCTTGGTGTGTTATTCCAGGGCTCGCCCCATTCGACCCTGACTGCGACTTGCGGACCCGGGACACCGGCGCCGACTTGTGCGCAAGTTCAAAGCGACGTCGCGGCCGAGCAAGCACAATTAAACGACGACCTGCACAAGTATCAGTACTATCCGGTGGTTTCGATCGGGCTGGCTTACACGTTTTGACCGCCGCGCACAAAGCGTAAATAAAAAAGCAGGCCCGCCTGGCCTGCTTATCTTCGCAGCCGCGGCATGCGCGATTACTTCAGCGGCTTGAAACGAATACGCTTGGGCTTTGCGCCTTCTTCGCCGAGGCGCTTCTTCTTGTCGGCCTCATATTCCTGGTAGTTGCCGGCGAAGAACGTCCACTGGGACTCGCCTTCGCAGGCGAGGATGTGGGTTGCGATCCGGTCCAGGAACCAGCGGTCGTGCGAGATCACCAGCACGCTGCCGGCGAATTCCAGCAGCGCATCTTCCAGCGCGCGCAGCGTTTCCACGTCCAGGTCGTTGGACGGCTCGTCGAGCAATAACACATTGCCGCCGGAGATCAGCGTGGTGGCAAGATGCAAGCGGCCGCGCTCCCCACCGGACAGATTGCCGACAATCTTCTGTTGGTCGGAACCCTTGAAGTTGAAGCGTCCCGCGTAGGCGCGTGAAGGCATCTCGAACTTGCCCACGGTCAGAATGTCCTGTCCGTTGGAGATTGCCTCCCAGACGGATTTCTTGTTGTCGAGTGCATCACGGGTCTGGTCGACGAAGGCAAGTTTCACGGTGGAACCGATCACGATCTCGCCGCTGTCCGGCTTTTCCTTGCCCGTAATCATGCGGAACAAGGTGGATTTGCCGGCCCCGTTCGGGCCGATGATGCCAACGATCGCACCGGGAGGAATACTGAACGAGAGCTTGTCGATCAACAAGCGATCGCCATACCCTTTCGATACCCCTTTGAACTCGATGACGCTATCGCCCAGGCGCTCGGCGACCGGAATGAAAATTTCCTGAGTCTCGTTCTGCTTCTGGTGCTCATGCGAGGACAGTTCTTCGAACCGCGCAATGCGCGCTTTGCTTTTAGCCTGGCGTGCCTTGGGATTTGATCGCACCCACTCCAGTTCTTTTTGCATTGCCTTGATGCGAGCAGATTCCTGCTTCGCTTCAACCTCGAGGCGTTGCTCCTTCTGTTCCAACCAGGAGCTGTAATTGCCTTTCCAAGGGATGCCGCGGCCGCGGTCGAGTTCGAGAATCCATTCCGCCGCATTGTCCAGAAAATAACGGTCGTGCGTCACCGCCACCACGGTGCCGGGAAATTTCTGCAGGAATTGCTCCAGCCAGTCGACACTTTCCGCATCGAGGTGGTTGGTTGGTTCATCGAGCAATAGCATGTCCGGTTTCGACAGTAGCAGACGGCACAGCGCAACGCGGCGCTTCTCTCCGCCTGAGAGCTTGTCGATCTTGGCATCCCAGGGCGGCAGGCGCAGCGCATCGGCTGCGATCTCGAGCTGATGTTCCGTATCGCCACCACTGGTTGCAAGAATCGCTTCGTACTTCGCCTGCTCGGTGGCGAGCTTATCGAAGTCGGCATCCGGCTCCGCATACGCGGCATAAATTTCGTCCAGCTTTTGCTTCGCTTGCAGCACTTCTTCCAGGCCACCTTCAACGGCCTGGCGTACGCTCTGCTTCGGATCGAGCTGCGGCTCCTGGGGCAGGTAACCAATGCGCAAATTTGGCATCGGGATCGCTTCGCCTTCAATCTCTTTGTCCTCACCCGCCATGATCTTTAGCAGGCTGGACTTGCCCGAGCCGTTCAAACCCAGCATGCCGATCTTCGCGCCGGGGAAAAACGAGAGGGAAATGTCTTTAAGGATGATACGTTTGGGCGGGACGACCTTGCCCACGCGATTCATCGTGTAAACGTATTGAGCCATATCAAACGCGTAGCCGGGAATTCCGAAGAGCCGGGGATTATAAAGGAGCGGCCGAGCCGTGTCCGCGCCACACTCAATCGTGCATTCCGGTTCGCCATGATTATGTGGCGGCGTCTCTGCAAACAATTTCGGCGCCTGCGTCAAGCTTGCGATCGCGTTCGTGCGCAGAATGCACCTCATGAAAGCTACATCACTAGCCCTCGACCATCTGCTCCGCGCCGCCGGCGATCCCATCGCCGATCTTAATCATATCGGGCCCGGACATGCGGAGTTTGATCTGGCGCAGATTATTCGTGCCGGTGTTGGCGTGCTCGCCAAGAGTCCAGACGCGTTCCCCGCTATCGCGCAAGCTATTCGGCCTGTCGGTGGATTGCTGTTGTCACCCGCGATGCGCGCTCATCACGCTGCTGCAGAAGCGTGGCTATCGGGAAACCCGGTGCTTGCAGCCGAACGTTATGAAGCGATCTTAAAGCAGTGGCCGCGTGACGTGCTGGCTCTGCGACTGACCCAGTCGTGCTACTTCTTTCTCGGCTGGCACGAACGTTTCTGCACGATCCTTGACGAGGTCATACCAGCATGGATGCCCGATGCGGAAGGGTTGGATTTCGTGCTCGCCATGGCGTCCTTCGCGCATGCCGAAAATGGCAATGCCGCCTACGCCGAAGTATTGGGGCGCAAAGCACTGGCGAAGGATCCTGCCTGTCCAGTCGGCGTACATGCCGTCGCGCATGCGATGGCTGAGTCCGGGCGCCCGCTGGAAGGTGCGCAGTGGATGCGCGCTCAGCGCGCGCATTGGGCCGGAGACAGCCGCATGCGCACCCACAACGCCTGGCATCTCGCAATGTTTGACGTCGAAGAAGGCAACATTGCACCGGCGCTCAACATCCTGGATGCGTGGCTGCTTCCAGCAAGTACGTTATCGTCGATCGAAGCCTGTGACGCAGCCGCGCTGCTATGGCGCCTTGCGACCGAAGGCGTCGATGTCGCGAGCCGCTGGTGCGCGGTGTCCGACGCTTTCGAACAAACTCTAAGTCCGGGGTTCTGGCCTTACGTCGACCTTCATGCGGCTCTGGCCCACATCGCCGCAGGTAAACCGGCGCGTTCGAAAGCGCTTACCGATGCGATCGAGCGGTGCGCGCAAGGTAGCAATTATGCAGCGTCCCGGGCGCGCCACATCACCCTGCCCGGATTCCAGGCACTTCATGCCTGGGCCGAAGGCCGTTATGGCGAAGCGGCCAAGCTTCTGCGTGCGCTGCAACCACTATTGCCTTACGCAGGCGGGAGCCGCGTGCAATTGGAAATCTTCAAGAGCATCGAGCGCAAGAGTGGCAACCTTGGCCGCACTGCGCAGCACCACCAGCCCAGAAAAACTTTGCCCAAGATACCGGCAATGCGCGAAGCGAGTGCGGGACGAGTGTCGCTTCGATTTGAACCGTCACCTATAGGACACTAGTCGAGGAAAACTGAAATGGATAGACAAAGCAGTCATACCGGATCCTGCTTTTGCGGGGCCGTGCAGTTCACCGTCAGCGGTGCGCCGGTCGCGGCGGGTTATTGCCATTGCGACTCGTGCCGTCGCTGGTCCGCCGGGCCGGTAAACGCGTTCACGCTTTGGCAGCCGGATGCTTTAAGCATTACCCAGGGCGCAACAAATATCGGTACCTACAACAAGACCCCGCGCAGTTATCGCAAATGGTGTAAAACCTGCGGCGGGCACATTTTTACCGAGCATCCGGTTTGGGGATTGATCGACGTCTACGCAGCTGTCATACCCGGCTTCAAGTTCGTGCCCGGCGTGCATGTGAACTATCAAGAGACGGTATTGCCGATAAAAGACGGCGTACCTAAATTAAAAGACGTTCCAAAAGAAATGAGTGGTTCCGGTATCAGCATGGCTGAATGAGCTCGATTGGGTCATGCAAACCAACATTCACGCTGGAACTTTGGCTTGCTGAACTTTTGAAACAACTCGCTTGCGCCAGGCGGCGGGAGGCAACCCAAGCTCCCGCTTGAAGGCCCGGTTGAATGCGGCCTCGGATTCATAACCGACGTCCGAGGCAACCCGCATGATTGGAACATCGCTTTCACGCAGCTGTGCAGCAGCAAGCGAAATACGCCAGCGTGTCAAATACTGCATCGGCGCTACGCCAATGAGCGCCTGAAATCGCTGGCCCAGCGCTGAGCGTGACAGCCCAACCGTGGTCGCAAGTTCCTCCACGGTCCACGCATGTGCCGGCCGCTCATGCAGCAACGATAGTGTCCGGCCGACGTGCCGGTCGCGCAACGCCGCAAGCCAGCCTGATTGACCGGGCGGCAGTTGATCAATGTAATGGCGAACGGCTTCTGCAAACAGCACCTCCGACAGACGCGACAGCACCATGGCGGAGCCTGGACGCGAAGCAGCACTTTCCGTAACCGAGTAACGGATAGAACTTTGAATCCATGCAGCGGTACCGCCGTCGCCGACACTTACCTTCAACAGTCGTGGAAGGCCGAGGAGGATCGGTTCCGCAAGGCGTTTGTCGCAGGCGAGAAATCCGCAGATGATGCGTGTCGTTGCGCCGGCATTGCCGTTACTGAATTCCGCGATCTCTCCAGACCTGAGTTGGTCCAGGCTTTCGCCCGTGATGTCGGTGGGTTTGGCCTTCAGTGCACCGGGCGTCGCAAGCACGTGCCGGTCGCCCGCCGGGAATAGAATCAAATCCCCTGCGCCAAGTTCGCTGAACTCCCCGTCCGGTAGCCGTGCATAGCAGGTACCTTGCGTAATCAAATGAAACGGGATGACATGATCCGCGTCTGGCATGATCACATCCGCGATTTTCCGCGCCGGTGCGGTCAAATACGACCATTGCGCGCGTAATTGCAGATCGTAAAATACCGCGCCGGTAAGGCGAACAGCACGCAGCACCTCTGACAGTGCATCCATAACCCGGTCACCCTCGTGAACGAATTGATGCTTCAGTCATGACAGAGCAGGCAGCGGTCATCGGGAATTGGATCGGCGCGGGGAAGAGGCAGAAAAGAACGCGGATGCATGCTACGACGGAAGATCGATTTTTGCAAAGCGGTGTTCTGGGTACAATTGAAACATTGTCCGCCATCGCAGTAAACCAGATCCATCGGGATCGAAACCAATCTAGGGAGTGCCAAATGAGATTCTTGCTTCTGCCTGTGCTCGCCGTGTTTCTCGCCGCCGCCGCGGTGCCTGCCATCGGCGCGGATTCCGCGTCGCTCGCGAAGACCGTGGTCGCCGCATCCGACCGCAGTCCGGAAGATCGGGCCATCGATGCCGGCCGCAAGCCGGCAGAACTACTTGCGTTCCTCGGAATACAGCCTGGTTGGCGGGTTGCCGACCTGGGCGCAGGCGGAGGCTATACGACCGAGTTACTGCAACGCGCGGTGGGCAGCAACGGCCAGGTGTACGGACAGAATTCCAAGCGGCTGCTTGAAATGTTTCTGGAAAAGCCGTGGAGCGCGCGACTCGCAAAACCGGTGATGAAAAGCGTGGTTCGTCTCGATCGCGATTTCGATGATCCGTTCCCGGCTGATGTAACCGCGCTCGATGCGGTGACCATGGTGCTCTTTTATCATGATACGGTTTGGCTCGGCGTGGACCGCCCGGCAATGAACAAAGCAGTATTCGACGCATTGAAACCGGGCGGCGTGTTCCTGATCGTCGATCACAGTGCACGAGCGGGCGACGGGATAGAGGTTGCCAACACGTTTCATCGTATTGAAGAGGACGTGGTCAAGCAGGAAGTGCAGGCAGCGGGATTCGTACTGGATGGTGAAGCGGATTTCCTGCGCAACAGTCAGGACACCCGCGACTGGAATGATTCGCCGCGCGCGGCCGGAGACCGGCGTGGCACCAGCGACCGCTTCGTGCTGCGCTTCCGCAAGCCCTGAAGAGCAAACACAGAATGGCTCTTGAACTGCGACCGAATTGCGAATGCTGCGACCGGGATCTTCCGCCAGCCTCGACGCTTGCGCGCATCTGCACTTACGAATGCACCTTCTGTGCCGATTGCGTTGAAGGCGTGCTGTTTAATGTGTGCCCGAACTGCGGGGGCGGCTTCGAGCGCCGCCCCATCCGCCCGGCGACGGAATGGCGTCCGGGCCTTTCGGTTGCCAAACGCCCGCCTTCGGACAAGCGCCGCTCATTGAATTACAGCAGAGAGGACATTGCCGCGCACAGTGCACTGATCAGAAATATCACACCTGAAAAGCGTTGAGTAGCCTAAGGTGCGCGCCCGGTTCGGACAAAGTCCAGCGAAGCCTGGAATAACGCAAGATCCTTTTCGTAATCCGCCACATCATCATGATTGATCTGAATCCATTCGCGCGTACTGGCCACACCACCCGGCTGAAATGGCACCACGTCATTTCTCGAGAACTGCAACTCGGTCGCTGTGGGAACAGGCAAGCGCAAACCTATGCCTTCGCCGCAGATGCAGGCAAACATCTTGTCGCTGACGAAATATGCATCCAGGCCATTTATTTTTCTGCAGCTCGCGCCGGAAAGTTTCAGCAACAGGGCGTCAATCTGTGTCTTGCGGGTGATTTTATTATCGGTATTCAAGGGAAATTGGGAGCACCAAAAAAGAAGAAATCGATCAATCCTGTTTCATCGATAAGGAAACGAATAAACCCACTGGCATTTCGCAAGGACATTCCAGTCATGAGGGGAATTATCGGTCTGATACCTGCAATGGCCGCTAATGCCGGCAAAACGTCCGGTTCCGCCGGTTAATTCCAGAGAGCCCTCGTTCGAAGTACCCAGGTCGTCGGCGTGGCGCTGGAACACGAGCAACAGCGTATCGTCCGGCGAAAAAGTCGCAACCCCGTCGGCCTCCAGCTCGAGCCCGGAAGGTGTTGTCCGAGAAAATCCCACGTATTGGACGCTTGCACCGCCACTATCTGCAAATGCACGGCCGCTGCCGTGACGGAACATGAGCTTGCCATCGCCGGCACGCGCAGTTACCGTTGATTCCCCCATCTGCACGGCATAGACCTTCGCGGTGGCGTTGATCACGAGATCGACGTTGCCGCCTTCCGCATGGCTTGCCGCCGATGAAAAACAACAAATTCCCGCCATCGCGCAGGACACGAAGCCATTTCTGTTATTCAAAACACCTCCCTGCAGGAAGTACTTTTGCTATTTCACTCTACCGGAAAATCCACGCGCTTGATGAATACAACTTTCCCCCCGTCATTCTTCACCACGCTATAGCCGTGCACGCCATCCCCACGAGAATCGAACTCGTACGTTCCTTCCAGACCCTTGTAGCCTTTGATCGCGAGAATGGCCTTGCGCACTGCTTCCGGTTCCGTGCTCTTCGCAGTATTCATGGCCAGGGCCAGGATGTGCAGTGAATCGAACGCCCAGCTGGAGAAATTGTCCGGATAGATTCCGTAGCGCTCGTGATATCGCCTGGTGAAGTCACGCGACGCGTCATTGGCATCCGAATTGAAGTCGGCTACCGCGTACGCGCCGTACAGCGCTTCGCCCGCAAGACTGCGGGTAGTTACGGCAGCCGTTGTCGGGGACCCTATCCATTGAATGTTGACGCCAAGCTGGCGCAACTGTTTTGCAAAAATTGCCTGATCGACCGGGACCGTCATGTAAGTACCGAGCACTTCCGCGCCCGATTTTTTGATGGCCAGGACGATGGGCGCGAAGTCCTGGGAATTGCTGGTGTACCCCTGGTCCAGCAGAGGCGTTATACCAAGCGCCTGCAGCGCTTCGGTAAGCGCTTTGGCACCGCCCTGCCCGAACGCGTCGGTGGCATGCACGATCGCCCATTTTTTGAATTTCATCGTGTTGACGCCAAAATCGGCGATGACTTTCGAAGAATACAAATCGTTCGGTCTGGCGCGGAACACCCACTTGTTATTGATGCGGGTCAGGCTGGGATCGGTACCACCGATCATGGTGGGAATCCCGGATTTGGCAATCGCGGGGGAAGCGGCCTGAATCTGTGTGCTGGCAATCGGTCCGACGATGCCCTTGATGTCCGGGTCCGCGAACAACTTGGTAAACGCCAGCACGGTACCGGGATTGGAACTTTGATTGTCTTCGATGCGCAGCTCGACCGGGCGCCCTAGAACGCCGCCGCTTTTCTTGATGTCTTCCAGCGCGAGCTGCAATCCATTGACCTGGAATGTACCCCATTCCGCGTAAGGTCCGGTCAACGTACTCACCACGCCAATCTTGATGGTCTCCGCGGCGTACGCGCTGGCGGCCACAAAGAACGACATGCAGAGCATAACTGCGATACGGATTGGCATAGACACTCTCCGTCCGATGTTTGTTTGGGGCAGGTTGACCGTCATGAATCCGAGGATGCTTCAGTGCACAGCATACCGCTGTGGCGGTTCCAATGTGTACCGGACAACGAGTCTATTCCCGCGTTGGCATGACCTGCGCACGGGTCAATGTCGCGGGATGCAGGATGGCGTCGAGCTGCGCTTTATCCAGCAGTTTCTTTTCCAGCACCAACTCGTAGACGCGCTTGCCGGTTGCCAATGCTTCCTGGGCGAGCGCAGTGGCATTCTCGTAGCCAATCCAGGGATTGAGCGCGGTAACGATACCGACCGAGTCGTGCACGTTTGCAAGCATGCGATCGCGGTTCGCAGTAATGCCGCTCACGCAACGCTGAGCAAGGATAGTGCACGCCTGGCTTAGATGGTTCAGGCTTTTGAACAAACTGTGGGCGATGATCGGCTCAAACGCATTGAGTTGCAGCTGGCCGGCTTCCGCAGCAAAGGTGACTGTGACATCGTTCCCGATTACTTCAAAAGCAACCTGATTGACCATTTCCGGGATTACCGGATTGACCTTGCCCGGCATGATGCTCGAGCCCGCCTGGACCGGGGGCAGATTAATTTCGCCTAAGCCAGTGCGTGGCCCGGAAGACAGCAGGCGAAGGTCATTGCAGGTTTTGGACAGCTTCACTGCAACGCGCTTCAGAATACCCGATAGCTGAACGAATGCGCCGGCATCCTGGGTGGCCTCGATCAGATTCGCCGCTACGACCAACGCGATGCCCGTGATATCGGCTAGCCGCGCACACGCTAACGCTGCGTAATCGGGGGGTGCATTTATTCCCGTGCCGATCGCGGTGGCTCCGAGGTTGATTTCGCGGATCAGCAGCGCGGCTTCCCGCAGCCGCTCCTCGTCCTCGCCCAGCATGACCGCATACGTACTGAACTCCTGACCCAACGTCATCGGCACCGCGTCCTGCAACTGAGTGCGGCCCATCTTGACCGCATCGGCGAACTCGCTTGATTTTTTTTCGAAGGCGACGCGCAACTCGGCCATGGATGAGAGCAGCCGTTTCAGCGCAAATTGCAACGCAATCCGCACTGCAGTGGGATAAACGTCGTTCGTACTTTGACTCAGATTGACGTGCTCCAGCGGGTGCAAGTAACCGTATTCGCCGCGTGCATGGCCGAGATGTTCCAGTGCGCGGTTTGCCACGACTTCATTCATGTTCATGTTGGTGGAGGTGCCGGCGCCGCCCTGGATCACGTCAACCACGAAATGATCCAGAAGTTCGCCAGAGCGGATTTCACGGCACGCTTTCACGATAGCGTCAGTGCGTGAATCGTCGAGCAGCCCCAGTTCGTTGTTGACGAGTGCGGCCGCTTCCTTCACGCACGCCAGCGCATTTATCAGATCCGGGTAAATCGAAATTGCGGTCGAGCTGACCGGAAAATTTTCGATCGCCCTCAGGGTATGGACGCCATAGTAGGCGTCTGCCGGAACGGCGCGTTGTCCAAGCAAATCATGTTCGTGACGTTGAGCAGAACGCAAGAATGGTTCCCCAGGTGGGTCAAGCGCAGCATACGGTAGCAAGCTCAATCATACCAAGAGCCGACCCGGCTGCTGCGTGGGCCTAACCGCGCCGCATTGACGCAGCTGCTTGTAATGCAGGATCAGCGCCGCATGGTGAAAGTCGCTCGACTTGCCAGGAGCCATATTAATGCGGTCTGACTCCATCCCAGCGCGCTGGCATTACAAATTGTAGAAATTATTGCAGGTATTGCTTGTGTATCTGCCTTCTTGCCTCTGCGGTCCCGGTAGCCACTTCAAGTAACTGGTTGGAAGTTTGCTAGAGCGAGTGGACCGGATGTAGACGCTAGCGACTAGCAATCCCCGGGCTGCGCGCGGGCAATCAGGCTAGACACAGACAAACACCCACACGGTACTAAATGACAGCAAGAACAGACCACACAGCATAGGAGCAATACTCAATGGAATTTGACGATGAGCTCAAACTGAGCCGGCGCGAGTTTTTGATCGTGGGCGCGACTTCGGTAGCCGCGAGCACGTTCCCGTCCGTGCTGAACGCTCAGCCGGTCCCTGAACAGCCACCGCTTGTTTCAAAAGCGTCCTTCACCGTAAACGGCAAGCTTCGGCAACTTGACCTGGATGCACGCACCACCCTGCTCGACGCTCTGCGCGAACATCTCCATCTTACGGGCACCAAGAAGGGCTGCGACCAAGGCCAATGCGGCGCCTGCACAGTAATTGTTGACGGGCGCCGCGTGGTTTCATGCCTGACGCTTGCGGTCATGCACGAGGGCCACAGCATCACGACCATCGAAGGCTTGGGTACGCCAGAAAACATGCACCCGATGCAGGCCGCGTTCGTGAAGCACGATGGCTATCAGTGTGGCTATTGCACGCCCGGCCAGATTTGCTCATCGGTCGCGATGCTGAACGAAATCAAGGCCGGGATTCCGAGCCATGCAACCGGTGACCTGAACGCTGCTCCGCAGTTGACGCCCGCCGAACTGCGCGAGCGCATGAGCGGCAACATCTGTCGTTGCGGTGCCTATTCGAACATTGTGGATGCGATCACTGAAGTCGCCGGGAGACGGGCATGAAATCGTTTACCTACGAACGCGCCAGCTCCCCTGCCGCGGCCGCTGCAGCTGCCGCAAACATCCAAAACTCGAAGTTCATTGCAGGCGGCACTAACTTGCTGGATCTGATGAAGCTCCAGATTGAAACACCGGCACATCTTGTTGACGTGAACGGCCTCGCGCTCGACAAAATCGAAGCCACGTCGCAGGGTGGGCTGCGCATCGGTGCGCTGGTACGTAATACCGATCTCGCCGCCGATGCGCGCGTGCGGCGCGACTACGCCGTACTCTCCCGCGCACTGGTTGCCGGCGCAACCGGCCAGTTGCGCAACATGGCCACCACGGCAGGTAACCTGCTTCAGCGAACCCGCTGCCCCTATTTTTACGACACTAACATGCCTTGCAACAAACGCGTTCCCGGCAGCGGCTGTTCGGCGATTGGCGGATTCAGCCGGCAGCATGCGATCATGGGCGTGAGCCAGGCCTGCATCGCCACGCATCCCAGCGACATGGCAGTCGCCATGCGCGCACTAGACGCGACAGTGGAGGCAATTCAGCCGGATGGCTCTACACGCAACATTCCGATCGCCGACTTCCATCGATTGCCAGGCGACACGCCGCACATTGATACTGTGCTGAAACCAGGCGAACTGATCACCGCGGTGGAATTGCCGAAGCCACCCGGTGGAACACACGTCTACCGCAAAGTCCGCGATCGTGCTTCATTTGCGTTCGCACTCATCTCGGTGGGCGCAATCGTGCAGAAGGACGGCACGGGGCGCGTCGCATTGGGAGGTGTCGCGCACAAACCGTGGCGTGCTGAGGCAGCCGAGGCGGAAATGCCGCACGGTGCGAAAGCCGTTACAGCGAGGTTGCTTGCGGGCGCCCGCACTACACACGACAACGCATTCAAGGTCCCGCTGGTCGAGCGCACGCTGGCTTCGGTGCTGGCTGAAGCAAAGGAGATGAAATCATGAAATTCGATACTCCCGCTGCTGAAAATCCAATCGACCAACTCAAGGTCGTTGGTCAACCGGTCGACCGCATCGATGGTCCCCTAAAAACGACAGGCACCGCGCGCTACGCCTACGAGTGGCACGATGCCGTACCGGACCAGGCCTATGGTTATGTAGTGGGCTCAGCGATTGCCAAAGGCCAAATACGGTCGATGGACCTGGCGGCGGCCAAGGCAGCGCCGGGCGTGCTGGCCATTGTTACGGCGCAGAATTCGGGCAAGCTCGGCAAGGGCAAACGCAATACCGCCAGGCTGCTCGGCGGGCCCGACCTCGAACACTATCACCAGGCCATCGCTGTGGTGGTCGCCGAAACTTTTGAGCAGGCCCGCGCCGCGGCCCAGCTGGTCCGCGTGAGGTACACGCGTGTGGACGGCGTGTTCAACCTCGCGACCGCGAAGGATATGGCGAAACCCGCGGAGCTCTTCAGCGGACCGGCCGATACCAGTGTTGGAGATTTCGCCGCTGCCTTTGCCGCGGCACCGGTCCAGCTGGATCAAATCTATACCACACCCGATCAGGCGCACGCGATGATGGAACCTCACGCATCGACCGCCGCCTGGGATGGCGACAAACTCATCCTCTGGACTTCCAACCAGATGATCACCTGGGGCGTCGGGGAAGTCGCGAAAACGCTGGGCATTGCCGAAGCCAATGTGCGCTTGATCTCTCCCTTTATTGGCGGAGGCTTTGGCGCGAAACTGTTCGTGCGCGCCGACGCAGTGCTTGCAGCACTCGGTGCCCGCGCAGCCGGAAGACCGGTCAAGGTCACGCTGCCCCGGCACGTGCTATTCAATAACACCACCCATCGGCCCGCGACCATTCAGCGCATTCGCATCGGCACGACCAAGGACGGCCACATTACTGCCATTGCTCATGAAAGCTGGTCCGGTGATTTGCCGGGTGGCAAACCGGAAGCTGCGGTTCAGCAGACGCGCCTGTTGTATGCCGGCGAAAACCGGCTGACGTCGACGCGGCTTGCAGTGCTGGATCTGCCCGAAGGCAATGCAATGCGCGCGCCGGGCGAGGCACCGGGCATGATGGCGCTTGAAATCGCCATTGATGAAATGGCCGAGAAACTCGGACGCGATCCTGTCGAGTTTCGGATCATCAACGATACGCAAATCGTTCCGGATAATCCCAGCCGGCCTCCTTCGCAGGATCCTCAGGCTATCAAGCAACCAGAAGAGGGTACTGCAGCTCCGAAGCGGCCTTTTTCTCAGCGTCAATTCGTCGAGTGCTTGCGCACGGGCTCCGAGCGGTTTGGTTGGAGCAAGCGCAGTTCGCGGCCCGGGGGTTTGCGCGAGGGAAGATGGCTGATTGGCATGGGCGTCGCCGCCGCGTTCCGCAACAATCAGGTCACCAAGTCCGCGGCACGCGTGCGTCTGGATGATCGCGGTGTGGTCACAGTCGAGACCGACATGACTGATATCGGCACTGGCAGTTACACGATCATTGCGCAGACTGCGGCCGAGATGCTTGGCGTGCCGCTCCACAAAGTCGCCGTACGCCTGGGCGATTCAAGTTTTCCGGCTTCGTCGGGTTCCGGTGGACAATGGGGCGGCAACTGCTCGACCGCCGGTGTCTATGCCGCTTGCGCAAAACTGCGCGAGGCCGTGTCGCAAAAAATTGGCTTCAATGCGAGCGATGCGGTATTCGCTGGCGAAGCCGTCCGCTTTGGTAATCGCAGCGTGCCGCTTGCCGAGGCGGCCGGGGATGCTGGCATCGTGGCAGAGGACGGAATTGAATTCGCCGACCTCCACAAGAAATACCAGGAGTCGACGTTTGGCGCGCATTTCGCCGAAGTCGGTGTCGATGCGGCCACCGGTGAGACGCGCGTGCGGCGCATGTTGGCCGTGTGTGCCGCGGGTCGGATTCTGAATCCGAAAACCGCGCGCAGCCAGGTGATCGGTGCGATGACCATGGGCGTAGGTGCAGCCTTGATGGAGGAACTCGCAGTGGACACGCGCCTGGGCTTCTTCGTGAACCACGACCTCGCCATGTACGAGGTACCCGTCCATGCGGATATCCCACATCAGGAAGTCATCTTCCTCGACGAGACCGATCCGATCTCATCACCGATGAAGGCGAAAGGGGTTGCCGAATTGGGAATTTGCGGAGTCGCTGCAGCAGTGGCGAACGCAATCTACAACGCCACTGGTGTACGCGTACGCGAGTATCCAATCACGCTGGATAAGCTGCTGGCTGGGTTGCCCGAAATGGTGTGATCAACGTGGTGCATCGAGGCTAATGCAACGGGCCGCGCATTCCTGACAGTGAAGTTGTGGCGCGCGTGACTTACTATGTCGTCATATGCGCGACCTCGAACAACTCCTGCTCCTGTTCGGCGCGGCGGTGGTTTTGGCCGCCGCGGCCCGCCGAGTGGGCGCACCCTATCCGGTATTCCTTGCGCTCGGCGGCGCACTGCTCGCCTTTATTCCCGGGGCTCCGTCAATTACGTTCCCGCCCGAACTGGCGCTCGCGCTTTTCGTAGCGCCGGTGTTGCTCGATGCGGCTTACGACGCGTCGCTTCGGGATCTGAGGGAAAACTGGGGGCCGGTCACCGGCCTGGTCATATTCGCCGTTGGATTCACCACTGCAGCGGTCGCAATCGTGGCTCACACGCTCCTGCCAACGCTGCCGTGGGCAGCGGCGATTGCGCTCGGTGCGATCGTCGCGCCACCCGACGCCGTGGCGGCAACGGCCGTGCTGCGGCCACTACGGCCGCCGCAGCGCCTGCTGACCATACTCGAAGGCGAAAGCCTCTTGAATGATGCCAGTGCGCTTTTAATCTACCGGCTTGCCATTGGCGCCGTCACCGCGGGCAGCTTCTCAGTCACTGCAGTGGCGCCTGCTTTCCTGTTCGCGGTACTGGGCAGCGTGGCGACGGGGCTAGCGCTGGGATGGCTCGTCTTCCGGTTGATCGATCGCGTGCGGCACGTACCGACCGCGATCATCCTGCAATTCCTCTCCACATTCAGCGTGTGGCTCTTCGCAGAAAACATCGGACTCTCCGGAGTGCTGACCACGGTGTGCTATGCAATTGCGCTGGCCCGTACTGCGCCTGAGCGAACGCCCGCGCGCATCCGCATACCCTCGTACGCGGTGTGGGACACTGTCGTGTTTACGCTGAACATCCTGGCGTTCATCTTTATCGGCCTGCAGATCCGGCCAATATTCGAGAGCCTGCAACCCTCGGACCGCGCCCGCTATTTCGCGGTCGCCGGCGCGGTTCTGCTTACGGTCATTTTCGTACGCTTTGCATGGCATATGTCGTTCAATGCCGTCATAAGATGGCGGCAACGCCGCAGCGGTTTTCATCCGCCGCGCCCGATGTTGCGGCCAACTGTTGGCAGCGGTCTGGTGATCTCATGGGCGGGCATGCGCGGCATAGTCACTCTGGCAGCCGCACTGGCACTGCCTGCGGAGTTCCCCTATCGGGATCTGATCGTACTAACCGCGTTCTCGGTGGTGCTCGGCACGCTGACCATCCAGGGGCTGACCCTGAAAACGCTTTTGCGTGCGCTCGCGTTGCATGACGACAATCCGATCGGCACCGAATTTCGGGCGGCACGGGAGCGCGCTTTGCAGGCGGCGCTCGCCAGTCTGGATGGCAACCAGTCCGTCGCCGCGGAATTCTTGCGCCGACAGTTCAGCGCGCGTTTGGCCAACGGACGGGGTGGCGCAGACGGGGACTCTGCCGCGAATTCCGCACCAGGCCAAATCTATCGCGATGCGATACGGGCGGGACGGCGAGCAGTCATTGCCATGCGCTCGAACGAAGAAATCGGAGACGACGCCTTCCATCGCATCGAAGAGGAATTGGACTGGCTCGAGATGGCGGGCAACAAGGACGGGCAGGAAACCTGAACGCGCTTTATCCCGGTTGCAAGATTTGTGGCAGCACCGTACCGATCGGCTCGCGAAACACTGCGTCTGCGATGTCATCGAACGGCGTCCGCTCGGCATTCAAGATCACGATCTTGGCGCCAGCCGCTTGCGCGACTTCGACTGCACTGGCGATCGGGTACACCTGCAGGCTGGTGCCCACCGACAAGAACAAGTCCGCTTCGGCAGCGGTGCGCATCGCTCGCTCAATGACCTCTGGCACCAGTGCCTGACCAAAGGAAATGGTGGCGCTCTTCAGTATTCCGCCGCAGTCCCTGCACGGCGGATCAGGTTCGCCGGCGCGTACCCGGTCCAGCGTTTCCTGCATTGGCGCAGTCATGGCGCAGCTCATGCATACTACTTTGCGCACCGTGCCGTGCACTTCGATTATTTTTTCCGGCGCGTTGCCCGCCATCTGATGCAGCTCATCGATGTTCTGCGTGATGAGTGCATGCAACTTGCCTCGGCGTTCCAGCGTTGCAAGCGCGATATGTCCATTGTTCGGTTGCGCTGTCCAAGCCGGGTGCGCGAGCCGCGCCTTCCAGGATTCCTTGCGCACTTCGGCATCGGACAGGTAGTAGTGAATGTTGGAAAGCTTTTCGGCTTGTGGATTTTTGGTCCATACCCCCTGCGGCCCGCGAAAATCCGGAATGCCGGATTCAGTCGAGATACCGGCGCCGGTCAGCACGACAATTTGTCTTGCACTGTCCACCCAGTGCTGCACTCGTTGTATTTCGGTGGTATTACGCATACAGGCCTGCTACAGGTTCAGCGCTGCGGTGGGTGGAGAACAGCGGCAGCAGCCCGCTAACGCACCCCGCCGCTTTCGATCAGCACGCCCATCGGCGTTGCGCCTGCCAGCAACTGGAAAGCCGGTGAGTTCTGAACGGTGGCGACAAATGCGTCAACGGCCTTCGCATCAGGGGCGACTGCGCTGAACGGCAACAACTCCGCCTGGGCGCTCGGTTCGAACATCAGCGTGATGCCGGCCAGGCGTTCGTCATCCGCACCGCTTGCATCGCGTACCGTGACCCGCCGCAACAAGCTCAACTTGAATGCCGTCGCACAGCCTTCAGACCAGCCGCCGTAGCGGTACACCAAGGCATCGCTTTGCACTGTCTTCATCGGCGTAAAGCGATACCAGTCGACCATCACCCCGACCATTTCTGCGACGCTGAGCTGATCGACATCGAGCTCGCGCTGGCGCAAAAAATTCTGCAATTCCACGATAAGACTATGCGATGAAAGACCTGGCACAGCGCCGCTGCCGGTCGCATCGGTGTCCGCCGCGAATCCGGCGGTCGAGCCGATTAGCAGGAAAATGCCAGCCAATAACTGTTTCATTTGCGTGTCGCGCCTCGCTTGTTGAAAGACCAGTTTAAGCATTTATCGATCCGCGCACCAAGCGCATTGCACGCGACATGATTTTTTGCCGGAAATTGGAAACGCGCGAAATAACTTCGAGGCGCGAGGCCGAAAAATGGAATCAGTATGTTCGGTGTAAGTATCCAGACCATAGCATTGGGGCGGGCATTGGTTTCCAAGAGGACAGCCTAAAGATCACAAGCCATAACTTCCCCCGTCCATCGGGCAGAGAGAGAAAGCTGCAAACCAGAGAAGGGACATCAGTATGATTCACGTCAATTGTACGACTATCGCATTCTTGGTAATTTCCCTAGCATCCGGTTGCTCTATGACGCACACGGTCACCGTTAAGCCGAAATTAGATGCGCTGCCGGTGACAACAAAGAGTCCAGTTCACGCGGGGATTTACTACAGCCCTCAATTTGCCAATCAGGAATACGCCCGTAAAGTTGGCGCAGACACTTCGGTTGTCAAAATTGGCGCTGCCAGCACGCGGCTGTTTGACGTCGTTCTCCCTGGTGTCTTTGATAAGACGGCGAGGATGACAGCCCTGTCTGCGGATGAATTTCGCGCGCATGGGGTTGATGTAGCTATAGCGCCTTCGCTGGAATACTTCGATTTTGGAACTGCTTTCGACACCGATAGTGATAGGTTCAGCGTCGCTTACCGGCTGACCTTGTATAACAACCAGCTCGCACCTTTGGCGTCCTGGATTGTGTCGGGCGATAAGCCAAGTAAGGCATTTAGTGTGGGCGGGACGATCGAAGATGACATGACCGACGCGGCGGTTAATTTGTTAAATGGCTTTGAGGCTAACGTCCTCCCTGCGCTGGCAGCTATAGAGAAAAGCAAAACAGGTAAATCCTTTCCGGTCGATCTCCACGACGTAGTGCTGACCGCGCAGCGAGCTTCGTTTCCCAACCTAAAACCACCGCAGATTGAAGCGCTACAGAAAGCGGGCGTGGTAACTATAGAAGTCACGGCCAAAAGCCAGACTGAACGGATAGTAGTCGTTAGAGCATCCGATATGCGTTTGCGATTCAAGGATGGACAAATACTCGAGCCTTCGACTTTTACTTCTGTCCTCAGCACGCTTGAGAAAACATCGCAAGCCGGCGGAGTCGTGGCCGCAGCCACAACCCCACTTATTGGTCTTTTGGTTACTGCGGCCGAGGAGCAATCGAAGCAGGCCGAGCGGGTATCGCAGTTGAAGATAGGGACTAAATCGCTCTTCGGGGATCGCACACTTCGCACGGGCAACAAAGAAACTGGAATCGTTTTCTTTGATATGCCGAAAGACCGCCAAATAAAGGACGAGGCTACCTTGATGGTATGGGTGGTCGATCCATCCTTAGCGGAGGGCGCACAGGCCGACGTCCCGCTGCCTATGGCTCAGTAACCCACTAGGTTGTTTCCGCAATGTATCACCGTAAATTTGCACCCCAAAGGCACCGGTAATCGTCCTGGTCAAGTTCTTCGGACAAGGTCAATTAATATCGTTTCCTTCTCACAGGCTCTAATAATATACAGACGCAGGGCCGCATTCGGCGGGCAATGCTCCTCGCCACAACCAGATTGGCCACGCGCTTCTCTTTGCAAGCACGGCGACGAAGTGAATGCGCTCACTGTTTCGGTTTACTGGACCTACCGAGCACTCGATGGACCTTGCGGCCTGCGCGCACGGCGATGCACTTCAGATGATCACCCAGTGGACGCCTACCCACCGGAACGGGTTGAATGCCATAGCTGCGCATGAAGGCATTGAAGTTGTGCGCGTCGCCGCGACGCTCGATGTCCGGCGTGCGAAAGGTGATGCTGAATGAGATCGACACTTCCGGCCCGTTTCTGACGTAGTGCGGTGCCGAAGCCGGGAAATGCAGGCCGAAGCCAGGTTTCAGGTCAAACCTCCAGCCCTTCGTTTGCAATTCGTCTCGATAGACCAGGTTGCGGTGGGCGCCGCCATAGTGTCGCTCGAGTTCTTCCTCGGAAAGAATGGTACGGTCGCGGGCATCGAACAGGTGAATCTGTTTGCTGCCTTGAAGCTGCAACAGGAAATTGTGCTCAGGGTCCATGTGATAAGGCGTGACCGATCCGGGCGACGACACGAAGATGAAGCCTTGCGCCAGGCACATGCCGGGGCGGATAGCCTCGGAGTGGCGTTCTACTTCCGCGAGGCATTCATGCAGCAAGGCCCGATAGTCCGCATCATGCTCGACGTACTTGAGTACCATCCAAGACTTGCACTCCGCGATGCGGCGAATGGTTTCCTCGGCGCTAAGGCCATTGCGCGGTGAACTGTCGTAGCCCATATTGATGGGAATATTTCCAGCGTTGTACTCGACATTGGCTTCGGGCAATGTTTGCGACAACCGTATCAATCGCGACAAATCGAACAGCGGGTTTCCTACCAACTGGTGGCCGATCTGAAACGGCTTTCGATCGAAACACTCCCGAAATATTTGCGGGTTGATGTGCAGAAGTGGGCGGTCCCGTTTGGCGTCGGAGATGGCGGAAGGGAATGTGTCCCGTTCCATGAGAGTAGCGTTCATAAGACTCCTTTAGAGCGCGTTCCAGAGTTTTTTCCACAAATCAGGCCTCTCAGCCATTTGCCCGCCGGATAGGCAAATAGCAGCAGATCGCCGGCCCATCCACCCGTTGAGATCAGCACCGTCTCTATAATCCTTCTGTCTTTCAACAGCCGGCTGACCATCGAATGATTCGGCACCGCGCAGGAATCGATCCAGCCGAAACGGGAGTCGGCATGCAGGTGCGCCAGAAGCTCCAAGGTCATTTGCACTCCCGGCGAATACTTGGCAAAGGCTTCGTCGTAGGCGATCTTGAAAGCGAAAATTCCCACGCCTGCGCGGAAGCTCAATAGCATCGCCACTGCCTGGCCGTCGAGGAAAAGCCCGTGCAGCAGCACCTGTCCGCGAGCAAAACCGTTTTGCGCAACCTCTTGCACGTACGCCCGCTGATCTTCGTTCCTTTGCAGCGCCGTTCCCGCTCGCGCCTTCCACCCGCTCGCTTCCAGCCGCATGAATTTTTCAATCGAGTCGATTGCGTCATCGGCTTGGTGCAGAGACTTGAATTCCAGCACGCCCATTTCCGCGAGGCGCCTTCGTTGCCGGCGGTATTCCTTGAGAATACCGCCCGACACGGTACCTCGCAGGTAAGCTTCAATATTTTCACCACGTTTCCACAAGGCCCGCGCGCTGCTGCTCGTGATGCGCGCCGTTGCACCAGTTTCAGCGCTGTGCTCAACGAGGAGGCGGTGAAAAGGCCCGTCGCCGGCGACGGGGGAAAAATCAACCACTGCTGCCCCAGCACCGGTTGCGGCCCATTCCAGAAGCGCCGCCAGCGTTTTCCCGGCTCCCTCAGCGCGAACCAGCGGGGTGCACAGGAAACAGTGCAGGTGCTTCCACAGCCGGACAGCGCGAATCGGCAGATTGCGAAAGCGGGAAAGCAATTCCATCGGGAAGAAGCCGTGCAGCTGCGCGACCCTGACGGGATCGAGCGGATTAACCTGATAAATAAGGATGAAACGCAGGGACTTCCCCAGCCCGAGTTTTTTTACCGCCGGCACCAACATCCACGGTTCATAAAAGACATTGGATTCCATGGCATGGTCGGCGAGATCTTGCCAGGAGGCAGCATGGTCCAGCAGCTCTTCTGCCTTCTCAATGACGACAACCTTGAGTGTCGAGCCCTGCGTGAAGGACTCCACGTCTGGCGCAGATGCTCCGCTGGATGTAAAGGAATACGCAGGCTCGGACTGCAGACCTGCAGCGGTGCTGGCAGTGGACTGTGCGATATCGGTCCCAGTGTCGACCGACGCGTGTGTAGCGATAGCGTTAATGATCAAACATCCCTGAAGCGTGTGTCGCTTATCCCGTCTGCATCAGCTAGTCGGCGGCGCTCCGACCACAGCTGCGTGCGATCGTGCTGATTTTCTTCGACTGGGCTTACTACACACCGTGCGGACCATGGGCCGTTTGGGTCATTTATGCTCGAGCAATATCACATACTGGCGCGCGAGTTGTTACTGCAAATTAACCGCACGCAATGACAAACGATTTCAGCGGTGGAATCGTGTTGCTTTTTTGTACCGAGCTTCCTCACACCGCGCACACCATGGGCCATTTGGTTCATCTATGCCGGTCTCATATCACGCACTGGTGCGCGAATTGATGCTGCAAATTTAGCGGCGCGATGACAAGCGATCAGGCGGGTCATCAGGGCACTTTGCGCAGTGGAAGGGAGGAAGCCTATGACAACGGCAAAAGCACGGCCGCTTGATCCATTGTGCTGGATCATATCGTCCCCGCGGCTCGCGGCGGTTTGCCTTGCTTTCACCCTCATCAGTTGTCAGGGTCCGTCCAGCGACTCTTCTACGTCAGGACAGGCAAGTCAGGCAACGCAGACGGACAAAGTGAGCGCGGCTGTTGCCGTGACATATGCTTGCGCCAACGATTTTGATCTCCAGAACTTCAGTCCAACATCGCTTTCTGTGCAGTTTGCAGTGACCGGAACTTCGGAGCAGGGCGAGCTGTTGCTACCGCCGCGTTCGGCGGAGAACATCCCAAGCACAACGCGCTTGACGACGATGTCCTCCGGCGACCTGCAAATTTCTTACCCCGGCGCAGCGTCAGCGCCAGTCGGCAACACACGAACCACTTGCCCACCAACTCCTCGGCAGGAACCTCAGGCGACTTTGGGTGCGTGGGATGCTCCGATAGATTGGCCCGTGGTCGCCGTGCACCTTCACCTGATGCCGTCAGGTCAAGTGCTCTCCTGGGGATTGCTTGGAGACCCTTATGTCTGGAACCCAGCAACCGGTGTGTTTGCAGCGCTCCCCACCTCAACCGCCTTGTTCTGCAGCGGACACACTTTTCTGGCCGACGGCCGTCTCCTGGTCGCCGGCGGTCACATTAGCAACGATCACGGCCTTCCGGACACAAACATCTTCGATGACGCGACTCGGGCGTGGACCGCAGTATTACCGATGAGTCGGGGACGTTGGTATCCCACCACCACGACATTGCCCAACGGCGAGGTAGTGACGGTGGCTGGGAATGATCAAGATGGTATCGAAGTTACAACGCCCGAGGTGTGGAATGGCAGCGCTTGGCACACGCTCACCGGTGCAGATCTGTCGGTGCCCTATTATCCGCGACTTTTCGTCGCGCCCAACGGCCTGGTTTTCATGGCCGGAGAACTACCTCAGTCCTATTACCTCGATCCCGCAGGCGCAGGTACATGGATACCGGTTGCGAGGAGCAATTACGGCCAACGCGATTACGGATCCGCAGCGATGTACCGGCCCGGCAAAGTGCTGATCGTGGGCGGTAGCAATTTGCCCTTGGGGGCTCCCACAAGTACCGCCGAAGTGATAGATCTCGGTCAGGCAGCGCCATCGTGGCAATACACCGGGTCGATGGCGTACCCCAGACGCCAATTCAATGCGACGCTTTTGCCCGACGGCCGTGTACTCGCCACCGGTGGCACCAGCAGCCCCGGGTTCAGCGATCCAGCCGGGGCCATACATGCCGCCGAGGTATGGGATCCCGCGAGTGGAAACTGGAGCACATGGGCCAGCAATCAGGTCACGCGCGTATATCACTCGACCACGCTGCTTATGCCCGACGCCCGGATTCTCCACACCGGCAGCGGAGACGGTTCTGGCCTTCCCCGAGAGCTGAACGCCGAGTTCTTCTCGCCTCCCTATCTTTTTCGAGGCCCCAGGCCTTCGATGGTGACCGCACCAAGCGTTGTCGGTTACGGCCGGTCGTTTTTTGTGGCGACGCCGGATGCCGGACGGGTTGTCCGAGCCACTCTCGTAAGGTTGTCCTCGGTTACTCATGCCTTTGATGAGAACCAACGCTTCCTGGAGCTTCCCCTTGTAAGGGTCGCTGGCGGGCTTAGCCTGACTGCCCCGGCAAATGGAAATCTCGCGCCCCCTGGACACTACATGCTATTCATTCTGGATAGCGTGGGCGTTCCTTCCATTGCTCGGATCGTTCGTCTGGGTGACATGACCAACACGCTAAGCCTTAACGCTACTCGTCCTATTCAACTGCTGCAGGCATCTTTGAATGCAACTGCGATGCCCGCCAAGACCATTGCCTGGGAAAAATTTACTAAACAAGCCGCCTGGGAGAACGCCGCGAGGGCTAGCGTGTGCAGATCCCGCTCAAACGGAATCCAAGATGCCCGTGATTGGCAAATTGCCGCTGAGCGCCGCTCATTGGGCCAAAGTAAACCATGACGAGAGTGCCTAAATCGTAACGTCGTCACGACGTTCCAAAAGGTTCTAGTTTCCGAATCGCTTCCAGCAATGCAGCGTCGAATTCGTCGGGCTTTGATTCCTTGAGCCCGGTGAGCGCATCCAAGCCTGACTGAATATCTTTCTCGAGGATGCCGACTGTATTATTCCGTTCGTAACCTTCGCGCGACCAATCGATGTCATGAAAGTGGTCACCGAACCAGGTGGCGCCGGAACTGGCCCTCATGACGGATCGCAGCGTTTCAAGGACCACGCCCAGTTCGCGGGCGCGAGCGTAGGCACGGCGCACCGCCACGACTGAAGCGCTGGCCACGTAATTGTTCAGCACCTTCGCTGTCATGCCTGCACCCAGCGGCCCAAGCCGGAAGACATGCCCGCCCATGGTCTGGAATAGCGGCAACAGCCGGTCCAGGTGATCATCCGGGCCGCCCAGCATGAAACTCAACTTGCGCGAGCGCGCGGCGTGTGGTGCGCCGGACATCGGTGCATCGATGAGTACGACGTCATGCGGAAGCCGGCCGCGCAATTCGACCATAAAACGCGGCGACAGGGTGGAACTCACGATCAGGGTTTTCGGATAGCGCGCACGCTTGAACAGCGCCTGACGATCGAAACACAGTTCGAGATTCTGCGCAACATCCCGCACCACCGAAATGACGATTGCCACGCGACTGGCAAATTGCGCGGGGTCTTCAAGCATGCGCGACTGGAACGAACCGAACTCGCTCGTCGGTCGGACATCGAGACCCCAGACTTCATAACCGGCATCCTGCAATGCCAGCGCCATCGGCAAGCCCATCGAGCCACAACCTGCCACACCGACTACTGGTCTCGTACTCATGTTCAGCTGGCAGTCCTTATTGCCCGGTGTGCCTGGATCTTTACTTGATGTGTTTGACCAGCTGTCTTGGTCCGACTTCACCGCCGTACACATTGCCCTTCGCATCCACAGCCAATCCTTCCGCCGCGCTGGTTCCTTCCATCTCGAGCGGATCAGGGATACGGTACAGCACCTTGCCGTCCTGCAGGCCACCGATCCTGATCCCTCTCTTCCATCCAGGGTGAGCTGCAAAGGCGAGGCCGTTTGATTCGGAATCCGCGACGTAGATCATGCCGTCACGGAGATAAACGCCGCTTGGACGGCTGAACTGAAACCATTCGGCGATGAAGCCACCATCCTGATCGAGGATCTGGACGCGCATGTTTCCGCGGTCGGCAACGAATAACCGTCCCTGGGAGTCCAGCGCGATATCGTGAGGCGTCTTGAATTCGCCGGGCGCCGCGCCCCACCTGCCAAATGACTTGAGGAACTTGCCGTCCTTCGTG
Organism: Burkholderiales bacterium; assembly: GCA_045810225.1. Lineage (GTDB taxonomy): Bacteria > Pseudomonadota > Gammaproteobacteria > Burkholderiales > JACQAP01 > JACQAP01. The sequence continues at coordinate 32,532 of JBJMWI010000130.1, forward strand.
AACTTCGAGATTCGGCCGACACTCTGTGGCCCGGCACCGGGGTACTGACCAGAATGTCCTTCGGTGATGAAGATGTCGCCGTTGGGTGCAGTGACCACGCTGCACGGTTCAGTCAATGCCTGCGGCGGATTTCCGGCGACGCCCGGGGTGCCGATCGTCAGCAATACTTTGCCGGTGGGGCTGAATTTCACGACAACATGGCCCTTTGGTTTTTCATCCGGGTGCTTCTTGCGCTCCCGGGCGTTCGCGCTTCTGCCATCGACGACCCATACATTTCCGTCGGCATCGATATAGATTTTGTGCGGGAATATGAACATACCGGCACCGAAGCTTTTTAGAAACTTCCCGGAGGAATCGAATTTCATAACCGGGTCTACCGAAGAACCGGCGCAACTATCGTATGTGTAGGGCGATTCGCCAGGAGGAATGTCCGGATTCGCCCCGCAGCGATTCGCAACCCAGACCGATTCGCCGTCGTTGTCGATCGCGACTGCGTTTAACGCACCCCACGTTCTGCCATCGGGCAGTTGGCCCCACGGCGCAATCGTCCGGTAGGGATTGGGAAGATCATTGGTTGGCTCGGGAGTGCGTTGCGCGGATGCGGTGGCGCAGCACACTGTCATAACGGCGACTGTGACTATCAACGACGGGCATTGCTTGACTGGCATGTGAATCTCCTCAAAGAACCTTGTCTGCTCTTGTTATGCGCCCTGCAGGGCGGCACGCCACCCGCAAGGACGCGCGCCTTGCCTATGCATTATTTTCCTGGCGCGACTCATAAATTATGCGCCACACCGGGTCCACTTCCCTTCTCGACATGGGTATTTCGAGTGAACGACGGGCCGGGTTGCCGTGTATCGGCACGGAGTCGCTTTAAAGTGACAGCGGCGACACCGGTCCACCGGCTAAGTGCCTGTTGGGAAATAGGTCGGGCCAAATGGCGCGATACGTGCACATTAACCGGTAACAGTTGACCCCTGGCAGGCGAGGGTATTTTCCCCGTGCCGCACCTGGGCAAATCAAGTCGAAATCGGGCACCGATCATGCGAATGAATACCACACTGGTCGTCAATCCGAAGGGCGGATCGGGTAAGACCACTGTAACAACCAGCCTGGCCAGCTACTTTGCAGCCCGGGCGGTGCCCGTCGCGGTGATGGACTATGACCCCCAGGGATCGAGCCTCAACTGGCTGCGCCTGCGGGATTCTTCCAGGAACCGCATTTACGCCGCCAATGCCGCTCCTCAGCGAGGCAACCGGTTGCGTGGGATCGAAATGCATGTCCCGGCCGACACGCGACAACTCATTATTGATGCGCCGGCGGGCACTTCCGGACTATTACTGCAGGAGATGCTGGCGCGCGCGGACTGCATCGTCGTCCCCGTCGCGCCTTCTGCCATTGATGTCCATGCGACCGCGAATTTCATCCGGGATTTGCTCGTTTCGGGCCGTATCCGGATGCGCAATATCCGTCTCGGCGTGGTTGCCAACAAGGTGCGCAATTCCATGCCGACTTACGAACCGCTCGAGCGCTTTCTGAAGTCCCTCAACATGCCCCTGCTCAGCCGCCTGCGCGATTCCGATATCTATCTTCAGGCGGTGGAATCCGGCTTGGGCCTGTTTGAAATGGATGAAGCGGTCTGTGCAGCGGAGCGTGAACAATTCATGCCCATTTCCCAATGGGTAGAAGATCCGCAGTCGCAGCTAATCCCGGCTGACCGGAAGATTGTCCAGCTTCCCACCCGTCTCCGTTTGCTTGCGGGCGCGGGATCGAACTGAACCTGATCAACACTACATCTCACGCACCGGGTGATTCTGGTACGTGTGAGTAAGCGAAGCGCCTCTGGCTAGTCCGCCAGTGTGATCCACACCGGCGCATGATCGCTCGCTTTTTCGCGAGCACGCACGTCACGATCGACTTCGGCGCCGTTCAGGCGACCGGCGAGCGACGGGCTCAAAAGAAAATGATCGATGCGAAGGCCCGCGTCGCGTTCGAAGGCGTTGCGCAGGTATTTCCAGAAAGTGTAAACGCGTTCCTCCGGATGCATTGCACGTACGGCGTCAACCCAGCCCTGTGCCAGCAGTCGCCGATACGCTTCGCGCACCTCGGGCCGGAACAGCGCGTCATCAACCCAGCGCTCCGGTGCATAGACATCGAGTTCGGTCGGTATCACGTTGTAGTCGCCGACCAGCACCGCGGGCACGTTTTGGCCGAGAAGTTCCGCCGCGTGACGCGTGAGGCGATCGAACCAGCGTAGCTTGTAGTCGAACTTCGGTCCCGGCACGGGATTGCCATTGGGAAGATAAAGGCAACCGACCACGAGCTCGCCTACGGTTGCTTCTATATAGCGGCTGTGCAGGTCTTCCGCATCTCCCGGAAGCACACGCCGCCGCTCGACCGGCGTCTTGCCGCGCGCCAGGATGGCAACGCCGTTCCAGCTTTTCTGGCCATGCCACACGAACCCGTAACCTGCATCTTGCAGCGCTGCTTCAGGAAAACGCTCCTGCGGCGCCTTCAATTCCTGCAGGCACACAATATCGGGACGCGATTGTTCCAGCCACGCCAGAAGTTGCGGCAAGCGCGCGGTGATGCCATTTACATTGAAGGTGGCGATTTTCACGATGAAGATGCGGCCTCGCGAGCAATGCGGTTTTATTCTCGCCTAACCTGGATTGCTTTCGGTCCTTGGCTTAAACAAATCCGATAATCCAGTTAGTTCTCGCAAAGGACCGGTCGACCTCTAATCGTGGATTCCTTGTGTGTTAATGTATGCTAAAAGCATTCCTACCAATCGTCATTTCGACATGCGGAGGAATATTGCTGGGCCTATTGTTCTGGCGATATGGCGGGAAAGCAAAAGTGCGGTTCGTCATTGTTCATTTCACATTCTAGGGAGACCAACATGATCAAACAAATCACGCTCCTGGTGCTATTCGCAATTTCACTTGTCGCCTGTTCCACCTACACTACGCCAAGATATGCGATCAACGCTGACAACAACGTCGCACTAAAGGCGCTCGGCACATCCGAGCTTTCGGTTGGTACGTTTTCAGGTCCAGCTACATTCAGCAATGCATGTCGCGCTGCTGGCCCACTTGCTCCTCCCGACGGTATGACCCATACCGCCTACATTCAGAAAGCTTTTGAGGACGAATTTAAGGTCGCTGGGATCTACGCCGGAACAGCGCCCCGCGCAACTGTTTCAGGGGTCGTAAACAATCTCGCTTTCTCTTCCGCAAGAAACCTTACCGGCGGTTCTTGGGACGTGGATCTTACTTTGAGTTCTTCCAATGGCAAGTCCATGACCGTCGTCGAGCACTATGAGTTTGAAAGTGGCTTTATCGCGGATACCGCTTGCAAGCAGACGGCTGAAGCCTTCTTTCCAACGGTGCAGAACTTAGTTGGAAAGGCAGTTCGGTCGCCAGACTTTAAGGCTTTAGTGCAGTAGGATCCGCTGCGCAACAGGCGGTCGTACCGGCCTTCGCAGCGCTCGATGTTGAGGCGAGACCTTAAAGCTCGCGTGACGCGGGATGAGCGACTTTCAGGTAGCCCTGGAGAAACAAATGCTATGCGTCATACGCAATACATAGTATTCGAACTGATTCGTTAGCTCGTCCACACACAAAAAAAAAGCTAACCCGTAAGCGAGGGTCGCCGTAGTGTCCCGAGGACCCCGGCTAGAGCGTCACATCTGCGTTTGCCGGCGACAGTTCCACGGCGGTCTCACCCTTGTCGGTCGCAACCTGCAGTTTGAGTTTCTCCAGACCCGGCAATTGATCCGACAACCGGATGCCCAGTTTATCAATGCGCGCTGACGTCGCGCCGTCGCACCGAAACCGGTACATGGCCTGGATGTTCCCCTCGGCGGTGGTAGGCTTGCCCTGGGTGTCGACTGCAAAGGCGTTGGCGTTTTCCACCTGGCACTTGGCCTTGTCCGGAAACACGAACAGCTTGGTCGCGTCCTTCAGGCGCGCCACGACTTCCGCAGTGGTCAAAGTCGGCTTGCTCGCGCCCGAGGTATCGCCGCGCGTCATGGGCAGGCGCAGTTGCATACTGACGTCCGGGCCGGAAACGTCGACGGTCAAGTTGCCAGTTTTGTATAGAGCCGCGGCGGTACCGTCAGCATGGGATGGCACAGTGCAGGCGAGGAGCGTCAGGGAAATAGCGGCTTTCATGTACATCGTGTTCTCGATCAGTAGAAGGTGGGGCGGCGCGAGTTTAGCGCAAAGGATCGCGATGATGGGTACTCTTATGGGCAGGATGGCAACGCCGTTCCAGCTTTTCTGAGCGTGCCATACAAAACCGTAACTGTCTTGCAGCGCTTGTTAAAGAAAGCGCTCCTGCGGTGCCTTCAAATTCCTGCAGCAAACAATAACCGTGACGCGGTTGCTCCAGCCACGCCAGAAGTTGCGGCAGGCGCTCGGTGATGGCGTTTACGTTGAAGTGGCGATTTTGATGATAGCCCTGCCCAACGGAACAAAAATATCGCTGACTTATACCGCGGCCACTTCCACCAGCGCGTCGAACGTCGCCTGACCCGCGGAAAACCCAAACAGGTCGACCGCTGCGTCGGGCAATACGGAGCCGCCGCCAGTCAGGCGGTTGAGGCCGGGCCAACCATCGCGCATCCACACAGTGCCGGTCGGGATGCGGGTAGTGACATGGGCACGCGCCATCAGATCGCCGCGCGCGTTGAAGATGCGAATCGCCGCGCCGTCAGCGAGGTTGCGCGTCATGGCATCCTCGGGAGAAATCCACAATGTCGGCTCCGCTTCCCGCCGGGCGAGCGTCGGTAGTTCCCTGCCGTTGTTATAGAAGCTGTGGAAGTGGATCATCGTGCGGCCTTGTGCGAGGACGAGCGAATAACTTTGGCCGCCGGCTGTGGATGCCTGCGCAACAGGCGCCTCATGCACCGGCATCATCGGCAGGCCGAGCCGCCCCGCTTGCTCAGAGACGAACTCGATCTTGCGCGACGGTGTATCAAAGTCCAGCGTCGGATTGGCCACATGTGAAATGTTGAGCGCACGGATACCGCCCTCCGCGCGTAGCGCGTCCACAGTCGCGCGGCCCGTGCAAGGATGATCGAGGATAGCATCCACCATCGCCTCTTCCGATGCCCAGGGATGGAACCCCGCGAGGCCGAGGCGCTCGGCCAGCTCCTTGATTACCGCGTACAGCGAGCGCGTCTCGCCGGGCGCGGCAAGCGCTCGCTCCATGAGATAGAGATGCGTGTGCGTCATCTTGCAACCGAGTTCCTCCAGCCAGGCCGTTGACGGCAGCACGACGTCCGCGAAGCGGCGCGCCGTGTCGTTCAGGAACAGGTCGTGGCTGACGATCAGCGGCGTGCGTCGCAGACCCTGCTCCAGATCGCCGGCATCAGCATAGGACGACAGCATGTTCGTGCCCATCAGCAGCAGTGTCCGGATCATGCCTTCCCGAAGTGCTCCGGCAACGGCCGACATCTGGTTCGGGACATCCGGCGCGCGTCGCCTGCGCTCGGGTTCGATGATGCTGCTAAGGCCCCGGCCATGCGCCGCACTGCCGTGACGCGGCCCGAAACCGCCGCCAGCGATCCCGACGTTGCCGGTCAACGCCGGCAGACAGGCGATCGCGCGCCCCGCTTGCCATCCGTTGGCGCCTTTATGCATTGAACTGCCGCCCAGCACGATCATCGCCGGCCGCGTATTTGCATAGCGCCGCGCCAATGCCACGATGCGGTCGGACGCAACGCCGGTGATATTGGCGGCCCACGCCGGCGTATATTCCTTGACGTGAGCGGCGAGCTCGTCGAATCCGACCGTATGTTTAGCGACGAAGGCCGAATCGTGCAGTCGCTCACCGCAAATTACGTGCATCATCGCCAGCGCCAGTGCCGTGTCCGTGCCGGGACGGATGATCAGCACATCGTCGGATTTGGCAGCCGCCTCGGTATTGCGCACGTCGATCGTCACGATGTGTGCGCCGCGCCGCTTCGCGGCCAGCAGGTGCCGCGCGGTATTCGGCTGGCTCGTAAGATTGGCGGCCCAAAGCAGGATCAGCTCGGAGTGCTCGCCCATGTCTTCCTTAGTGTTGGTCTCGAGCATGCCGGTGAGGCCGAGCCCGAACGCACCAAGCCCCCAGCAAATCATGGTCGGATTCCAGAACTGGCTGCCGTGGAAATTCGCGAAACGCGCGAGCAGTTGCGCGCTGATACGCGTGCCATAACTGGTCGTGAAGATTCCGTGCCCGGGCCAGAGACCCACCGCTGCGGGATCTGCCATGCCGGCGACGATGCGGTCGAACGCTTCGTCCCATGTCGCGCGCCGGAATTCGTCTTCGCGGCGATCGCGCATCAGCGGGTACAACAGGCGCGCAGGATTGTAGATGATCTCGCGCGATGCCTTTCCGCGGATGCAGAGAAATCCCTGGCTGTCGGGATTGTCGGCATCGCCCGTGACGCCCACCAGCCTGCCCTCGCGCACTTCGGCCAGCATGCCGCAGAGCGTGGGATGGCAGTTCATCGGGCACATCGTGCGGATGATATTGGGAGGAAGTTTGGTAAGCGTCGATGCCATGGGCTGTGTGATCGGATAAGGCGCGCGATTCATTCTATCAGCGCGGCGCCGGTCGCTTTGCGTCACTGCAACGACAACATGCTACGAACTCCATCACCCACGCGAAGTCATATTGGCTACCCCTCATACCGGAAAGACCCCCATGGCTTTGAAGACTTATGCCGGAAGTTGTCATTGCGGCGCCGTGAAGTACCAAGCAGACGTGGATCTCTCCAAAGGCACGCTGCGCTGTAACTGCTCGCTATGCAAGAAGTCCCGCGCATGGTTCGCCTTTGTCACGCCGGACCATTTTCGCCTGGAGAAGGGTGAGGACGCCATGGCAGACTACCAGTGGACGCCGGCCGGCAAGCCGCGGCCCAATCTGCACTACAGGTTCTGCAAGACGTGCGGGGTGCGCGCCTTCGCGACCGGTCAGGACCCGAAGGGCGGGCAAATGTACGCGATCGCGGTGGCGACGCTCGAGGGCGCCGATTGGGACGAGCTCGCCAAGTCAGTGAAATACGTGGATGGGAGGCATGACAAGTTCAACCAGACGCCGCAGGAGAACAGCGCCTCGCTGTAATGCGGCTTGGCGAAATTCCCCAATAGAGAAGTTCTTTGTCGGGCCGTCAGTTGTGTAATCGTGCGTGTTTGTCCGCGTGGTCGACGAGAAGGCCTGCCGAAGCGAATCTCATCGCAGATACTTTGCAACAGGAAGGGGAACACTTGGAAACCGAGGACCTTCACCGCGGCCGTTTGATCGATCACATCCAGCTGGTCGTGCGAGATCTTCCCGCCGCGCAGACGTTCTACACGGCCATCTTCAAAGTCCTGAATATTCCCATGGGCGGGACTGGCGAAGGGTTTTTCTGGGCAGATGAGCTATTTGTCTCGACGGCCGACAGCGAGGCCGCGCAGGGAATCTTGACCGGCCGCCATCACCTGGCGTTCCAGACCCAGAGCCGCGCGATGGTGGAGGCGTTCCACAAGGCTGCCCTCGCCAACGGGGCCAAGAACAATGGCGCGCCCGGGGAGCGCGCATACCATCCGGGCTACTACGCTGCATTCGTTCTGGATCCCGATGGTAACAACATCGAAGCCGTTTACCACGGTGAAGCAAAGCGCAGCACATCCTCCGTACGTATCACGTTCTAACCAGGCCGGTACGCCGCGAACCCGAAGGGTGGCGTGCGGCTGACTGATCGATTGCCCACCGAAGGAAACGATCCCCAGAGACGCAACTACGCCTCTTCCCACTGAGTCTTGCAAACCCGAGTCCTGAGTCCTGATTTGCTACAAGCAAGTCCTTCGCACTTTCCTGTTCGCATGCGACGATGCAGTACAACGAGAAAGGCATCCCCCCGACTTCCTCCATTCAAAAAGGAAACGCATGACGATCAGGAAGCACGATCCGAAAGGCCTGTACGCGAAATATCCGGGCTACGCTCACGCCGTCGAAGTAACCGGCGGAGCGCGAACGCTCTACATCAGCGGCCTCAACGGCTATGAAACAGACGGCAAGACCATGCCTGAGTCGTTCGAAGATCAAAGCGAATTGATCTGGCGTCACCTGGGCGCCATCCTGAGATCAGCAGGGATGGAAATTGGAAACCTCGTATTCCTGAGAACCTATCTTGCCCGTCCGGAGTACATGGAAGCGAACAAGGCAATCCGCAAGAAACATTTGGGCGACCACGAGGTGGGAATCACCGTGGTCTGCGCAACTCTGCTCAAGCCGGAATGGAAGCTGGAGGTCGAAGCCGTAGCTGCGGTATAGGGTCTCGCCAATTTTTAAGGGCCGACGTCAGCCGATGTTCCCTACTGGCAATAAAGGCAACAGGCAAATACACTGACGCACAGCCAATAGTGAAAAGCGCCGGAATCCCGACCGATTCCGGTTCCCTCTGTCCTCTGTCTTCCGTCCTCTGTCCTCTGATGCCCGAGATCATTCTGCATCACTACCCGGAATCCCCGTTCGCGGAAAAGATCCGTTTGATTCTCGGATTCAAGCGAATCAGCTATCGAGCGGTATTGGTCCCGATGATGTTGCCGAAGCCCGACGTCATTGCACTCACCGGCGGTTATCGACGCACGCCAATTATGCAGGTCGCAAGTGATATCTATTGCGACACTGCCTTGATCGCGGAGGTGCTGGAGCGAATCCAGCCAGAGCCGAAGCTCTACCCCAAGGCGCATGCCGCCGATGCTCACATTCTCGCAGCGTGGGCAGACCAATATTTGTTCGCGGCCGGCGTGGGTTTTGCGATGCAGCCGGAAGGGTTCAACAGCATGTTCGGACGCTACAGCCCGGAGCACCGGGCCGCGTTCATCGAGGATCGAAAGGCGTTTCGCAAAGGCGTCCCGCGCATGGCATTACACGCGGCGACCGCGCTGCTGACGCAACATCTCGATCAATTCGAGCGGCAGTTTGCCGACGGGCGCTTGTTTATTTTCGGCGCCCAGGCAACAGTCGCAGATTTTTCGGTTTTCCATCCGCTCTGGTTCATCCAGCGCGCAACCGCGGTGGCAGGGTTCCTGTCCGCCTGGCCTCTCATGATGCAATGGATGCGTCGCATTGAGGGTATCGGCCACGGCACCCCGAGCACACTTAGCAGTGCCGATGCAATAGAGATTGCACGAAAGGGCAAACACGCGGCCTTGAGAACCGAATCAGTTCGATCGCCGGGCCCCTGCCCCGTGGGCGCAGGCGTCATGGTGGCGCCTACCGACTCTGGGATCGATCCTGTCGCAGGCGAACTAGTGGCCGAATATACAAACGAGTGGGTCGTAAGACGCACCGATGCACGTGCCGGTACGGTGTATGTGCACTTTCCGCGATTCGGGTATCAGATTGAAGAACAGAAATAGCTTGCCTGTCGACATCCGAGCGTTACAGCACCGATTCGGGGCGAGCTCAGCTTAACTTTTATGATGCCCTTTTGATTCGGTAGAGAGCAAACCATATACATGGGATTGTAGTTCTCGATTCAGACTGGTTTGTATCCCAGAAAGCGTTTGAACCAATCGAAACAGCCTTGAATGGGACTAAGGGCAATTCCTTACTCCAGTTTGTGAACCATGTTCACCATAGCGTAGCAAGCATGCCGATGTTTCCAGCCTCAATCGATAGGTATCTTGCAGCAGCCTCAACCGCTTGACACAATCGGTAAAAAAAGACCCATGCCATAAAATATCCGAACCGATAAGAGGGTTAGCCCAAAGGTAGACCATGGAAATTACCCGCGCAGAAAGCTTTATGTTGCAGGTCCCGATTCGGCGTGAAATTGCCGACGGCATGCAAAGCACAAGTGTTCTGGAATTCGTCGGACTAAACGTCTCGACCGATGAAGGGGTCAGCGGAACCGGATACACCATTACCGTTGGAGCGGGCGGCAGTGTCATCAAGGAGGTGCTGGATAGTCTCTTTGTCGACGAGCTCAAGGGAAAGGATCCGTTCAACGTAAAAGAGATCTGGTATCAGCTCTACTATGGAAAATCACACTGGATTGGCCGCGCGGGCGCCACGACCATGGCGCAGTCGGCGGTTGATATTGCACTGTGGGACATCATCGCGAAAAGCTCTGAAAGGCCGTTGTGGCAAGTTCTGGGCGGCTGCCGCTCGACCGACATTCCGATTTACAGCACGGCTGCAGGATGGTTGAACCGGACGCAGGATGAATTAAAAAACGAAATGCTCGCGCTGCTTGCCGACGGTTACACTGCGTTGAAGATGAAGGTAGGCAAGCCCGACCCGCGCGAGGATGTCCGCCGTGTGAAGGCAGTGAGGCAAGCTATCGGCGACGATGCTCTGCTGATGATTGATGCAAACCAAAGCTGGGACTTGATGACGGCCAGTGTTTGGGGAAAGAAGCTGGAAGAATTTGACCTCACATGGCTGGAAGAACCTTTGCATCCGGATGACATCAAGGCGCATCGGTTGCTCAAGCAGGCCACCTCGATTCCGATCGCACTTGGCGAACATCTTTACACCACTCAGAGTTTCCGCGACTTCATCGAAAATTCGGCAGTGGACATCATTCAGGTGGACGTTTGCCGCATCGGCGGAATAACGCCCTGGATGGAAGTGGCCGCCATGGCGAATGTACAGAATATTCGAGTTTGCCCTCATGCCGGGGATTTGATGCAAGTGCACCAGCACCTGGTGAAGGCGATTCCCAATAGCTGGTACCTGGAGGTGATTCCGGGCCTGGTCGACGAGCTTTTTGAAAGCCCGGTTCAGCTCAACCAGGGAATCTGCATTTCACCACTCGAGCCGGGCGCTACAACTCAATTCATCGACAAAGCCTTCCGCAAATACAGGATTGCCTGACAGCAGTTGTCCATTCAGCAACCAGTGAAAGGGAATTTTTCGAAGCGCAAGCTGTTTGCACATCCCCGTCGCGGAGTGGTTCATGCAGTCGATGGAAGATCTCAGCAACAGGACCATGAACGACGAGCCAGGCCATGCGGATCCCCAGATGGTCTGAGCTGATAGTGGCAGCTGTCAGCTGCGGTGCGATAGAAACGGAACTACGCTATTGCAATCCTCAGGGGTCTTGAAGGAAGGACATCTCTTGCTCAACGGACGCTTGCGCTAGCCAGGCCGATCCAGAATCCCCAGGAAAGTTCGCTGGCAAGTCGTTCGGCTTATTGCCTTCCATAACCGGGCGACCATAATCACAACAACATTCAATTAATTCCGCGCCATGACGACCATTGCGTGGTTAATCGACTCGACCCTCGTCTGCCTAGTGTTGTTCGAGGTGGCGCACCGGCTGGGCTTCAGAGCGAGATCGAAGTCGGCGTTTCTACCAGTGTCGAGAATAATCGCGTTCTCGCCACTCATATTCGTGACCAGCATGATTACGGGCGCCTTTGGTGCGCCAGTTCTGTTCGTCTGTCTTTGGATCCTTAAGCTGCTTGGCATTGTCCCGGAGGCATGGCTGAAGGGTTTATCCTTATGGCTTTTCACCCTCGGGTCGATCATTACAGGTTATTTGATGCTGTTCTGCTGGATTGGAATCGGCAATTGGCAGACGCGACGCACACATGCCAAGGTCAAAGGACTAACGGTGTAGCTATATGTAGTGCGCGTGTGTTTTTTTGAAATGCAGAAGCGTGGATGATCTAAAGAATCCGCCGGAGAAGCGTCATATCCGGTGATGCTTCCATTGAAACCGCGCTCCAAAACTTTAGAAAAACCCGGAATCGATTTGACGCTACCGGCGAGAAAAAATAGTGGATGCCGTCCCCGTCGGCGGCGGGTGCACTATAGACCGGATATTCTGTCGTTGGGTCGAAGTCGATTGAGTTCTCAGCGTGCAGCAAGCCGAGAAACGTTCTGTTGGATGCCTCGAAAACCCGGCTCTGCGGAATGTACACGACATTCCACTGGTCCATCGCCAAGCTGTCACGGCGGTTTGATATATCCATGATGGTTTTGAGCCAATGCGCACGAATATCATAGGACAGCTGCGAGTTCTGTGCGTTCGCACACAGACTATATCAAGTTCTGATCACGCGCCAATTCCGATGATGGCGGCGTCCTTCTCGCAGGGTTAGCGGCGCTGGCGCAACAAGCGCAATGGAATCGAAAATCCGCGCTGTTCTCTCTTCCGAAAGGGCTATTAGTGCCAACATAATCATTCGCGAACATAGTCTAGACGGATTCAGGACGACGTCATCTTGAACGTGCTCCATTATGCAGAAGTCACACAGTGAGCCAAGATAATCGGCTTCGCTTAGGAGCACATACATGAACAGATTCATCCGTAACGCCAGTCGTCTAAGTTTCGCGATGTCCTGCTTGCTGACTGCTTTCCTTGTCG
>JBJMWI010000131.1:0-7533 GCA_045810225.1 Burkholderiales bacterium
GTGTCAGCGGGTAGCGAGGCTGCCAGTCGTTGCAAGCCTTCACTGCCGTCCTTGCCGGGCTTCCCGCCCGGGATACGCACGTCGAGCATCCTTTTAGGCGCAAAAAGCGAAAGGCTGCTACTGGCCATGGCGAGCTCGCCCCAGTCGAAGCCGGTGTCGGCTATCAGTACGCGGCGTTCAGTGAAACCCTGCTCCAGCGCCTTTGCACGGATGCGATCCGCCGCTTCCAGTGCCAGCAGCAGTTCGTCGCCGAAGATGACGTAGAGACTTTTCAGTCCTCGCGTTAGCTGTTGCGAAAGCTGTTCCGAGTCGATGCGCATTGCTGTGAGAACGATCGTGTCGAGAATCACGGTGACGCATGGCCGCCAAACCCGTGAACACAGACGCGTCAGTGATTCATGCGCGCCAGAAGTTGCTCCAGTTTATCGGGATCATCGCTCCTGAGCATTTTCTGCGTAAACACGATTACTTCCTGCAGATCCGATTTCAGCACTTGCTGCTTCACCGATAAGAGATGCGCGGGGTGCATGGAGAACTGGCGCAAGCCGAAGCCCAGCAGCACACGGGTCAGTCGCACGTCACCCGCCATTTCACCGCACACCGTTACAGGCACATCAGCACGGTTGGCGCTGCGGATGATATGCGCGACCAGATTGAGGACCGCGGGATGCAACGGATCATACAGATGAGCCACCGTATCGTCCGCGCGATCGATGGCCAGCATGTACTGGATCAAGTCGTTGGTCCCGATGGACAGAAAATTCAGCTTTCGTGTAAAGGTTGAGAGCGACAGCGCCGCAGCCGGAATTTCAATCATGCCGCCAACTGGAATTCTCCTGTCGTAAGCAATGCCTTCCCGATCGAGGCTGAGTTTGGCTTCCTCGATGTGATGCATGGTCTGGTTCAACTCATTGGCGGAGGAAAGCATTGGGATCAGGATGCGCACCTTGCCGTAATGCGAAGCCTTTAAGATCGCCCGCAACTGCCGGTGGAACATCTGCGGCTCTGCCAGGCAAAGCCGGATTGCGCGTAGTCCGAGCGCTGGATTGGGCGCCACTCGTTCAGCGGCATCGACATGTTTGTCGGCTCCGAGGTCAAAAGTGCGAATCGTAACCTGGCGGCCGTCCATTTCCTGCACGACGCGGCGGTAGGCTTCGAATTGTTCGTCCTCGCTGGGCTGGTCGCCACGATTCAGGTACAGGAACTCCGTGCGGAACAGCCCCACGCCGTCGGCCCCGTTTTCCTTCGCGTCGGCGACATCATCGGGTAACTCTATGTTCGCCTGGAGTTCGACGGTAGTGCCGTCCAGCGTGGTCGTTTTGGTACGTTTGAGGCGCTTGAGCTTCAAACGCTCTAGTTCCCATTGCTCCTGCCGCAGCTTGTACTCGGCCAGCACGGTCTTGTCCGGATTGACAATGACTACGCCGTTGCTGCCATCGACCAGCAGAACCTCGTTTTCACGAATCAATGTGCGCGCGTGATGCAGGGCGACCACCGACGGAATGTTGAGACTGCGGGCGATAATCGCAGTATGCGAAGTTGCGCCGCCCAGGTCAGTGATGAAGCTCGCGAATCGGTGACTGCGGAACTGAATTACGTCGGCGGGGGATAAGTCATGCGCGACAAGGATGCTGTTTTCTTCCGGTGCATTACGCGCCAAAACCTCGCCGGGGCGCCCCATCAACACTTTCAGGATGCGCTCCACTACCTGGATGACGTCAGTCTTGCGATCACGCAGATAGCCGTCTTCAATGCTTTCAAACTGCTCGATCAGCGCATCCATCTGCAGCTTGAGGGCCCATTCCGCATTGCATTGCAGGGATTCGATCAGCTGCTTGGGCGTTTCCGACAAAGTCGGGTCGTCCAGAATCATGAGATGCACATTCAGGAACGCCTCGAATTCAGCCGGCGCTCCGACAGGAATATGCTCCGCGAGGCTGGCGAGTTCCGCTCGCGCGGTGACCACCGCCGCATCGAAGCGCGCTTTCTCGTCCGCGATGCGAGACCTTGAAATGTCGTAATGGGCGACCTCGAGCTGCGCATGCGACACAAGCTGCGCATGGCCGATGGCGATGCCTCCCGAGACGCCGATGCCGTGTATGGTGAAGCTCATCAGAGCTGCGGAGTGCTGAGCCGGGATAGCTTGCCCGCTCGACCCGCGTTCGCCGTCCTTTGTTTCCGTGCTATTCCCCTTCCCCAAACTTTTCGTTGATCAATCCGACCAGCGCTGCCATGGCCTGCGTTTCGTCCGGGCCGTCGGTTTCTATGGACACCAGCGAACCCTGTGCTGCCGCCAACATCATCACGCCCATGATGCTTTTTGCATTGACTTTGCGGCCCTCACGGGAAATCCACACTTCGGATGCGAACCGGCTCGCTAACTGAGTAAGCTTGGCCGACGCACGGGCGTGAAGCCCCAGCTTGTTTACGATCTCAATGTCCCGTCGTTGCATTGCGCACCTGGACAATAGGCATTTGCATGACTCCCTCAATGCCTCCGGAGACGGCCTTCGCGACAACCGTCTTCAGCGGTTCGTTGCGATAAGTCAGTGCGCGCACCAGCATCGGCAAATTAACACCCGCGACACCTTCTATTTTCCCGGGTATGAGTAGCCTGCCTGCGATATTGCTTGGCGTGGCGCCGTACACATCAGTAAGCACCAGGACGCCGCGGCCCTGGTCCAGGCTCTGCAACAGCTTTATAGCCTGCGGCACGATTTGTTGCGGATCGTCATCCATGCTGACGCCAAGGTGCGCGAGTTGCATCGGCCTGGCGCCCATGACATGACTTGCGCTGTGAATCAGGCTTTCGCCAAGCGCGCCGTGAGTGATGATGAGTATTCCAACCATGTAGGCCTAAGCGTGTTTACACCGGGCAAGTTTCGAATTCTACCTGCGCCGCGTTTCAAGCATGGCGGAACAGGGCGAATCGGCGCGGCTCACTGGCGGGTGGTGCTCAATCGTTCCAACGCATCGATCATCATCGCCGCCGCATTGCAGCCAGTCTGATCGGCAATTTCACGCATGCAGGTCGGACTGGTTACATTGACCTCCGTCAAATAATCGCCGATCACATCCAACCCAACCAGCAACAGGCCCGCGGCTTTCAAATGGGGTCCGAGCGCTTGCGCAATTTCCAGATCGCGAGAGGAAAGCGGCTGGGCAATGCCTGTGCCGCCCGCGGCCAGGTTGCCACGTGTCTCACCTTGCTTTGGGATGCGGGCGAGGCAGTAAGGAACCGGTTCCCCATCAATAATCAGCACACGTTTGTCGCCTTTGGAGATCTCCGGAATGTATTGCTGTGCCATGACCGTGCGCTTTCCATAATGCGTCACGGTTTCGATGACCACACCAATGTTGTAATCCTTCTGATGCAGGCGAAATACCGACGTTCCTCCCATACCGTCCAGCGGCTTTACGATGATGTCGCGGTATTTCCCAAGAAATTCCCGGATCAAGGTTTCTTCACGCGTGACCAGGTATGGGACGGTGAACTGCGGGAATTTGGCGATGGCCAGCTTTTCATTGTGATCGCGCACGGCGCGCGGATCATTTATCACGCAAGCCCCTTGCCTTTGGGCTAATTCAAGCAGGTACGTGCTATAGATATATTCCATGTCGAATGGGGGATCCTTGCGCATCATCACCATATCGAAGGAATCCAGCGTCGCGGCCCGGCGCTCGCTGAGCCGATACCATTGGTGCTCGTCCTGCATGAGTCCAAGGTCCCGTACATAGGCGACCGCCTGTCCGTCGCGCAATACCAGATCTTCCTGATGCAGTACGGCGAGGGTGTGGCCGCGTGAGGCAGCCTCGCGCATCATCGCGTAGGAAGAATCCTTATAAGTCTTGATGGTATCGAGCGGATCGAGGACAAAAGCAATTTTCATGTGGTGTTTGCAAGCGCTACCGCACGCAAAGCGCAGCGCGAATTCTGGTCGTTTGGTGACTCATGCGCCCCGGAATCGGCCCGTCACGACCAAGGATTACCCTCAATGTGCCTCAGAAGACGGCAGCAGCGGATTGTAGCAGAGCACCCCGCCGTAAACCGGTACCGGCCAACACGCGCAACGAATCCCGGCGGCAGCTGTTCTAGTGCGCAATGGATGCGTAGCCGACCGGGATAAAAAAATCGGGCGCCTCAAAGGCGCCCGATGAAGGGTAAGCGAACTTACCGGAGGAGATTACGTGTGGTACGCCGACTCGCCGTGAGAGGTAATATCGAGGCCTTCGCGTTCCTGTTCTTCCGGCACGCGCAAGCCCACCACCAGATCCGCGATTTTGTATGCGATGAAGGCCACGACGGCGGACCAGATGATGGTGACTCCGACCGCTTTCGTCTGAATCCACAACTGGCCCGCGATGCTTTCAAAACCTGGCTTCATTTCGAACCAGTTGTTCACGAAGCCGGGGCCACCCAGCGACGGCGCATTGAATACACCGGTTAACAAGGCGCCAAGAATACCGCCCACTGCGTGCACCCCGAAAACGTCCAGCGTATCGTCCGCGCCGAGCAACTTCTTCAAGCCGTTTACGCCCCACAGGCAAACCACGCCGGCCGCGAGGCCAATTACGAATGCGCCCGGGATGCCGACATTGCCTGCCGCCGGGGTAATGGCGACCAGCCCGGCGACCGCGCCTGATGCAGCACCGAGCATGGAAGGCTTGCCCTTGAATAACCATTCGGCAAACATCCATGACAGCACGGCGCAAGCGGTTGCCAGGTAAGTGTTCATGAATGCCAGCGCTGCGGAATTGTTGGCTTCCAGGGCCGAGCCGGCATTGAATCCAAACCAGCCAAACCACAGCAGCGAAGCGCCGATCATCGTCATCGTGAGGTTATGCGGAGACATGGCTTCCTTGCCGAATCCTATGCGCTTGCCCATCACATAGGCACCGACGATCCCCGCGATACCGGCGTTAATGTGCACTACCGTACCGCCCGCAAAATCAAGCGCACCCCACTGCCAGAGCAGGCCGGCTTTTGCGTTCTGCGCATCGACCACATTGGCCGCGGTATACGCGTCCGGGCCGGGCCAGAACCAAACCATGTGCGCGACCGGGATGTAAGAGAAAGTGAACCAGAGCACCATGAAAATGAGCACGGCGGAAAACTTCGCCCGCTCTGCAAATGCCCCCAAAATAAGACAGCAGGTAATCGCCGCAAAGGTCGCCTGGAACGCTACATATACCAGCTCAGGCAGCGGGGTGGCTTTGCTGAACGTGGCGGCCATGGAAAACTCGCCTTTGATCGCGTCAAACGTGCTGTTCAGAAATAGCCGGTCCAATCCTCCGAAATAGGCATTTCCTTCGGTAAACGTCAGACTGTAGCCATAGATGCACCAGAGCACCGTGATCAACGAGAAAACCACGAACACCTGCATCAGCATGGATAGCATGTTTTTAGATCGCACCATGCCGCCGTAAAACAGCGCAAGCGCCGGAACACTCATTAGCAATACCAGCGCGGTGGACGTTAGCATCCAGGAAACATCGCCCTTGTTCGGTACCGGGGCCGGGGTTGCAGTCGCAGCTGCGGGTGTCGCGGCTGCGGCAGGCGCTGTTACGGTATCAGCGGCCTTGGCTTCGTCGGCGAAACTCGGTACGGACCATGCGACTGTCCCGCACAACGCCAGAAGCAACAGTATTTTTCTAATCATGACATTCTCCCTATAGCGCTTCCGCGCCGGTCTCGCCGGTGCGAATGCGGACAACTTGTTCGAGGTCGAACACGAAGATCTTGCCGTCGCCGATTTTCCCGGTGTTGGCAGATTTTTCGATCGCCTCGATGACTTGCTCCAGCAACTCGGTTTTGATCGCGGCTTCAATTTTGACTTTGGGCAGGAAGTCCACAACGTATTCGGCGCCGCGATACAGTTCGGTATGGCCTTTCTGGCGGCCAAAGCCCTTGACCTCGGTCACCGTGATCCCCTGCACGCCGATGGCGGACAAGGCTTCACGCACCTCGTCAAGCTTGAACGGCTTGATGACTGCGGTAACTAGTTTCATGGTTTCTCCAATTGGCTTTGCGAGGCGGTTCCGGCGCAGCGCCGGAACCGTTGTTTTATGTCTAGAAAGTCTTGCTGACTGAGGCAATCAGCTTGCCTTTGCCCAAATCAACTGTCTCGCCGTTTGCTTTCGCGAGGGTGTATAGCGTCGAATCCGCGTTGGTATCCTTGTACGCCACCCCGAAGTTGAATCCGTTGTACAGATAGTTCACACCAATCTTGTAGTCGGTGTAATCGAGGTCGACGGTGGTACCTTCGACGGTCTGGTGGCCGACATGCGCCAGGACCGAAAAGGCGTCATTAATCGGGTAGGTCGCGTTGAGTTCAAGATAAGTTGAGCCCTTGCTGCTGTCATCGAATATTCCTGGTGTGGAACTTTGATTAGCGCCGAAGAAATCCGTGAAGGCGTAGGATATTTTCGCGGTGATCCATTTCCAGGAAACGCTGCCGTAGCCCTCGAACGTGTCGTATTTGTCGCCGTTGGCGAGCTTCGCGCCGGGGTAGTAATAATACAAACCGCCCACGTTCACGCCCCAGTCGCCCCAGGTCTTGGCCCAGCCGCCATACCAGTCCGATTCCAAAGTGCCGTCCCTGAACTGGATGCCGCTGACATTGGAGCCCCAGATCCCGAGGTAAAAGCCACTGGTGTGCGTGTAATCGAAGCCGCCCTGCACTGCGGGCTCGCCCATCGTCTGGCTAATACCGCGGAATGCATAATCGGATACGAATCCGACGTTCGCGGTGAACGTATTGGGTGAAGCAGGAGCGGCGGGCGCGTCTGCCGCCGATGCGATTCCTGGCAATGCAAATGCACTAGCCACTGCGATAGCAATAACTTTGTTTCTAAACATGGGCATCATCCTCAAGTGGTGTATCGAAAATTTGACACGCGGAAAGCAACAGCGGCATCAAGTCAGCATTTACTATGCCAAACGAAAAAAGAACTCGTATCAATCAATTAGGGAGTGCCCCATCGACATCCCGACACGGCGACGCACCAAACAAATGCGCTCTGCGAGCACACTGCACCCCCTCGGTGCGGCAAGGATCGAACGGGTTGGTTTGATACACTTGACCCCTTAGGAGGTGCCCCTTGGAAACCAAATTCCTGGATGAAATAAACAAAAGGATCAGCGAACTGATTGCAGCGTCCCCCGCCCGGGACCTGGAAAAAAATATGCGAGCACTCCTAGCGAGTGCGTTTACCCGCCTTGATCTGGTCACGCGCGAGGAATTCGATGTGCAACAAGAGGTGTTGCGCCGTACCCGCGAGAAGTTGCAAGACATGGAAGGCAGAGTGGCGGCGCTGGAAGCGGCTCTTGCAATACAGGAAGCGAACAATGGAGGCGGCAAGGCATGAAAACGCGGCGCAGCCTGTGTGAGAGGCCTTCGAGTCTCCAGAGATACGGTTTCGTTTTAGCGTCTGGTTCAGAACTTTTTAGGCGCAGTTTTGCCCCGGAGCCCGTTGGCTGCTGACGTGTCGCTCGCCGTTCTCTACAGTCGCGCATTAGCCGGCATGGACGCG
>JBJMWI010000132.1:0-11544 GCA_045810225.1 Burkholderiales bacterium
CGAGGCCCTGCCGCAGCTGCTGGCCGATCAGGCTGACCGTGAGCGTTTGTTGACGCTCCTCAAACGAGTGCTGGCGGACGAGCGCGTGCAAAAGGCCAAGCCTACTGCGGAGCAATTGGCCATGTACGAGCGCATTCGCAAAATCCTTGAGTCTGCGTCGGCGCGGCCGCGCAAGGTTGCTTCGCTCAAGCGCGCCTAGACGGCAACTTGGCGATGGAGCGCAAGCACGAGAAGTACGAGCGCTTGATTGCGCTCTGCAAGACTTTACCGCCGGCTCCGACCGCGGTCGCGCATCCCTGCGACGAGAATTCGCTCAAGGGAGCAACAGAGGCTGCGCAAATGGGGCTGCTGAAACCGATACTGGTCGGGCCGCGCGCGAAAATCGAAGCGGTCGCAAAACAATTCCGCATCGACCTGTCGCCGTACGAGATCGTCGATACACCGCACAGCCACACCTCTGCCGCGGAGGCGGTCCGGCTCGCCCGCCAAGGTAAGGCCGAGATGCTCATGAAAGGTAGTTTGCACACGGATGAGTTGATGAGCGCCGTGGTCAATCGCGATACCGGGATCAGGACCGCACGACGTATCAGTCACAGCTTCGTCATGGATGTGCCCGCGCTGGATCGGGCAATCATCGTCACCGATGCCGCGGTGAACATGTTTCCGACGTTCGAAGACAAGGTGCACATCATCCAAAATGCCATCGATCTGGCACACGCGTTTGGCAAGCCGCAACCCAGGGTCGCGATCCTGTCTGCGATGGAAACCATCAACCCGAAGGTGCAGACGACCATCGAGGCGGGGGCCCTGTGCAAGATGGCGGACCGCGGTCAGATCACGGGGGCGCTGCTTGACGGCCCGCTCGCGCTGGATAACGCCATCAATCTGACGGCGGCGAAAACCAAGAAACTCGACTCCCCGGTTGCCGGCCAGGCCGACATCCTGATCGTGCCGGATCTCGAAGCGGGCAACATGCTGGCCAAAAGTCTGTCATTTCTCGCGGATGCCGACGCCGCAGGCATCGTACTGGGTGCGCGCGTACCGATTATCCTGACGAGCCGCGCCGATTCGGTCATGACCCGGCTCGCCTCCTGCGCGGTCGCAGCGCTCGTGGCCAAGGCGCAGCGCGAAACTGCTGCCAGCGCGCTCGGGTGATGTGATGGCGGACGCGATACTGGTACTGAATGCAGGTTCTTCAAGCATCAAGTTTTCGCTGTTCGCTGATCGCGACCCGCAGCCGGATCTGTTGCTGCGCGGACAGATCGAGGGCCTCTACACCGCTCCGGTTTTCGCGGCCAAGAATTCGGCTGGCGCCAGCATCGGCGCACACCGATGGCAGGAGGGTACGCGCCTCGGTCATGACGGCGCGATTTCTCACTTGATCGAGTTTTTGCGCGGCCACCGCGAGGACCATCGCCTGATCGCGGTGGGCCATCGGGTCGTACACGGCGGCATTGAATATTCGCAACCGACGCTGGTGACCCCACAGGTCATTGCCCGGCTTGAGCAGTTCGTGCCGCTTGCCCCGCTGCACCAGCCGCATAACCTGGCACCGATCCGCGTGGTCGCCGAGCGCCTGCCGCAATTACCGCAGATCGCGTGTTTCGACACCGCCTTTCATCGATCGCAACCGGAACTGGCACAGGCCTTTGCGTTGCCGGCCTTCATTACCGATCGCGGCGTGCGCCGTTACGGGTTCCATGGCCTGTCCTATGAGTACATTGCGAGCGTATTGCCGCAACTGGATGAGAGAGCAAAGAGCGGACGCGTCGTGGTCGCGCACCTGGGCAACGGCGCCAGCATGTGCGCGATCAAAGCCGGGCGCAGCGTGGCGAGCACAATGGGATTCACAGCGGTGGACGGCCTGCCCATGGGCACGCGCTGCGGCTCGATCGATCCCGGCGTCATGCTGTATCTGATGGACGAAATGAAGATGGACACGCGCACCATCGAGAAACTCATCTATCAGCAGTCCGGCCTGCTCGGTGTTTCGGGGATCTCCAGCGACATGCGCACGCTACTGGGCAACGACCATCCTCGCGCAAGGCTCGCGGTCGACTTGTTCGTTTATCGTATCGGCCGCGAACTCGGCTCGCTTGCCGCGGCCCTCGGTGGCCTCGATGTCTTGGTGTTTACCGGTGGCATTGGGGAGCACGCGCCGGCGATCCGTGAACGCGTGTGTCATGAGGCGGCATGGCTCGGCGTGGAACTCGATGCCAAGGCCAACACCGCGCGCGCGCAGCGCATCAGTACGCAGGCTAGCCATGTCTCGGCATGGGCCATTGCAACTAACGAAGAACTGATGATTGCGCGCCACACTCGCTCGCTGTTGGCTGCGGCGACACCAAAAGTAACTGCCTGACTTGCTGCGCTGCCCGTTTCGGGCACGCGCGATGTCAGTCACCACAGCGGATAAATCCAGGAGACGAAATGACACTTGAAGTCCCGCGCCCCGTCCTAAAAGGCGCCAAAGCGCTGGTTGTAGGCATCGCCAACCAGGATTCGATTGCCTACGGCTGTGCCAAAGCGTTTCGCGAACTCGGCGCCGAGCTCGCGATCACGTATGTCAACGAGAAAACGAAGACCTATGTCGAGCCGCTGGCGAAAGAACTGGAGGCGAAAATCTTCATGCCGCTCGACGTGGCCACGCCGGGCATGCTGGAGGCGGTGTTCGAAAAAATCGCAAAAGAATGGGGCGAAATCGACATTGTTGTGCACTCGATCGCATGGGCGCCGAAAGCCGATCTCCAGGGTGGGCTGCTCAATTGTTCCGCCGATGGCTTCATGCAGGCGATGGATATTTCCTGCCATTCTTTCGTGCGCATGGCGCGACTTGCCGCGCCGTTGATGAAAAAGGGTGGCTCATTGTTTGCAATGAGCTATTACGGCGCCAACAAAGTCGTCGCTAATTACAACGTAATGGGACCGGTGAAAGCCGCGCTCGAAGCATCGTGCCGGTATCTCGCCTATGAACTTGGCGGCAAGGGCATTCGGGTGCATGCCATCTCGCCGGGGCCGCTGAAGACGCGTGCCGCTTCGGGGCTCAAGGATTTCGAGTTGCTGCTCAACGAAGCGGCGCAGCGCTCCCCGCTGGGCGAGCTCGTTGATACGATGGATGTCGGCTACACCTGCGCCTATCTCGCGACTCCGTACGCCCGCCGTTTGTCCGGGGAGACGCTCTACGTCGACGGCGGTGTGAATATCATGGCCTAGTGCGCGCCAACCGGGATGTTTGGCACAAGATAAGGGTGTTGAAACACAATCCGCGGATCGGACTGCGCGCCATTGTGCCGGCGCGCATCCGCACAACTTCTAACCGTTACTGCTGCGGTGGCAGCATCTTCAGTGCCAGGCCTTCGGTGTATGACACCGTGACCGTGTCGCCTACCTTGACTTCACTATAAGCTTTAACGTCCTCGCGCACGGTGAGTTGAACCGTACCCCCTTCCGGTCCTTTCAATGTCAGGCTTCTCTTGGCAGGATCCATGGCTTCGACAACGGCATTGATTTCGCGCACGCGCACCGCCGTCCCACCCGGAGTTTCACCTTTTTTGGCGAGCTGTACTTTTTCGTTGTGGCTTGCGCTGGGTGTGCCCGTACCCTTGCGCAACGACAGGGCAACGGAGCTCAGATAGGTAAGCTTGAATTTCGAGCCGGGTTTGACCTGATCCAGGTTCTGCGCTTCTTTTGGCACATTGATGATTGCCGTGCGGCCTTCCGGACCGCGGATGGTAACGACGCGCGCTTCGCGATCCACCGATACCACCGTTACGATCGCCTCCACCGAGTCAGCAACGACCACGCCCGCCTTCTCCTGGGCATAAAGCGATGGTGCTGTGGTAACGGCTAGAAGCAGGGCGGCGACTGATAAAACACCTTTCATTTCACATCTCCTATGGTTAACAAATAGCCCGGTGCACCGAGTGGCGCACCGGGTTTCCAACTTCTTGTGGTTGCGGAAATCAGGACACCGCGACGGTGTCCCGGCGAATTACATGCGGAAAATAAAGCTCAGCGTCCAGTTATTGAACTCCGGCGTTGAATGGCTGGAGTCGAGCCACATCCGGTTGTAGCCGCCCTGAAGCGCCATAACGCGCGATATGTCCCAACGCACTCCCAATCCTATGTTATAGCTGACGTCCGTTTCGGTCTTGGTCGGGGTGTAATCGTTGCAGATGTATCCCCACCACGGATCCCACCAGCATGCAGTCTGCCCTTGTCCGTTCGGGATATTGGAATCAATGAACGTGCTGCCAATGCTGGCTGATGCGTAGGGTGTCAGCGGTCCCGCAAATAGAAAGTAAACTCCGTTCAGCGCTATGGTTGATGACTCCAGCGTGCCCGAGCCATGCCTCACGGTGCCATTGTCTTGGACGATTGTGGCGTCGTAGCTACGGCTGCTCCAGTTAAAACTACCGCCAAGCTGGAGATGGTCGTTGAAGTTGTAAGCGAACCCAAATCCCAATCCGAATCCGGCGTTCACGTCCGCTTTGGAGCCGCCATCTCCGTTAGCGGTCCAGGATTCGGTATAAGTCAGCGGCAACTGAAATTCCCAGGTGCCTTCGCGATGTCCCGGACTCTGGGCCGCGGCCGGCAACGTGATGCCGATCGTCAGTACCGCCATCGCAATTGCAGGAAGTAATTGTGAGATGCGTCGCATAATCCTTCTCCTCTTTTAATTTGCTTTTAAATTGCAACCATGGGCAGCTACAGCTAGCTGTCATCATCCCCGTTACATCGCTCGGTCACAAGGCTTATCACTGTCATTCCGATTGTAGTGCATCAAACTTAATCCAACATGATGTCGGCCGCTGACGACATCGTAACAATGATGCATTTTTTTCAGCCGCCGAGTGCCATAGCCATGCTGACCAGAACCAAGCCTAAAACGACCATCGCAATACCGACGGCCCAGGGGCGGCGGCCCGTTATACGACCGTAGGCATAACCGGCAATGAACAACAGCACGATAGCGATGGCATTGGAGACGCGCAATGCAGGCATCGCGTTGTTCATGAGCATGAACGGAATGACAACCGGAAATGTGGAAAGGAACACGAGCAGGAATACGCCTATCGAGCCCAACCAATCGTCCTTGCTCAGGCCCACGTGACGCGGCGGTTCCGACAGGTGCGACAGTCGCTCGCGGATAAGCTCGAGTTCCGGCGGCTTCAGCACGGACGCTACGATGGGCGGCAGCGCTTGCGCGACAAGGCGCTGTGCGTTGAGCGCATCGGGTGCTTTGCGGACGGCCCGCAATGTAATCAAATTGCGGCTCTTTTCGGCAAGGCAGCCCAGCAGATACAGCACCGCATCGATCAGGCCCCACGCCAGGTTGCAGCCCAGTGCAGCGATGAGCATCGCGCGCACATCGTCACGCCCCGCCTCCGCTACGCTTAGCGAACCGGTGAACGTGAGCACCATGATGAGTCCGAACAGCACCTCGGACACGCGTTGAACAGGGTCCAGTATCCCTTCACGCGCAGTATAGGAATTATCAGGCGCCGGTATCGTCATGGTGACTTGGGTGGCAGAAGGTAAAGGGTCATGGCAAAAATGACATACACCATCAGCACCAGAAAGCCGACGAACCACGCAGACCGACCGCTGTTCGTAACCAGCGCGGCGGTGATGCTGGCGATGAACACCATGACCACCGCGCCCGGCCAGAACTGCAGATCCATTGGCACCGGAGCGATGAAATAGCTTAACAGCACCAGCACGGGGGCGACAAACAGCGCGATCTGGGAGGCGCTTCCCAATGCAATACCGACGCTCAAGTCGAGCCTGTTCTTGCGTGCCCCCGAGATTGCCGAAGCCATTTCGGCTGCGCCACCAACGAGTCCCACCACGATGAAGCCGACGAAGGCCTGAGTCATCCCCAGCTTCAATGCCGCCTCCTGCACCGATTCTACGAATATCTCGCTGACCAGCGCTACGACAACCGTTATGCCGGCCAATGTAGTCAGCGCAAGACTCATCGGCCACGGCGTTTCGCTGGCGCTCTCGATGTTTGCACTGGCAAAAAACTCGCGGTGCGTCTTGAGCGAAAAAAACATGCCAAGCCCATAGCCTGCAATCAGCAGGATGGACAGGCCGAGACTCAATTGCTGCGTAAATCGGCTGGCGGAGGTTGCGTCCATCTGGCTGACGGCAGAGGGAACGAGCAGCGCAATCGTCGCCAGGAACAACAGGCCCGCATGAAGGCGCGCGCCGACCCGGTTATATTCCTGGGTGTGGTGCTTCAAACCACCCAAGAAAAAAGAGGCGCCGAGCATGAATAGTGAGTTAGTGACGATGGCGCCGGCTATCGACGCTTTGACCAGCATGATCTGGCCTGCGCGCAGCGCGGTAAGCGCAATGACCAGTTCGGTCAGATTGCCGAGCGTTGCATTGAGCAGCCCGCCGACAGCGTCGCCGGTTTTTGCGGCAACGGACTCGGTGGCGTGGCTGAGCAGCGCTGCAAGCGGAATGATGGCGGCGACCGAGAGCAGGAACAGCAGCGTGTGGGCTCCAGGCGCGGCGTTCTGACAAACGAACACCACCGGAACGAAAACAAGCAACCAAAGCAGGGGATTGTGGCGGATCTCCCTGAGCAGCAGATTCATGCCTTGTCCCTGGCAGGGACGGCATATTTGCATGGTCGACTGCGCCTCGACACGCTCATTGTTTCGAATTCGTGTTGGTGACGGGCGTGTTGACAGCGGGTGTGTTTACGGAAGCGGTCTGAAAACTACCACCAAGGGCCAGATGAAGATTGGCCCACTGCGCCAGTTGCTCGCTCTGTACGCGCAGCAGCGTCAGGCGAGCGACGTGCACGCTCAATTGCTGCTGCTGCACGGCCCGCAGGTCACTTCTGCCGACGCGATAACTGGTCCGAAGCAGCGCGAGCGCGTTTTCATTGTCTGCCACCGCGCGTTGCAGTAGCGTTTCGCGCTC
Source organism: Burkholderiales bacterium (assembly GCA_045810225.1). Taxonomy (GTDB): domain Bacteria; phylum Pseudomonadota; class Gammaproteobacteria; order Burkholderiales; family JACQAP01; genus JACQAP01. The sequence goes on from JBJMWI010000132.1 coordinate 6,940, forward strand.
ATTGAGGTTCTGCGAGGCGGCCAAAGCATTCTCCACATCGCCGAGTGCGCGTAGAGCCATACGCGCGTATTCGGCAACCGCTTCTTTCTGTTCCAGGGTCCGGATGGTGACCTGTGTCGTTAGTGCGCCACCCTGGTAAACAGGCGCATTCAATCGTACTCCGGCGCCACCAGTCGGATTCGAAAAGTCTTCCTGGAGTTGCAGAATATCGCTACGCACGCCCGCGACGTTCGCATTCAAAATGAAGCGGGGTAGTTGAGCCGCCTTGGCTTCGCCGACGCGGTTGAAGGCAGCAGCCACCCTGCGCTCGGCTGCGACCATGTCCGGCCGGCGCTCGAGAATTTCGATCGGCAGCCCGGCCGGAGCTTGACCGGCTAGCTTGGCAAGTTGGTGTCGGGCAGCAAGTTCAGCGGAAGGATAGCGGCCCACCAGCAGCTCGACCGCCCGCAGCGCCTGCGAATGCGCAAGACGCACCTGCTTTTCCGTATCCTGGTAAGTGCCAAGGCTGGCGCGCGCGATGGCGACATCCTGTTCATTGCCGGGGCCAATTTGTCGACGCTTTTCGGCGAGCGTGAGCAGTTCCTGCGAGGCCTTGACCATGTCTTCAGCAATCTGCAGTTGCAGCCAGGTCTCGCTGGCGCTGAACCAGCCCTTGGCCACCGACGCTGCCAGCGATTGCCGTCCGAACTCGAAATCAGCCTGTGCCGATGCATACGATTCCTGGTAAGCATTGCGGCTGTAGCGCATGCGGCCCCACAAGTCCGCCTCCCACGAAACACCGAGTGAGATGAATTGCAAGGCATCGCCGCCGCCCATGTTGATACCGCCCGTGCCAAGCAAACTCACGCTGGGACGAAGTGCGGCCTTGGCGAGCTCGACATATTGCGCGGATTGCGCTACCCGTACTGCGGTCACGCGCAGTTCCGGATTGTTGGTCAAGGCCTCCGCGATCAGTGCATCGAGCTGCGGATCACCCAACGCGGCAAGCCAGTTGTCCGCTATTGGACCGGCGTCCGCGCCGGCCTTCCATGAGCCCGGCAGCGCGATGTTTTTCATTGCTTCCTGCCGAATCTGTTCGGGGCTCGGCGGCGCTTTGGTGGCGCAACCGATCAGCAGGGCGGCGCTCAGCACGCCGAGCATGGATCTCACAGCTTGCATCTCCCGTTAGTGCAACTTCAGGACCAGCCAGTCGAGTTTGGTCCCGACACGCATGATGACTTTGCGCAGAATATGAATCGCCTGGCCGCTGTCGGTATAGACGGCCCCGTTGCCGGTCGCGCCCGAGGGCAGGAATACATCTTTGTCCTTATCGTCCAGATGAAGGCGGACCGCCAGGTGGCCGGGCGGAATGGGCGCAATACCGGCGCTGTTGCTGGCACCGCCGATGGGCAGTTGCCCCTGCGCCGTGGCCCACATGATTGAATCGACCTTGCACTTGATGATGCGCCCGGGAAGCGTGGAAACGGAAATTTCAGCCTCCTGACCGGGTTCGATGCGCCGGACTTCGTTCTGGCGGAAAATCGCCATGATCCATTGCTCATTTTCGACGAACGTCATGGCTGGCATCGCAGGAAATTGTACGGCCATCGCGCCTGGCCTCAGGGCGAGCGATACTACCGTGCCATCCGCGGGCGCATGATAGACGGTTTGCTCAAGTTTCCATTGCGCGTCGGCGAGCTGCGCTTGGGTGCGCACGATCTGCGCCCTGACGTTCGCGATTTCATCCTGTTCGCCAGCCGGTGTCTTGGCTGCGAGTTTCTCGCGAACCTGCGATTCATTTGCGGTAGCCGAAGCCAGCTGGGCTTCCAGATTGGCCGCATCCGCTAATGCCTGCTCGTAGTCGAAACGATTGCCTGCGCCGGCTTCGGCAAGTTCTTTGTACTGTTTGAGGCGCTGTCGGGTGAGGGCGAGCCTCGAACGTGTCGACTCCTTCTGTCCGGTCGCGGCCTTAAGCTGTTCCGACAGTCCGCGTTGGTTGGCGCCTGCGGTAATCAGTTGCACTTGCAACTGGTTGATCTGTGCTTCAAACCCCTGGACTTCCAGCGCATACGGCGTGCTATCGAGCTTGAACAGTATGTCGCCCTTCTTGATGGGACGGTTCGGTTCGATGGGGACTTCGGTGACGAGGCCGCTGACTCGCGGATTCACCGGAACCACGTAATTGACGACCCGCACGTCGGCAGAGGAAGGTGCCACGACGTTCAGGATCAGAATCAAGATAGTCAGCGCGATGATCGGCAGAGTGACGACGATGACCTGACTGACGATAGTCCAGGGGAGCCATTTGTACTTTATGAAGATAAGCCAGACGAAAAACGAATAGATCCCAAGCAGAAGAATGTCCACTGCTTTAGACCTTTCCTACCCGTGCCACCGGTTTGTCTGCCAACTTGTTTTCAAGTTCGGCGATGCGCAAGCGCAGTCTTCTGATTTCTCTGAGCTCATCGGCTTCCGTCTGCTCATTCGAGGGCAGCGCGCGGATCTCTTCGCCATGCACCACCCGATCCGTGCCGTAAGCCATCTTGTAGAGGACGGGTTTGGAGTAAGCCCATAGCCAGGCAAGCGGCCAAAGCAGCCCGCCAAAGAACAGTGAGAGCAGGCAAAGAACCTGAATGGCCTTGGCTTGCGGATGGTTTTTCTTCTCGGCAATTTTTTCCGGAAGAATATGAACCAGCCAAAATACAACGATCACCACAACCGGGACCACGACGAGCACGACCCACGCGATGCCATTGGCCACCGCATCCAGCGTGTCCCCCTTGAACAGCGAGGCATGCGCGGAATGGGCGACCGATACCGCCAAAACCAGAAAAGTCTTAGAAAGTAACTGAAGGAGGGCGCCTATGTGTCGGGATGCCAGCAACCGTCTCATATCCTCATCGTCGTATTTGCAGTCACGCATGATCCTACATGCGTTCCGTCGATTAGAGAACCCTGGGACACGTTGGGGGGTTCTCCCGCTGGAACGCGGTCGAGGTGTTACACCGTTGCGGACAACCGGCGCAGCACGTTTTCAGAACTTTTACGGCGCGAGGACTTCCGCGCTTACTTTGCCCCGTGCGGCGAGGTAAACCGTGAACACCGCGCCGTTAGCCGGCCTGGAAATTCCCAGCAAGTTCAAGTCTTCAACAGCGCCATGAAGCTGGACGTTACCGTTGCGGCGATTTAGCAGGCTGTCAATTTGCCCCTTGAACTGTGAAATACGGCTGCTCAGCGGGATGATGTATTGCTCGCGCAGCCGATCGCGAATCTGGCTGTGTGCAACGAAGCTTGCAGACTGCAGCAGAACTTGGTCCGAATCCAGTGTGTAGTCCAGGTCGGGAAAGTTCAGGACTTGGGTATCGGGATCCAGATAAGGCGTGCCCGCGAGATTGAAAGTGCCGCTGAAGTCTCCGGTGAAGCGCGCCTTGATGAGCACCTGCGAGCCTTCGCCCGTAATGTCGGCGCTGATCACGCGGATCTTGTACCTGCCGATGGTGACTTCCATCCCGCCCTGATCGATATTCAGCGCCTTATCAAGACTGGCCTGGATGAAAGATTCCTCGACCTCGACCGGGATTTGCAACCTGAAGTTGTCGTCGTGCGTGGCGCCGTATGCAAGCGGAAGAGGCTTCGGATCGGTCGCAAACTTTGCACCCGTAACGATGACCGGCCTTACGCGTAACTGCAGACCGGTGCGCAATGCGCCGTCGCTTACGGTCACCGGCACGATACCAAGCGCCTCGGGATTCCAGACGAGCCAGACGTTCGGTCTCAACTCACGCGGTTCGCTGATCCTATGCCAGGCTGCTTCGATTCGGGCGCGCAGGTTCAGTTCAGCGGACATGCGTGCATCCAGTGCGGGCAGAATCTGGCTCAGTGTCGTACCGAATGCGACCATGAGCGGTTCCGTGATGTCGAGGCCCATGGGTTGCATGACGCATTGATTACCTGCCGTCGCGCGTTGGAGTCTGGATTGCACGCTCGTCGCAAGGTTGGGCAGGATGCTAATCTCGCTATCGATTGCAACTCGGGCAGTTCGCGCAGGTTCTCCGTCGATCCCGCACCATGCACTGATCGCTGTGCCGGGACAGGGCAATTGTTTGCGCGCTTTCAGCCAATAATTCAAGTCGACCGTAGTCGTAAGCATCGTGCCAGTTCCGGACAAAGCGATGGGACCACGCTCGATTGAGTAACCCACGTCTTCCCCACAAGATGGAGCACTCGACCCGCCATTGAGCGCTTGTTGGAACGGCTGGATGCCAACGGAGCGCTGCAGTGCCGCGTCAGCCGCCCTCTCAATGGCATCGAGTTCAATTGCTATCGGAATATTGATGTACGAGACCACGGGCTTGGGCGGCTGGGGTGCCGGCATGGGCGGCGCAGGCTGCGCGCAACTCCAAAGAATGGGCCACGCAACGATCAGAGCGGACCAGCGCTTGATTGCGTTCGCGACTGCCACCGGAATCCGGTAGGTGGATCTGTTCACTTCAATGCACTCCACAACGCGTGAAAGGGCCACAATCCTGACCATCAGGGCGCGTGGCGATAGGTAACCCGGGACAGTTAATCGTCTCAGGATGGTGTAGATCAAGGGCTGCATTGTCGGGCATTTGCGATTGTCCA
>JBJMWI010000133.1:0-18450 GCA_045810225.1 Burkholderiales bacterium
GTGGATCTGGTTGCCGAGAACTTTAATTACGAAGGCAAGGACCTTGGGCGCTTGCTTGTCCTGGCGCAGCCTGAGTTCTCGGGTTGGCAATTGCGCCGCCTGGAAGTCACCAACCCGGAAAGTAAGTTCGTGATGAGCGGCCACTGGTCGCTTGGGAGCCTGTCGCACACCGATGTCAGCATCAAGCTGGACGTTTCGGACCATGGCAAGTTCTTCACGAGACTGGGGTGGCCGAATGCTGTAAAGGGAGGCAGCGCGACGCTTGCCGGCCCGATCAAATGGAGCGGCAACCCGACCCGGTTTGATATTCCTTCGCTATCGGGTCAGCTCAAGCTCGAAGCGAAAGACGGCCGTTTTCAGGAAATTGAGCCGGGAGTCGCGAAGTTGCTGGGCATCCTGAGCCTGCAAGCCCTACCCAAACGGGCGAACTTGGATTTTCGGGATGTGTTTAGCAAGGGATTCAGCTTCGAGCGCATCGGCGCTGACGTGAATATCGTCAATGGTGTGGCGGACACCCAGAATTTCGTGATGCAGGGTTCCGCCGCACGCGTGGGCATGCAGGGGCAGGTTGATCTTGCCCGCGAAACGCAGAAATTATCGGTGCGCGTCACGCCGTCGCTGTCGAGCGGCATTGCCATCGCGGGCGCAATCGTGAACCCGGCTATCGGCATCGCTGCACTGATTGCGCAGAAGGCCCTGAAGGATCCATTCAGCAAGCTCGCCTCGTTCGACTATACGATCAGCGGAACCTGGGGCGACCCGGTCGTCGCTCGCGTAGTGCGCGTCATTCCACAGGTGGAAAAGGAAGGTCGTTAGAGCTTCGTCGCCGGCCAGAGTTACAATCCGTCCTCATTGCAGCTCATCGCTTTACACGCATAGGCGTTATAAAGGCATGGCCACTACTACCATAAAATCAGGCTTCGGACGCGCCAAGCAACGTAGCGCGCGGGCTCATGCTGCGCCCGTCACGGCGGTCGTGAAGGGACAGGCGAAGGCAACGGCATTCCGCATGGCGGGCGTGCAAATGGCCTCAGGTCCGAACGTCGCCGCTAATTTGAACGAAGCCGGCCGTCTCATTGAAATTGCGGCAAGGCAGGGCGCGAGGCTGATCGCGCTGCCGGAATATTTCGCAATCATGGGCATGCGGCCGGCCGACAAAGTGAAATTCCGGGAACAGGAAGGAGACGGTCCGATCCAGCGCTTTCTCGCCGATACGGCGAGAAAGCACGGCGTCTGGCTGGTCGGTTGTTCGGTACCGATGGCCGCGCCTTCCGAAGGAAAGATCTATAACTCCTGCCAGCTCTACGACGATAGCGGCAAACTGGTTGCGCGCTACGACAAGATTCACTTGTTCAACCTTGACCTCGGCACTGAACGCTTTGCTGAGGAAGGTACGCTAGAAGCCGGGAAGCAAGTCAAGGTCGTGGAGTCGCCGTTCGGGCGTATCGGATTGTCGGTTTGCTATGACCTGCGTTTTCCCGAACTGTATCGCGCGATGAGAGATGTTGAAATCATCGTCGTACCAGCTGCATTTACCGAGACCACGGGCCGGGCGCATTGGGAGCCGCTGGTTCGAGCGCGCGCGATCGAAAACTTGGCGTACGTGCTGGCTCCGGCGCAAGGCGGCTATCACTTGAGCGGGCGCGAAACACATGGGGATTCCATGGTGGTAGACCCTTGGGGCACCGTGCTCGATCGATTGCCTCGGGGATCCGGCGTTGTAGTGGCCTCCGTTAATCCGGCTTATCAGGCAAGCCTGCGCAAAAGCCTGCCGGCACTGACGCACCGGGTCATCCACAAAATCTGAAAGGCCGCCAGGCTGGTAAAAGCGCATTGGGGCCCAACATACGCGATGACGCACTTTGTGCTCACGCTAACCGCAGCATACGAGGATAAGCATGCCAAACGACCCTTCCAATAGCCACGAACTGTTGTTCGCAACGGCGGACCGCACGCTGCTAACCCCTTACGGTCTCGATGCAGGTGGTCTGGACCGGATATTCGGCCAGATCATGATGCACAAGGTCGATTACGCGGATTTGTACTTCCAGTATTCGCGTTCCGAAGGCTGGAGCCTGGAGGAGGGCATGGTCAAATCCGGCAGCTTCAACATCGACCAGGGCGTTGGGGTGCGTGCCGTCAGCGGTGAAAAAACGGCTTTCGCGTATTCCGACGATATCAGCCTGCCAGCGCTGGAATCCGCTGCGCGCGCTACGCGGGCGATAGCGAGCCGGGGCGAACAAGGCGCCACGCAAGTGGTGAGCCGCACGCGCGGGCGCGAACTCTATCTGCCGCAGGATCCGGTGGCAAGCCTTGCCGACGCCGAAAAGGTGCGCTTGCTGGAAAAACTGGAACGCTACGCGCGCGATATCGATCCGCGTGTTTCGCAAGTCATGGCCTCGCTTGCCGGTGAATATGAAGTCGTGCTGATCGCGCGTTGCGACGGCATGATGGCCGCGGACGTGCGCCCACTTGTCAGGCTGTCCGTGCAGGTCATTGTGGAAGAGCATGGCCGGCGCGAACAAGGCAACGCTGGTGGCGGCGGACGGTTCGACTACGCGTACTTCACCGATGCAGTGCTGGCCGAATATGCGGCCAAGGCCGTACATCAGGCCGTGACCAATTTATCGGCGCGGCCGGCGCCGGCCGGCACGATGACGGTGGTACTCGGACCCGGTTGGCCTGGCATCCTGCTGCACGAAGCCATAGGCCACGGGCTCGAGGGCGACTTCAACCGCAAGGGCAGTTCGGCTTTTTCCGGCCGCATCGGACAGCGTGTCGCCGCGCCGGGCGTGACAGTGGTCGACGACGGCACGATTGCAAAACGCCGCGGTTCGCTGAACGTGGATGATGAAGGCAATCCGACCCAGCGTAGCGTGTTGATTGAGGATGGCATCTTGCGCGGTTATATCCAGGACACCTTGAACGCGCGCTTGATGAACATGACGCCAACCGGCAACGGTCGGCGCGAGTCGTACGCGCACGTACCGATGCCCCGCATGACGAACACATACATGCTCAACGGCGACAAGCAGCCCGCGGAAATTATCGCAGGGGTCAAGAACGGCCTGTATGCGGCGAACTTCGGCGGCGGGCAGGTCGACATCGTCAGTGGAAAATTCGTATTTTCGGCAGCCGAGGCTTATATGATCCAGGATGGCAAGATTACGCATCCAGTGAAGGGAGCAACGCTGATCGGCAACGGGCCGGACGCACTGACGCATGTGTCCATGATCGGCAATGACATGAGTCTGGATTCGGGCGTCGGCACGTGCGGCAAGGAAGGCCAGAGCGTACCGGTCGGCGTTGGTCAGCCGACCTTGCGTATCGACGGCTTGACGGTAGGCGGCACGGCGTGAAGCGTCCTGAAAATCGCGCATGGCGTGAATATCGCAAAAAAAAGCACGCAACGACGGTTGTGAGGCTTGCACTGTATTGATCTCCGGCTTCTACGACGTTCACGGCATTTATGGGCGGCAGCCCGGTTATGGTCGATAGACCGGTATCCTTTACGGAATCCTGCGACACAGGGCAGGCATTTACGCAATTCACTGATCTCTCATGATTCTGATTCTTTCCGAAAACACCGATCCGCACGCCGCCGAATACGGCCAGTTGATGGAATTGCTGAGCAGGTTGCCGAACATTGAACCGCGCGTGCACCGCATTCAGGGCACCGAGCGTGCGCTGACCGAGGTTTATCTGCTGGGGGATACCAAGGCGTTATCCATCGACGAGATGAAAAGCCTGCCGTGCGTTGAACGCGTCATCCGGGTCTCGGAGGAATTCCGCGTGCTCGGGCGCCACAAGGGCGATGACAGGCAGACGCACTTCGATTATCAGGGCCTGCGTTTCGGACAGGACACGCTGCACGTGTTTGCGGGGTTGTGTGCGGTGGATACGCGTGAGCACGTGGATATCATGATGCGTGCACTGAAGGACAATGGCCAGCAGTGCACGCGCATGGGGGCCTACAAGCCGCGCACCAGTCCTTATGCGTTCCAGGGACACGGAAAAAACTGTTTGCCGTTCGTGTTTGAATTGGCCGGCAAGCACGGCATCCGCGTGATCGCCATGGAAGTCACCCATGAGTCCCACGTCGCGGAAATTCGCCAGGCGCTGCACGAGACCGGCCATCCGACCGGTGTCATGCTGCAAATCGGCACCCGGAACACACAGAACTTTGAACTCCTGAAAATCGTCGGGCGCCAGAGGGAATTTCCGGTGCTGATCAAGCGTGGTTTCGGCATCACTCTCGACGAATCCCTGAACGCCGCGGAATATCTGGCCAGCGAAGGCAATCACCGGGTCATCTTCGGCTTGCGTGGCATGAAGACTAACCTGGGCGACCCACATCGAAATTTCGTGGATTTTGCGCAGGTTCCCGCGGTGAAGCGTTTGACCCGCATGCCAGTATGCATTGATCCCAGTCATTCGGTCGGCTCGCGCATGGCGGGGCCCGACGGCATACTCGATGTGATGCATGTCACGGCGCAAGGCGTGCTTGCCGGCGCGAACATGGTCCTGGTGGATTTCCATCCCAATCCCGCCAAAGCGCTGGTGGATGGTCCTCAGGCGTTGCGCCTGGATGAATTGGCTCACTTCATCGCCGACGTTGCCATTGCGCGCGATGCTTACCTCAAGCGCGCCGAGCTTGCGCAGCGGCAAATGCCGGCTGCGATGGTGAGCTGAACGACCGGTGATGCTTTACCGGTTGCACCCACTCCAGCATAATGGCCCGTCATTTCAACCTTTGGGGCTGCAGGAGTAGCGGGCGCAGCACCTCGATCTACGACCAGAGATCAGTCTCATGCAAATGGCCAACACCGATGTCCAGGGGCCGCCGAACGCGCTGTTGAATACCCTGGAACATCTTGGCGAGGGCACCGCTCTCGCGCAGCAGATATTCGACATGATCGGCCATTCCAGATTCTTTGCAGATTTCACGCGCGAAGACATCCAGCGCCTGACTGCCTTCATGCAGGTCTATCGCGCCGAAGCCGCCCAGATGATGATTCGCGAAGGGGATATTGACGATTACATGCTGCTGATCATTCAGGGCCGCGTGGAAATCGTGAAGATCGATACCCATGGCCATTTACAAGCCATGACCACAGTCGGTTCCGGTGCCACGCTCGGTGAAATGTCGATGATCGATGGCGAACCGCGCTTCGCTACCTGCATGGCCATCGAACCGACCACCTTTGCGGTGCTTTCACGCGACAGCATGGTGCAGATCATTCTGGAAGAACCGGGGCTGGGAGCCAAGGTGCTGGTCAAGCTGGTGACGCTGCTGTCGCAGCGCTTGCGCCAGACCAGTTTCAGTCTGCTGCAGTACATGGAGCGCTGATCGCCTTGCGGGGCGGGCGTGCCGTCCCGGTGCGCGCGTGTTTGCTTCTGGTCTGCGCTGTGTTTGCGTCCCCGGCCGCGGCACTGACGGTGACTGATGACGAAGGCATCACAGTGCGCTTCGACCGCCCGGCACAGCGGGTGATCTCACTGTCCCCCCATCTGACCGAAATGATGTACGCCATCGGCGCCGGCATGCGCCTGGTGGGCGCCGTGCGCGGCAGCAATTTTCCGCCTGAGGCGGCGTCGCTTCCGCAGGTTGGTGACGCCTCCGGGCTGGATTTCGAGCGCATTGTGGCTTCACGCGCGGATCTGCTGTTGGCTTGGGGAAGCGGCAACCGGTCCATCGACATTGCGCGCCTGCGTTCGCTGGGTCTAAACGTGCTGGTACTCGAGCCGCGGCATCTGCAAGACATACCTCGACATCTTGCGCTGCTCGGCGAGGTCACGGGCTTGCGCATGGAAGCGCAAATTCTCGCGCGCGAATTTGAGATCCGCGTGCAGCGACTGCAGCAACGCTATGCCGGACGCGCGCGCTTGCGTGTGTTCTTTGCCATCTGGTACCAGCCGCTGTTTACGATCAACGGCGATCACATCATCAGCAAAGTACTGGACTTGTGTGCCGCAGAAAATATCTTTGCCGGTTTGCCGCGGCTGGCAAGTGAAGTCTCGCTAGAACAGGTACTGCTTTTGAATCCCGACGCCATTGTCATGGGCTCCGAAGCCATCAGCGCCGGTCCAGCGAACTGGGCGTCGTTTCCGCATTTGAAGGCAGTTCGCGACGGTGCTGTCTACAGCGTTTCCGCAGATCTCATTACGCGTCAGACGCCGCGCATCCTGGTAGCCGCAGAGCAGCTGTGCGCCGACCTGGAGCAGGCCAGGCACTGATTTTTTGGCTGCGAGGTCAGGTCTTGATGCATTCACCCGCATACAGGATCGGACCTGATGGGCGTCCGGTCGGCGATCCGCCGGCCGGTTCAACGCTCATCGCCAGGCCTTGCGACGCGTCGAGCCTGGCCGCCAGCGCTTGCGGCACCTTGACGATCTGGGTTTCATGCGTCGTGATCAGCCCGAGCGAGACCGGCGGTTGATCGCCGCCGGGCAGCATCCATAGTTCCCACGCCGTGTTGGCCGCCATTTCCGCGTGTCCCATGACGCGGATGCGCAAGCTACGACCGCCGCGCTGCCCCGGTTCCCAGCTTGCAGTCATGGCTGGTTTGCTGGTGGTAACGTCATTCATGACAACAACCATTCTGGCGGTATCCACCGGGGCCTGCGATATCGGCAGCGCGACAAAAAGTATGAGCGCCAGCGCGAGCAGCCCTGACGTGACCGATGAGAGTCGCCAGAACGAGAGGTTCTCCCAAAAAGTAGACGATGCGCGCTGGAAATGCAGCCGGGCACGTACCGTCTGCCATACGCGCAGCGGCGGCTGGATCGGTGCAACGGCATCGGTTAGCGGTGCTAGCCGCAACTCCCACTGGGAGACCGCATTGCGCAATTGCGGATTGCCGCGCAAGTAAATCTGGAAGCGCCGGCGTGCGCGCGCTGACATGGTGCCGAGCACGTACTCAGCTGCCAGCTTCTCACGCAGAGCCTGATCCGCAAATTTCATTCGGCTTTTCCGGTCATGGATGACTCACCTTCGGATGCCAGAGACATCCAGGCAGATCCTGAGCCGATCCAGCCCGCGTCGAACCCAGGTTTTTACTGTACCTAAGGGCTTGTGCAACTGTTCCGCGAGTTCGGCGTGGGACATTCCATAAAAAAATGCGAGAGTGATGCTGCGCTGCTGTTCTTCGGTCAGCGCTTTCATGCATTCGGCCAGCTTGCCGCCTTCCAGCGATTGGCGCAGCAACTCTTCCGGGCCCGGCGATTCATCAGGTATCGAGGCCATCAGTTCTTCATGTCCCTCGTCAACCTCTACTTCCCGTGGCCGGCGCAGCCAGTCCAGTGCCCGGTTGCGCACGATCGCAGTCATCCAGGTCATCGGCGCGCTCTTTGCCGCGTTGTACCCGTCTGCGTGGTTCCAGATGTTGACGAACGCTTCTTGCAATACCTCCTCCGCCCAATCCCTACGCCTAGTTATACGCACGGCAACAGCAAACAGTTTCGCTGAACTGAACTTATACAGGGCCGCAAAGGCGCGCTGATCCCGCAACGCACAGCGTGCGAGCAGGTCGGAAAGCTGATCCGGGACAGGCGCTTCAGGCAAGATCATTGCGATTTTTGCCTTTTTGCCAGTAAACATCGCTTACGCCGGTCGCCCGGTTCAGGACGCGGCACAGGACGAACAGCAAGTCGGACAGGCGGTTCAGATAGTGCAGAAGTGGCGGCGATAATGGCTCCGCGCCGCTCAATGTGATAACTCTGCGTTCGGCACGCCGGCACACCGCGCGAGCCACATGACATAGCGCTGCGCTGCGCGAGCCACCCGGCAGGATGAATTCTTTCAGCGGCTGCAGGTTGGCGTTGTAGCGATCCAGCTGGTTTTCCAGCCGCGTGACATGCTGTGGCCCCAGACTCGTATAGCCCGGAATGCTGAGTTCGCCGCCGAGGTCGAACAAGTCATGCTGGACATCATGCAAATCCGCCCGCACGTTGTCCGGGATGGCTTCGGCAAGCAGAACGCCAAGCGCGCTGTTCAGTTCGTCGACCGCACCGATTGCTTCAATGCGCTTGCTGTCCTTGGCCACGCGGGAACCATCGCCGAGGCCGGTGCTTCCGGAGTCCCCGGTTCGCGTGTATATCTTGCTAAGCCGGTTGGCCATTCACATCCCTGTCAGACGATTGCTTTTTTTGTGGGAATCCATAAAACAATATTACACGCTGGCATCCAGGGTAATTTTTCAGCCACTAGCGCTCTGGCATGGCCGTGGAACGCGGATCGGCACCGAGTTCCTGCAATTCGAGCTGAAGGTAGCGATGCAGGGCATTCTGCCGGTGCGTAATGCCGTACATAGCCCAATCGCGATAAGCCGGCAGCGCTGCCTTTTCGACCGATTCCATGAGACTGGAGCTCTGAGCATAAAGTCCCTTCACGACACGGTCCAGCGCATCCAGATACGCTGCCGTTTGCGTGATTGCTCCAGCGTCTGCGACCGATCCGTGGCCTGGAACGACCTGCGCCGGGTGCAACTCGGCCAATTGCTGCAAAGCCCGTTGCCAGCCTTCGAAATCGCTGTCGCGAATATCGGGAATGCTGCCCATCGAGACCATCCCGCCGCCGAACAGCACGCCGGTTTCGGTATCAAACACGGCCAGATCTCCGGGAGTGCTCGCCCAACCGAAGTAAAGCAACCGCAGGCGCCGGCCGCCCGTGTCGATTTCCGTGGTTGCGTCGATCAGTCGCTTCGGTAAGACAAGTCGCGTGCCTTCCAGCTCTGGTCCGAGCACCGCTCGCAATCTTGCCAGGCAATGCTCACAACGCGCTTGCATGAGCTTGGCGGTCTCACGGTGTGCCAGGATCGGAATGCCGAGTTCATCGAACGCCGGGCTGCCGAACAGAAACTCCTGCACGGCATGAGTCAGGATAACGAGTTGCACCGGCTTATCGGTGATGCGCGCGATCGCCTCGAGCATGCGGCGGCCGTGTCGATATGAGCTCCCTGTATCAATGACAACCACGCCTGAGGGCCCGACGACAAAACCGCTATTGCCGACGAACCCGCGATTGGCTGGCGTAATTTCCCCGGCTTCACCAATGAATGCATAGACGCCGGCCGCGACTTTCTGTGGCCTGAGCGCATCCTGTGCATAGACAGCCCCGGCGAGCATCAGCCCGGCGGCCATACCGCAATAAACCATCGCAGGCGGAAAGCGCATCGGCCGTACCGTAAACGAGGCGGGCAGCTGCGGCAAGTGCAATAGCGTTTTGTTCTAAGATGCGCCCATGCCCACCCTCACGAGATCGACCGCCATCTTCCTGTTCGTCTTGTCCGCGCAAACAACGTCGCTAGACGCACAGCAAGAGGAGACAACTTCCGAGTTTTCGGTACGCCAGATAGCACCCGGCAACTTCGTTCACTACGGCAGTTTCGACGAGCGGTCGCCGCAGAACCTTGGTGATAACGCCAATATTGGTTTCATCGTGGGCGAAAAGTGCGTCATGGCAGTCGATACCGGCGGCTCATTCGCAGTGGGCCGTGCGTTGCGCCACGCTATCCGTCGCGTCACCGCGTTGCCAGTGTGCTACGTGGTTTTGACACATGTGCATCCCGACCACATCTTTGGTGCGACCGCCTTTGTTGAAGATCAAGCGCAATTCATTGCGCACAAGAATTATCCCGCGCAACTTGCGGCGCGCTCACGTTCTTACCTTAATTCCCTGCGGCGCGATCTCGGTGCGGCCGCGGCAGGATCGGAGATTGTCAGCCCGACCGTGCTGGTCGCAGAGCAGCTGGAGATCGACCTTGGCGGCAGGACGGTCATCGTGCGCGCCTGGCCGCCAGCACATACCGACGATGATTTGACGGTGTTCGATCAGCAGAGCCGAACGATGTGGTTCTCCGACCTGCTGTTCGTGCGCCATACGCCCGTGGTCGATGGCACGATCGTCGGATTTGTTGCAGTCATGAAACAGCTGCGCAGCATCGTCTTTGACCATTATGTGGCCGGTCATGGTCCCGAAAATTTGCCTTGGCCGCAGCCGCTTGACGCGCAGCTGCGCTATTTCACGGTGATTCTGGAAGAAACACGCGCCGCAATTCGCAACCGCAAAACCATCCAGCAGGCCACCGACGAAGTCGGGCTGTCCGAAGCGGGCCACTGGGCAGCGTTTGATCTTTTCCATCGCCGCAATGTAACCGCTGCCTACGCCGAACTCGAATGGGAGTGACCGTGCCGCCAAGCGCAGGTGAACCTTGACGGCGTATACTTTGCGGACTTTGGTACGGGGCAAAGCAATGACAATGTTTTTACGGGCGGGCTCGATTGCCATTGCGGCATTATTCGCAACCGTGGCTTTCGCCAACGAAAAAGCCGAACCCGATCCCGCACTGAGCCCCTACTGGGACTCGATCAAGCAGCTGACGTTCGGTGAGCGCACTATCAATCCGGATGCGCGCGACGTCATTCGCGTTTACCTGAATGTGCGGGCCGACGATGCGTCCACGGTCCCGGTCGTAGTCAAGGCGCAGATTGAGCAGACGGATAAGGATTACATCAAATCGATTTACGTGATCGTTGAACGCAATCCATCACCCACGGCGGGCGTTTTTCATTTCACGCCCGAGAGCGGGCGTGCCCAGGTGGAAACGCGCTTGCGTTTCGAGGACTATAGTTTCGTCAGAGCGGTGGCCGAAATGAATGACGGCAAGCTTTACATGGCGCAACGATGGGTCAAGGCTGCAGGCGGCTGCTCTGCCCCAAACGGCAAGAAATTGTCCGAGTCCCTGTTGGGCAAAATGAAAGTTCGCTTCGATGATGAAACGATCACCTACCACAAGCCAAATCTGGTGCAACTCATGATTCGCCACCCGAACGAGTCGCCACTTGCCGCGAATTTCGATGCGACGCAGATTCCCCAGTTCGTCCGCAGCGTGAAGGTGACATACGGTGGCAAGCCGGTGATGCAAGCAGAGGTCGATTTCTCGCTATCGGACAATCCCAATTTCCGTTTCTTTTTCACGCCGGAGGAAAAGGGGCTGCTCGATATCGAGGTCGAGGACACCCACGATCGCAGGTTCAGCCATTCGGTCACCATATCCGAAGGCATGCCGTTGCCCGGCGGTTGAGCGCGCGCGCTTGCCACGTTGACCGGCCCGCGCGCTTCGGATAAAGTTGCGGCGGTTTTTTGCTAGCAGTGATCCAAGTCCAAGGAAGTTCACCGGGGATATTCCGCCATGAGAATTCGCACCGTCACGCTCGCCTGCCTGTCTGTTCTGCTATCCATGCTGGCGCCAGCGCTACATGCTGCGGAAGGCGATGCCGCGGCTGGCAAGAACAAGACTGCCATGTGTGCGGGATGCCACGGCATAGCCGGGTTTCGCACTGCCTATCCGGAGACCTACCACGTACCAAAACTTGGCGGTCAGAATGCGGGCTATATCGTCAGCGCGCTCAAGGCTTACAAGGCAGGCGACCGTCAGCATCCGACCATGAAAGCCATTGCGGCCAGCTTGAGCGAACAGGACATGGCCGACCTGGCTGCATATTATTCGAGCAAATGAACCGCTCACGCACAAAAAGGGCAGCCATGAAAAAGGTCTGGATTGCTATATTCGCGCTAACGGGATGGGTTGTAACGGCCCCTGCTATGGCTGGCGGAGACGCTGCCAGAGGCAAGGAGAAAGCCGGACTTTGCAGCACCTGTCATGGCCCGGACGGCAATGCTCCAATTGCGCCCGAATATCCAAGACTGGCCGGACAACCAGACGACTATCTCGAAAAAGCGCTGCGCGATTATAAATCAGGCAAGCGCAAGAACCCGCTGATGGCCCCACAGGCGCAGAACCTTTCCAAGCAGGACATAAAAGATCTGGCTGCGTACTTTTCCGGCCTGAACGGTGATCTCAAGGTCAAATACTAAACAAGCACGGGTTATCGATTCTGCAAAGGAGCTTCGGCTCCTTTTTTATTGGCGCCGCCGTCGTTTCGATCGATGGCATGCGACTCAGCCCAGCGCCCGGCGGATACAAGCCAGGTACGCCGTTTCGTCGGGGGCCGTCCCGTTGCGCTGCGCGTGCCAGATAATTTCGCCAAGACATTCCAGCAGCGTGTGCAGCGCATCGTGTGGTGATGCGGCGCGGCTTGCGAGTTCGCGGTAGGCGGCCGTAATACCCCGCGGCTGATCAATGGACAGCTGTTCGGCAATCGCCAGATGCAGAGATAAGTGCAGAAACGGATTGGCGGCGCCGTCTTCCGGCGTGAATTCCCGCTCCAGGTTGCGCTCCGCGTCATCGAGAAACCGATGGTGCTCGGGATGCAGCAGAATGATTTCGATTGCAGTACGCTCTAGCCCTTCCAGCGGCATTTGCAAACGGTATTTGCGCCAGGCATCGAAGAAAAAGTGGCGTACGTCAGCGCGCGACGGATTGAACATCTGGTTTGGTCTTGGCTTTGAACTCGCACAGGTCGCGGATAAGACACCCTGGACAATTGGGCCGCTGTGCCTTGCACACATAGCGCCCGTGCAGGATCAGCCAGTGGTGTGCATCGTGCAGAAATTCCTCGGGCACGAATTTCAGCAGCCGGTTTTCGACTTCGGTGACATTGTTGCCGGGGGCGATACCCGTGCGGTTGGCAACCCGGAAGATGTGGGTGTCCACTGCAACGGTCGGCTGACCAAAAGCCGTATTCAAGATCACGTTCGCCGTCTTGCGCCCCACACCAGGCAGGCTTTCCAGGTCAGCGCGGTTAGCAGGGACCTCGCCACCAAATTTTTCCACCAGCAAGGCACAGGTGGCAATGACGTTCTTAGCTTTGGTCCGGTACAGACCAATGCGCTGGATGTAAGGCGTGAGGCCTTCTTCGCCCAATGCCCGCATCTTCTGCGGCGTGTCAGCCACTGCGTACAGTTTTTCAGTGGCAAGGTTCACGCTCTTGTCGGTTGCCTGCGCCGACAGAATCACCGCGATCAGGAGTTCAAAAGGCGTGCGATGGACGAGTTCTGTCGTCGGCGCGGGATTTGCGGCACGCAGCCTGCGAAATATCTCAGCTCTTTTGGCAGGGTTCATCGGCAAAAATTATCGCAACGGCGCTTCAGCAATCGACTTGATAGCATCACGAGATCGTTAGCCGGCCCGTGCGCGCCGCGCGCGGGCACGCTCAAACGCCGCCTGTACGGCTCTTTTTTTTCGCTCGTTATCGTGCGTGCCGGGATATTCATGCTGAGCCGGTTTATCACGCAATTTGCGGGTCAGGCGGTCGCTGCGCTGCTCGTGTTTGCGCGCGACACGGAACTGGTGAAACACAAAGCGCTCTCGCGCGATCGCTGCCAGGTCTTCAGGCGACTGTTTCGCCAGTAATGCGGCGTGGCGGTTGCCGCGTTGCGTCAGCACAGGCAGTTCCAGCACGTCTATGCAGTCCACCGGGCATGGCGGAAGGCATAACTCACAGCCGGTGCAGGATCGCGTGATGACCGTGTGCATGAGTTTCGCCGCGCCTACAATCGCGTCCACCGGACATGCGTCGATGCACAACATGCAACCGATGCAGCGTGATTCATCGATTAGCGCGGCTTTGCGCGCAGTTTCCACGCCATGGTGCGGGTTCAGCGGTTTCTCTGCACGTCCCAGTAATCGCGCAAGTTTCCGGATACCTTGTGCGCCGCCCGGCGGGCATTGGTCGATGTCGGCATCCCCTTGCGCGAGCGCTTCGGCATAGGGCCGGCAGCCCGCATAGCCGCATTTGGTGCACTGGGTCTGCGGCAGCACTGCGTCAATTGCGTTCGCCAGTTCCGTGTTCACGACGACGTTACCCCGCCGTTCGGGCGCCGACATGCAACAGGCAACGGTTGATCCAGTGTGCAGTCAACTTTTCCTGCACCGCGTTCTGCACCAACCGTCCGGCAAGGCCGCCAAAATCAACCTGGTCCAGCGGCTGATCCTGATTGAAACATGAAAACACGTAAGAACGCGTGCCGGTCGCTGGATCGACGTGCGGCTGCAGACATTGGGCGCAGATTTCTTTCATCATGCACTGCATTGGCGAATTGATTGAGCCAATCGCGAAATGATGCGGTTTCAAATAAGCCGAGAGCACGCCGCGGCGGGCTGCGGCAACTGCAGCCATCATTCGGTCGGATCCGATTGCAATGATGCGATCGGTGGCATTGAAAGCAATGGCTTGATCGCCGAGCTTGCCGGAAGCGTATGCCGCCATGGCCTGCACGATATTGCCTACAAAGCTCCGATCTTGCGGGCGTTGCGGTAAAAATCCAGGAGCTTCGTCGCAGCACCAGACAACGACATCCGCGGCCGCCTCGATCTCCGCGGTCTTGTAGCGGTCGATCATTTTTTTGTAACCAGCGAAATACAGCACGCGTGAGCCGGCCGCGCGCAACGCCTGGCCAATCGAAAACAGCACGGCATTACCCAAACCGCCCCCGGCCAGGACTACCGTTTGGTTTGCGGGAATCTCGGTGGCTGAACCGGTCGGGCCCATGAGGATCACCGGCTCGCCCGGCGTAAGCAGAGCACACAGGTCCGACGAGCCACCCATTTCCAGAACGATTGTGGAGACCAATCCGCGCTCCGGATCCACCCATGCGCCGGTAAGCGCAAGACCTTCCATTGCCAGGCGCGTGCCGTCCACGGTCCGGGCCAGGCTTTCGAAATTCTGCAATCGATAGAATTGTCCCGGCTTGAATTTACGTGCGGCCTGCGGCGCATGAACCACGACTTCAACAATGTTCGGCGTCAGGCGGGTGACCTCGTGCACAGTTGCGCGAAGTTGCTGGTTCAAATCTGCGAAGAATGCCTGGTCGGAAGCCGCGGACGCGGGCTGCACCATGCTCAGCACACCGCTGATCACTGGATAGCCTTGTTTTGCGCTACCCATGGCTTTGACGACATTCCCGAAAAATGACGGATGCAAGTCGCCGAAGAAACTGATAAAGCGGCCGTCGTCCCGTGTCGACAAAAGCACCCGCGGCGTTGCCGGTTTGGCGTTTTTCTCTGGTTTGACCGGATGGCCTGACTCGTCACAAGCCTGAAAATAGCGACCGTCCACAGTGAAATTGAGCGGGTCTTCGCGCGCCAGCACGGTATTGGGTTGCGTGCCCGCAGCTACGAGCACGGTCCGCGCGGGCAGCGTGACGTCGAACTGTTTTTTGCTGTTGTCTTCGCTGGTCCCGGTCGCGCGCATGGAGAGGCCACATGCGTAGCCAAACTCGTCCACCACCACTGATGCGGGTGTAAGGTTCTCGGCGAAGCGGATGCCTTCCTCCAGAGCCTTCTCCACTTCCTCGTGGTTGAGCGTATAGGACGGGCTGTCGACCAGCCGTTTCCGATAAGCCAGCGTTACGCCGCCCCAGGACTTCAGGAGTTCCACAATATGGGCTGCACGGCCTGCTGCAGCTGCGCTCGCGCGTTCAGCGCGTATCGCGCGCGCGTGTGCCAGAAATTCGTCCGCCACCTGGCGTTCCGGCAGGGTCCAGGCGTTGCGCACGCTTGCTTCGTTGCCTTCCGCGCATAACCATTCATAGCGCTGCAGGAATTTCTCAACCTGCACTGGATAATAGGCGAGCGATTCCGTGGCGGTATCGATAGCTGTCAGACCGCCGCCGATTACGACGACGGGCAACCGCACCTGCATGTTGGCAATGGAATTGTTCTTCGCTGCGCCGGTTAGCTGCAGTGCCATTAAAAAATCCGATGCAGTGCGTACGCCGGGCGCGAGCCCATTTGGAATATCGAGCACGGTCGGTCGACCGGCGCCTGCGGCCAGCACGATATGATCGAATCCAAGCGAGAAAGCGTCTTCGACTTCGAGCGTTCCACCGAAACGAACGCCGCCAAACAGTGCAAAGTGCTCACGTCGCTGCAACAGCACACGGATGACTTTCAAGAAGTTCTTGTCCCAACGAACCGTGATGCCGTACTCGGCTACACCGCCGAAGCCGGCCATGACGCGATCGTCGAGCGATTCATACAAGGTTCCGACGTCATGGATCGGCTCGAATGCTGTCCGCGCTCCAGCGAGATCGACTCCAGAAAGATGCTCCGGTAGTGGCTCGATCTTCAGGCCGTCCACACCCACGACTGTATGCCCGTCGTTTAGCAGATGATGCGCCACGGTGAAGCCCGCCGGTCCCATGCCGGCGATCAGGACACGCCGGCCGCTCGGCGCTCGCGGAACCGGCCTGTTGAGATCAAGCGGGTTCCAGCGTGTCAGCAGCGAGTAAATTTCGAACCCCCAGGGCAGCTCGAGTACGTCCTTCAGCGTGCGCGTCTCCGCCTGCGGGATATCGACCGGTTCCTGCTTCTGGTAAATGCAGGACTTCATGCAATCGTTGCAGATACGATGGCCTGTTGCCGCCGCCATCGGATTGTCTAGGGTGATCATGGCCAGGGCACCGACCGACACGCCTTCACTTTTGAGTTTCTGGAATTCCGATATGCGTTCTTCCAGCGGGCACCCGTTCAGCGGCACACCGAATACATTATTCCGGAAGGGCGGGGTGGCGCCGGCGGACACAGGTTTCTCCTTCAAGCCATGCGAACACGAATCCTTTTCCTGCTCGTGGCACCAGATGCAGTAGTTGGTTTCGTCCAGGGCGCCGACCAAGTCCGTCCCTGGATCCGTGAGCGCGAAACCGTGGCGACGGCGTAAATGCGATAGCGTGTGCACTGTGACGCCGTTTTCACTGTGCGTCTCGACCGGCACAAGACGCAGAAAGTCTAACTTCTGCGGTACTTTGAATAGCACGCCCGCGTGATGCTTTTGTTTTCCTTGTGGCGTATGGACGGCCCAGGCCGCATAGCGCAATGCGACAGCCAGTTTTTCAGCATTCGCGACTTCATCCTTCAGCCATGCGGTGATCTGACGAGCAAACTCGAGTTCGCTGAACTCGGTGCCGAACCAGGCGAGCAACTGGGCTTCGAGCCGGGCACCGTCAAACCCGGCTGCAGCGTCCGCTTTATAGGTATTAACCGCCCTGCGTTGCACGAACAATCGCTTGCAAGAGTAGAGCGGCGCCAGTGCGAAATGCCGCTCAGCGAGCGCCGCCACTTCCGCCTCGATGTTGAACAGTTTAGCGATGAAGGAATCCAGGTGAACCGCGACTTCAATCAGGAACTGGGATTCCTGCTTGCGTGTAAGCGCGACATGGTCCTGCAGTCGCAACAAGTCAAGTTGTTGCCGCAGCGCCGGATCCCCGCGACCAAGAAAATCGACGAACGCCGCGTCAAGCTTCAACAAGCCATCGCGGCGATAGAGATCCTCCAGCGACGCATCAAATTGAAGTTTCAGCTGGGGAGAGCCGGGAAGGTCGACACTACTGTTCATGCAGCGGGTGGCTAACACCGTTTCAGTAAAACCCGAAATTATAACTCCCTGGCAGTACCGCTCTTATGCAGGTGCATACTAAGGTAATAATGAAGTTCAATTGCTGTCCCCGTCGGCCAGCGCACTGGCAATGGTGCGCACCAGGGAAGGGCCTTGGTAAACCAACCCGCTGTACAACTGCACCAGGCTTGCGCCTGCTTCAATTTTTTCGCGTGCATCGGCCGCGCTGAAAATACCGCCTGCGGCAATGATCGGCACGCGCCCAGCCAGAACGGCGGCAAGTTGTGCAACAATTTTCGTAGAGCGGGGCTTAAGTGGTGCTCCGCTAAGCCCGCCCTGCTGGTTCGCGTTACGAGCCCCGGTCAATCCTTCGCGCGACACCGTCGTATTTGTGGCAATCACGGCGTCTATTTCATGCTTAATGAACAGCGATGCCATGCGTTCGATATCCGGCTGCGCCAGATCAGGCGCAATTTTCACGGCAAGCGGAACGCGCCTGCCGTACAGCTGAGCTAGCCGTCGCCGTTCAGTGCTTAGCGCTTGAAGCAGGCCGTCCAGTTGATCTTCGTGCTGCAGTTCACGCAAATTTGCGGTATTCGGGGACGAAATATTGATGGTGATATAACTTGCCGCCGTGTAGGCCTTGCCCAGGCAATACAAGTAGTCCTCAACTGCCCGTTCCAGCGGCGTGTCGAAATTTTTGCCAATATTGATGCCGAGGATTCCACGATAGCGCGCGCTCGCGACGTTACTGAGCAAGCGGTCGACTCCTTCGTTATTGAAGCCCATGCGGTTGATGATGGCGCGGTCGCTGACGAGGCGAAACATGCGTGGCCGGGGATTGCCCGGCTGCGGCCGCGGTGTGACAGTGCCGATCTCGATGAAGCCGAAGCCTAGTGCGGCCAGCGCATCGACGTGCTCGCCGTTCTTGTCCAGGCCAGCGGCCAGCCCAACCGGGTTCGGAAACGACAGTCCCATCACATTGCGCGGCGCTGGCATCGAGGGCCCGCCACTGAGCAGCCGGACGGACTTTGTCCGATGCGCCAGTTCCAGCACGCGCATCGTTAAGCGGTGTGCCCGTTCCGGCTCCAGTGAAAACAGAAATGGCCGGACCAGCCTGTAGAGCATCAAAGTTGCGCCCGGCTCCGGGCG
>JBJMWI010000134.1:0-3240 GCA_045810225.1 Burkholderiales bacterium
CTCACGCGCATAGCGGCGTGCCCGGCCTCCCGGGTGACCGATACGCTTACCGGCGGACTGCCGTGCCGCAAAGCGTTGTCCACCAGATTGCGCACCAGACGACGCAGCAGTGCGGGATCGCCGTGCACAATAACGGACTCGCCGCTTACGATGCAGCCCTCGTAGCGCGCGCATTCTTCGGCAGCAAGCGCCAACAAATCCACTTCCTCACTTACTTCGGGCTCGGCAAGTGCATCGAGCCGGCTGCTCAAAAGGATGCCTTCGATCAGTTGGTCGATCTCGGCGATGTCGCGCTCCAGCGCGGCACGTCGCTCAGGCTCAGCGTCCGTTTTCAGCAATTCCACGCCCATGCGAATGCGCGTGAGTGGCGTGCGCAGTTCGTGCGAGGCGTTGGCCAGGAGCATCTTGTGCGCGTTGAGCAGCGCTTCTATGCGCGCAGCAGCTTGATTGAAGCTCATCGCCAGTCGTGCCACCTCATCGTGTCCCTCGATTTTCACGCGCGCGGAAAAGTCACCACGTCCGAGCGTTTCCACGCCGTTCTGCAGACGTTCCAGCCGGCGCGTGAGGCGGCGCACCACGGGATGTGCCGCAATGGCGACCGCGATCAATAACAATCCGAGGCCTACCATCAATGCCAGCCCCGGAATATGCCGAAAAAAGCGTTCCGTGCGGTCCCGGCGCACCACCAGCCAGCGGCCATCCGGCAGATGGATAGTCCAGGTCGGCGAGTGCATCATGCGCGACCTCGGCCACCGCGCTTCGGTTTCCTCGGCTGGTGCGGGAAGCGGCGCGCCGACCGACGCCAGCAAGCTCCTATCCGGGGCGAACAGCGACACATCCGCATGCAGTCCGGTGCTGATTTTTTCCAGCCCTGTCTGCTGACCGGCCCGCTCGGCAGACAGCGGTGGCAGGATGTTCTGTGCAAACTGGCCGACCAGTTCTCCGCCTTGCCAGACGGCTCCTGATTCACCGAGCGTTCGCCATAGCAGTCCCGCGGCCAGCGCGAACACGATCAGGCTCGCCAGCACTGCCAGGTAAATTCGAAAGTAAAGACGGGTCAACGTTTAATCCTGCTGTTTAGCGAATACGTAGCCACTGCCGCGGACTGTGACGATGCGGCGCGGCCTCTTCGCGTCGTCTTCGATTGCGGCGCGAATGCGCGAGATGTGCACATCGATGGAACGGTCGAAGGCTTCAAGCGTTTCGCCCTTGAGTTGTTCCATGAGTTGTTCGCGGGACAACACGCGGCCGGCGCTTTCCGCCAATACCAGCAGCAGCGCAAACTGATGGCTGGTTATTTCGCGACCCACACCATCGAGCCGCACCGCGCGTGCGGCGCGGTCGATCTCCAGCCGGCCAAAGCGCAGCACGTCGGCCGCCGTATCCTGCCTGCCGCGTCGCAGGATCGCGCGCAAGCGCGCCAGCAGTTCGCGCGGTTCGAAGGGCTTCGGAAGATAATCGTCGGCGCCGATTTCCAGGCCCACGACCCGGTCCATGGCGTTGCCGCGTGCGGTCAGCATCAAAATCGGCAACGTTGAATCAGCTCGCAGTTTGCGGCACACCTCCAGGCCGTCCATATCGGGCAGCATAAGGTCGAGCACCAGTGCATCGAACGGCTCGAGTACTGCGCGCGCAAGTCCCGCTGCGCCAGTCTCAGCGACACTGACGCGATAACCTGCCTCGCCAAGGTATTCGGCCACGAGACCGGCAAGGCGCAAATCATCCTCGATCAGGAGGATGCGGGTGGCAGAAGGAGCAAAGCTGGTTACCATGGATCTGAATCTACTCGCACGGGTGGGCGTTGTCGAAGTCGACAACTGTGCACCCGTGCGCTTTTGGTGCACGCTTAGCCGTGGTGCCGGTGATGGCCAAAGTGCTGCGCCCGCTCCGCCAGCTTCTTGCGTTGATCCACCGTCAATACATCGGCTGCGTCCGCCAGCGCCTGGCTTAGCCGCCTGGAAGCGTCGTCCATGATGGCAATCTGTGCGGCGCGAAGGTTTTCAATGGCGGCATGATCGACTTTCTCGGCACTCAGTAATTCCAGCGCTTGCTGGCGTGCCCGCTTCATATTGCCGCGAAGTGGTGCCAGGTCGTGGGCCGCACTCTTTGCAATGGCATTAAGCTTCTCCTGCTGTTCCGGCGTGGCGTCTACTTCCACGGCAAGATGCTTCACCATGCGCTGTACATGTTCGTCCATCCTTACGGGATCCATCGACTCCGACATCGCATTTCCGTGGGCAAATGATCGGCTGGCGTAACCACCGGCGAAACCGGCGGCAAGTGCGAGCAAGAGAATGAAGATGCCCCGTCCGATGCGTGCGCCGGGATGTCCGGAGCGATTGCAACGCGATCGAGTGGACTGTGCTGACGTTTCGAGGGTTTCCATATCAGTCTCCGTGTAAGAAGTTCGGGCACCATTGCCCGACGTCGCCATCCTCGCGGCCAAGCGTTAACCGGTGTTCTCGCCAAAGTAAAGATTTGTAAAGCGAGCAAGCGGCCGTCAACAGCGTACGGCAACACGCGTCACTGATGCCGCTACGGAATTTCCTTATGGGATGTAAGGCATCCTCCTACAGCTCTAGCCCGCTTGGGCCACGTCCCGGAGGGGGACAACGTGCGATCGCACGTAACTTTTGATCATTTCAGTGGTCGCATACGATGTAGCCGAACAACCGCATGTGATGCGGCGCGCGGCCACCGATAGATGACCGCGTTTTCCCATTTCAAGAAAAGGAGCATGAGTATGAAGCGTTCCATTATTTCGCTTTTGGTAGCAGGATTGTTTGCCGGCACTGCAACCGTCGTCTTCGCGGCTGATAACACATCCGAAACGGATGTGAAGGCCGCTCCCAAGCAGGCCGAAACGTCGCAATCGCGCTCGTCGGATCCGAATACCAAAGAAGCACAGAACGATACGAGCAAGGATGCCAAGCAGGACAAGAACACCAGCGACAAAAGCATGCAGGACCAAGACAAGACGGCGGCCGCGTTCAATAAGGCCGACAAGGACCACGATGGCACGCTGGACCGCAAGGAAGCGAAGAAATTTAACAAAAACGCTGCAAAAAATTTCGACGCAATCGACACGGATAAAGATGGCACGATATCCATGGACGAGGTCAACACTTACATGGCAGCCCATCCTGGCAAGAAGGGCAACATGTAATCGCAGGGCACGCGCAGTAAAAGAAACGGGCACCAGTTGGTGCCCGTTTTGTTTTTACTCAGCATGAACTAATG
>JBJMWI010000135.1:0-4658 GCA_045810225.1 Burkholderiales bacterium
AGCCGGCTTTCTGCTCATCGAGGCGGCAGCCGGGCGCGGGAAACAGGAAATGCCATTCTGGAAACCGTTGTATGTGGACGCCGGCCTGCTTTCCGCATTGTTGGTGATTCCGGCCCTGCTGTCTTGGTTTATCTATTCCTCGCAGAAGTCCGGGCTCGGCAAATTTGTCCTGGGCGCGATGCGTGATTATTCCGTAATGTTCGTCGCTTTCTGCGTGTCTGCAGTGATCTTCTTTCTTTGGACCGTGACAGGCTCCTTCCGCTCCAGGCGCAGGCGCAGCCGCTTCTACAAGGCCGCCGTCGGCGCGCTTTGGATTTACGGCATCGTCGGATTTGCACTGGTCGCCGTGGGCATGCGTTATAACTATGCGCATCTTCGCGAGCGCATGGAATCCAGCCCCGGCTACATGGACGCGCTTGAGTCCTTCTCTTATGGGCAGCCCCTCTTGTTCTTTGGGGCGGTCAGCTTCTTCTGGTTGGTTGCCACAATTGTCTTGTACAGCTTTCACGCAAGAGGAGCCGCGCGATGAAATTAAATCGCCTGTTCCTCCCGGTCTTTGCGGTCGTGCTTGCCGGCCTGGATTTTTGGCACGTCTCCAGCGAAGATGGCGCCCGCTTCCTAGTTGACGATTCCTATGCGGTGGAGCGCAAGAAGACGGAGGCAATGACGGCGATGTGCCGGAAATATTCGGCGGTGACGCCGCTGGCGGTCTCGCTTAGGGGCAAGACCTTGTCCGTGCAGGGGGCGAATGCCGGCGTTGGAAGCCATGCGAAGCAGGCGCTGCCCAATTCCGCCGTGTTCGTGAATGGCATCGTGGAGGATCAGCCCGGGTACGAAGCCCCCACTTTCGTCCGGAGCGGCCCGCCCGCGGACGCCTTCATCGTCAAGGTCGAAGAGCGTGCCGTCGAAGAAGCAGACAAAGACAACAAGCCGGAGTCTGGCAGGCGATCGGTGCCCGCCTCCTATCATGTCGTCACGGTGCTGGATCCCACGGGCACAATGATCGGCCAGTGGCAGGGCTTTCTCAACAACTCCTGCCCGGTGGCCGCGAATCGCAAGGTATCTCTTTCGGCATTCTTTGCCTCGAAGCGCACGGAAGTCGAATACGACCTTGGGCGCGAGCGTCGCTCGAGACAGCTGGCGATGGAAATTGCCACCGTCAAAACCAGATACGTTGCAAGGCCCGAGGATTTCACCGTTCCGGCGTCGATGCCCGGCTGTTCAGCGACCCTCATCGTGGAGAATCAGGACCGGGGAAACCTGAAAACGCTTCAGGTCTCCACTGCTGCGGGAACGGTTTGGTTTCGTTATGTTCGCGAAGATCAGACCCTTCCGGTGGTCGCATGTAACGACGAGCGCACGGCGATTCTTTTCCGCACCTTCGGCGGCGTTTCTGTGGTCGCACTCGACCGCAAGGGCAACGTACTGGGGTCGGGGCGCGTCAATCTTCCAAAGTCGACGGCCCGCGAAATATTCCGCGACGCCGTTATCGAAAAGGACAACCGGGTCCACGCGGTTCTGGCAACATTCGAGCTCGATCGCAAGGGCACGCTGGTGGCATCGGAAGGGCGCTCGCTCGCCGCCACTCTGGGCGAAACGCCGGAGGTGCCGAAGGATGCCGCTCTCGAACTTAAGCTCACACGTCACACGGCCTGCGCCGCACCGCCCGCTCTGGATACCACGGTGCAGGTTCACGAACACCCCTATGCCGGCGTGTCATGGGAGTACGTGCAACTTCCCGGACAGGAACCCGTTCCCTTCACCAACTTCGTGGTGGATGCGCCGCTCCAGAAAGTCGCGATCTCGTTTCCTGATCCCCGAGTACAGCTGGTCTGGCTGATCCAGGCAACGCCAGGAACGGATCTGCGCTACGTCGAGGTGAGCGGCAAGCTGCCGCAAACCGTTCTGCTGAAGGACTCCGCCGCCGTCGTAAATGTTGCCACGCAAGCCGACTGCGTTAGGCTGTTCAGTCGCGGATCCCCGTCGCGACAAGCCTTCAACATCCGAACCGCCTACGCGAAGAGCGGAGAGCGCGAGACACTCAATCACGTCCTCATGGGAAACGGGCACCCCTTCGTGTCTGCGGAGGCGACCCGCGCTTCAGTAGCGGCGTTTGGATACCAGCATTTTGGTTCGCTCGGCGGCTATTTCATGCACCTCCAGGGTGAAGGTGCCGTGCAGGAAGCCACGCCAGAGGACATGCAGCGCTTTCGCAATTACTACTACGCCGCAATGCCGCTGGGCAAAAAAATCGCTTCGTGGTTCAAGGAAGATCCGGCGTTGGCGATCCAAGGAAGCGGCACCTCATTGCCTTTGCTGGTGAAGTCGGCGTTCCCGCTGCCCCGCCATCCGGATGACGACACCTACTCGACCAGATTCCTGCTTGTCGACAAGGGCGACCCGCTGCCCAAGGGCGATCTGGCGACCTACACGATTCTCGATGCGAACACGCTGGCCTGTCCCGGCCGGCAGCAAGGCTGCCCATGGGCGAAGCAGGCCAAATGACTGAGAGGGGAAGATGCGGACGAGCCGGGGAGACGATCAATCAGCTGAGGGCCGACTAAAAGCTAGTTAACAAACGGCGTAAATTTAAGAGGCAAAAAAAAGCGACGAATTGTGGCTGATCCTATTAAATTCCTTCGCGGTTACTTCCAATGGTTAGTGTTGGTTGTATTTGCGTTACTAATCCTAGGATACAAGCAGATGACCACTGAACCGATCAATTATTGCCATGAACAAAGTCGCACGATCACGGATGAAGAAATATTCATCAATTATTTGGACCGAAGAATTGCTGGCCGAGCATTGAAACTAGGTGCAAAGGAAACGTCTGGGCGGGACTACCTAACAAATCATCCTCGCTGTTGCTACCTCGATTGGTCATGGAAGGCGAGATTACAAGGTGGTGGTTTTTTTGATGCCCTATTTAATGACTACGGAATATTAAGTATTCGTTTTGAAATTACTAGCGAGGAGAAAAATCGTCGTCGCGCCGCGAACGCGAGTGCGGGTGCTGTTGCTTACGTAAACCACTGCGGACGGATATGGAATCACTCAGTGATGACGGATTGACTCGATTAACTTTCCATAATTCACGGCATTTAGAGAGAGATTACGTGGACTATTTTGTTCAGAAATTGACGAACGACCATCACTAATTTGCGACTTACGGCGGGGTCAGACTTACGGCGGGATCAGGCCTTGCCTTTTGCCTAACTCGACATTGCTATCCTTCCTGGCTCGACGAGAAATCAAAAATATGCCCTTTACAACACGCCCTCGCAGAGCGCCCTGCCCATGAGTGGCAGCGCTCGCGAGCCTGGGTTGTCGGGTTCCTACGTAAGCCGATTGATTTCGAGTGTTAATGGGCAAAAGGCAAGGCCTGACCCCACAGCACCCTCTTATCAGCATGAAAGTACTCAATGACTTGTTAGCGCTGGCGGCGCTGTTCTGGCCGTTGACACTGCTCTTGGTTATCGGTATCACGTTTCTGTTGGCGATTCCGATGGCGGTGGGCTATGCCAAACGCACTGGCCGTAGCAAGTGGCTTTGGGCGTTCGGCACATTCCGGGTGTTGGGTCTGCCAATCTTCGGGGATTGGATACCGACGGTCGTTATGCACAAATATTACTGCGCCATGGAATCAGGGTTCTGGACGTACAAGACCTTGGAGCAATGGAAGGCTGAGAATCCGGGAGTGATGGAAACATTGGCGGCAAATCAAGGCGCGCCGTCCAAACAAGAACGATTTGATGACGGACATGGGACAACAGACTTCTATTTTCTCAATGATCGATTTAACTGGACCGTCTCCAAGCATGATGTTTCCCGCTTGTTGCCCATTATCCGAACCGAACAGGAAGTGAAGGATGTAAAGAAGAACGAAGTAATGGCACGCTATGTTGATTTTGGAATTGGACATTCGGTGCAGGAAAGCACTTCGTCGGTGAAATTTTGGTTACACAACGGGCATTGCATTGATGGTGAGCTTAACCAAGGATTGATGTATTCATCAGAACACGACGTAAGGGAGCAACAAAATGAGTACGATTCAAGAATTGTTTCAGCGCCAACAAACGGGGTCAGGCCTTGCCCCTTTTGGCTCCTCTTCCAGAACCGCGACATGGCTCCTGGCTGGAGAGCTATCCTGATTTTGGACGAAGCGACCAGCAATCTGAATGACGAAACGGCGAATGCGTCCGGCGAGACGATTAATCAATTGTGACTTACGATGGGGTCAGGCCTGACCCCACAGCACTGACCCCACAGCAACAGACCCCACCGCAACCAAGTGAACCCACAGCAACCAAGATAGAAAGCGGGCGCAGTAATGGGATTGGTCATTTTCGCGGCAATAGGAATTTACCTCCTTATTTCGATCGCAGTCGTTATGGGAGCAATCAAATACGCCCAGAGAAGCGAAAGAAATCCAAGATACTGGGCGTGGGGCGCAATACTTCTAATGTACCTAATCCCCTTCTGGGATTTGATTCCTACAATTGCAACACATCAATTCCACTGTGCAACATCATCGGGCTTCTGGGCCTATAAGACAGTCAAGCAATGGAATGCAGAAAATCCAGGCGTCATGGAAACATTGTCATACAGGAAAGACTCCCCTTCAACGGTCGACAAAGGTCCGGAAAGATTCGTCATTA
>JBJMWI010000136.1:0-33322 GCA_045810225.1 Burkholderiales bacterium
AAACCCCTTTTCATCGGTGTCCGCACGCAGCAGCGTCGCCGGTACGAAGACTGCCGCCAAAAGCAGCAGGAACGGGATCAGCTTGCGGTTATGGGTCACAAAATCCTCCGGCTCGGATGGTCGTTGGCGCGGATTTTAACCCGGCTGGGTAGTCGACGCCATGTAATCGAGCGTGAGGTGTACGAGCGATCTCATGCCTAGAAGCAACGCGGACTCATCGACGAAGAAATGCGGTGAATGATTCGGCGCCGACTGCTTGCGATCAACGCCGCTCGGCGTAATGCCGACGAAGTAAAAGAATCCCGGAATTTTTTGCTGATAGTGCGAAAAATCCTCGTAGCCGGTGATCTTCTGGCCGAGGAACACATTGGCCTTGCCCGCGACGCGTTCGAGCGTAGGGAGCATGCGCGCGGTCAGCGGCACGTCATTCACCGTAACGGGGTAAGCGCTATCGAACTCGACCTGCGCCGTGCCCCCGGCGCTTTTGGCAATCAACTCCACGGTATTGCGTATGCGTGCCCGGATGTCAGCCCGCATGGCTTCGTCGAAGGTTCTTACCGTGCCGAGCATTTCGACTGTGTCGGGAATGATATTGTCACGGATGCCACCGCGAATCGCGCCGATGCTCAGTACGGCGGGCTCGAGCGAAACATCCACCTGGCGGCTGATGATGGTCTGCAGACCGAGTACGATTTGCGATGAAATCACGATGGGATCCACGCCGCGCCACGGCAGCGCCGCATGGGTTTGCCGGCCATTGACGATCACCTTGATTCTGTCCGCGCTCGCCATGGTGGGGCCAGGACGATAGGCAATGCGTC
Source organism: Burkholderiales bacterium (assembly GCA_045810225.1). GTDB lineage: Bacteria > Pseudomonadota > Gammaproteobacteria > Burkholderiales > JACQAP01 > JACQAP01. The sequence goes on from JBJMWI010000136.1 coordinate 822, forward strand.
CTGCTTCGATGCCGGCAAAAACATGCAGCCCGAAAATGACATCGGGTTTTGGATTTTCCAGGACCCCTTGCTTGATCATCAAAGCTGCACCGCCCTCTTCGCCTGCCGGCGGCCCTTCTTCGGCCGGCTGGAAGATCAATTTGATCTTGCCTTTCAGCCTGTCCTTTGCCTCAGCCAATACTTGGGCTACTCCCATGAGAATCGCAACATGGCAATCGTGCCCACAAGCATGCATCACGCCCACGTCCTGTCCGTTGTACACGGTTCGCGCTTTCGATGCGAACGGCAGGTCGACCTGTTCAGCAACGGGCAGCGCGTCCATGTCCGCGCGCAGCGCGACAACCGGTCCGGGTTTGCCGGAATCGATCAGACCAACCACGCCGGTGTGCGCGACCCCGCTCTGCACCCTGAGGCCAAGCCCGCGCAAATGTTCAGCGACCACGCCGGCTGTGCGCGTTTCGCGGTTTGATAATTCCGGATGTTGATGAAAGTCGCGACGCCAGCCGATTACTTTCGTCTCGAGCGCCGCGGTGGCGGCATCGATTTGCACGATCGAACGCAATGGATCGTTCATGGTCACGGCTTTACAAATTTGAGCGTCATGCGATCCGATTCTCCGATGGCCAGGTATTTATCACGGTCTTGATCTCCCAGCCGCAGTGTGGGAGGCAAAGTCCACACACCGGCTGCGTGGTTCTTGGTGTCTTTCGGATTGGCATTGATGTCGGACTTGGCGACTAGCGTGAATCCTGCCTTCACCGCAGTTTCGATGACATAGGCTTCTGTCATATACCCTGTGTCGATTTGCTGCTGAAACGGAGTATCCGGGGTAGCGCGGTGCTCGACCACACCGAGCGTGCCGTGCGACTTCAGCGCCTCGTAAAATGCGCGGAACATGGTTTCGGCCGTGCCAGCCTTGGCCCAGTTGTGGACATTGCGGAATGTAAGCACCAGGTCAGCAGCCCCTGGCGGGGCAATCTTCAGAGACCCTGGCGAAATCGGGGACAGTTTTACATTCGCATACACCGCCGGCGCGGCTGCCAGCATGCCGCGATAATCAGCGTCATTCTGTTTCAGCGCAGCTGGCGTGTTTTCCGTTACGGCCGACACGGCTGCGTAGTATTGGCCGCGCGTTTTAAGCACCGGCGCCAGTATTTCCGTATACCAGCCGCGGCCTGGCGCAATCTCCACCACGGTCATATCCGGTTTCAGGCCGAAAAACAGCAAGGTTTCCTTGGGATGACGGTATTTGTCGCGCGCCTTGTTGGCATCGCTACGGTGCGCGCTAACCAATGCTTCATCGATGAGTTTGCCCGCTTGCTGGGCTGGCGACGCCAACGGCGCATAACATACGAGCATCGCGAGCGCACGCCAGATGATTTTTGCCCATGTATTCTGCGCTTGCAAGTTCTTTACCCTCGTGTCTCAGTGGCGGTTCAGCAGGTATTCCCGACTTTGGCGCAGTATATCGGTAGAAAGACTTTCGTTTCGGCGCTCGCGTTCGAAGCTTTGCGAGCGCCATTGGGTTTCGGGCATCGGTTGGGGCGATGGCATGGAATGGTTCATCAGCTGGCTGCCAAGCAAGCTGCGCCACTGTGATTCTTCAAGTTGTTGGCGGCGGGATGCGTCGCGGGCGCGCGCGGACTCCATCTCAATGTTTGCGCCAGGCAGTACGGAAGCTTCTGGATCCGCCTGGGCAGGCGGCCGTGTCTCGAGCAGTTCACGCAGCAGCTGCGCACGCTCCATTTGATCGGCCGGCACATCTGCCCGTGCCGCACCCAAAGTGAAAACCAACAACGAGAAAAGCACGGTTGCACGCATGGGAACGCGAACGAATAAAATTTGCACAGTTGACGTTGGACAGCGATTGGCCGCAGAAGATCACTTTATCAATTTCCGGATTTTGGGATGCGGTTTCTAGCGAATTTCTAGCGAACGGTTGAGCAAGCCGCAAGCTATTGCATAAATTGCCATGAAGGAGAAGGCCTTCCGTTTCATCGCGCAAGACGCCGCTATGCTCTAACCGACGCGGGCATCGCGTTGAGCATGCCCTGCGTCTCGATGAATCGCACGATATCTGGCAGGCCGTGCCCGGTCTTCAGGTTGCTGAACAGGAAAGGCTTGTCCGCGCGCATTTTGCGCGCGTCACGCTCCATGACTTCAAGCGATGCCCCGACGTAAGGCGCCAGGTCGATTTTATTGATAATCAAGAGATCCGACTTCATGATGCCAGGCCCGCCTTTGCGTGGAATCTTGTCGCCGGCGGCGACATCGATTACATAGAGCGTCAAGTCGGACAATTCCGGACTGAATGTCGCTGCCAGATTGTCACCACCGCTTTCTACAAACACCACATCAAGATTGCCAAAGGTGCGGGCCAAACGGGCCACGGCTTCGAGATTAATGGAGGCATCCTCGCGTATCGCAGTATGGGGGCATCCACCGGTTTCCACGCCGATGATGCGTTCGGGAGGTAAGGCTTCGTTGCGCACCAGGAACTGTGCGTCTTCCTGCGTATAGATGTCGTTGGTGACGGCAGCGACTTGGTACTTATCGCGCATCGCCTTGCACAGCGCCAGCGTCAGCGCGGTCTTTCCAGACCCTACTGGCCCGCCGATGCCGATTCTCAAAGGTTGCTTTGTCATCATGTCCTTTAGTAACCGAAACCTTACGACCTGAAAAGGCGCGTGTACTGCGTCTCGTGCCGGCTGCTGGCGATGGCAAGCCCCGGCGCGAAATTGCTCAACCGATCGTCGGGAAGTTCGAGCGCCTGCTCGGCAATAGCGGGTAGCATTCCGATCAGTTTTACCAGCATGCGTTGGCCGCTCGACTGGCCTAACGGCACCAGCTTCATTGCAGCGGAGACCTGATTCTCTGCCCAGCTCCACAAGTAGCCGGTCAGTCCCTCGTGCAATGACACGCCCAGGCCATGGCTGGCGAAACTAAATGCGGCTGCAAACGTGGGCGACGCCAGCTGGTCCAGCAGTGCGGTATCAATTTCCTGGGTCGCTTCGAGTACCGCTTTCAGCGCTCCGCCCATGTGCAGCGTCTCGGCGCGCAACTCCGCGGTCTCTCGCAGCGCGAGCATGCGTTCATTCCAGTGAAGCGCGCTGTCGAGGTCATGTTCCTGCCATGCCCGATACAGCCGTACCCAAACCGGCCCCTCCAGCGTGCCCATATTGAAGCGCAGCACACCAGCGATCCATTCGAGTGCGCTGGCTTCATCCGCGACCGTTCCTTCTTCAACCGCCCATTCCACGGCTTGGGAATAGGCATACGCGCCCACCGGCAACATCGGGCTGGCCAGCCGTAATACCTGCGCGAGACCACCGGACGCGATTGGCACGGCCGTCATGGCTTCACCGATACGTATTGATGAATGATGCCGCGGTGAACCGGTGCATCAGGCCCGTCATGATGATGTCCACCGTAGGCGCCCGTTTCCGGTTCAAACACTGCTTCGGTCAGCACGGCTACCGCTCCCAATCCTTCGATCATCTGGCGCAGCACGTAATCATTGGCGATGCGTAGCCAACCCGAGCCTATTTGAAGCGCCACATGCCTGTTGCCAAGGTGATAGGCAATGCGCGCCAGTTGCACGGGATCGGCACAGCCGATCTGAAGAATCTTCTCCGGCTTCCCGGTCACTTTGACGATACGGCCGTCATCGGCTTCCAGAAAATCCCCGTCGCGCAACACCGTGCCGCGTGGCAAAAAAAGACCCGCTTCTTCACCTGCTGTGGTTTGCGTGCGCAGGCGAGTTTTCTGGCGCAATTCGAACGGCAGCACCAGTTCGGCATCGAACTTCGCCGCTCCCGAACAACGCTTCTGGATGTTTAACATGCTGCGCTCAGAACAGAAAATAGCGCTGCGCCATGGGCAGGCTTGTGGCCGGCTCACACGTCAGCAGCTCGCCGTCTGCGCGCACTTCGTAAGTCTCTGGGTCAACCTCGATGTGCGGCAAGTGGCCGTTCAGCGGCAAATCTGATTTCTTCAGCGTGCGTGTCCCGAATACCGGGATCAGCCGCTTATGCAAGCCCAGCTTGCGCCCGATGTCGCCCTCGATCCCGGCTTGCGAGACGAAGTTCACGGAAGACTGTGTGCAAGACTGTGCGAAGGCTCCGAACATCGGCCGGTAGTGCACCGGTTGCGGCGTAGGAATGGACGCATTCGGATCGCCCATGGCGGCGGCCGCAATTACGCCACTCTTTAGGATCATCGACGGCTTTACGCCGAAAAACGCCGGTTTCCAGAGCACGAGATCGGCGAGCTTACCGATTTCGATGGACCCCACTTCGCGGGCAATGCCGTGCGTGATAGCGGGATTGATCGTGTACTTGGCGATGTAGCGCTTGACGCGGAAATTGTCGGCGCCCGCATGATCCTGCGGCAAGCTGCCGCGTTGCGATTTCATCTTGTGCGCGGTCTGCCACGTGCGCAGGATGACTTCGCCAACGCGCCCCATGGCCTGCGAGTCGGATGAAATCATGCTGAAGGCGCCGAGATCATGCAGGATGTCCTCGGCAGCGATGGTTTCGCGCCGTATGCGCGACTCGGCAAACGCGACATCCTCGGCAATTGCCGCATCGAGATGGTGGCAGACCATCAGCATGTCGAGATGCTCGTCGATGGTGTTGACCGTGTAAGGCCGCGTCGGGTTGGTGGAAGATGGCAGTACGTTGGCCTGCCCGCAGGCCTTGATGATGTCGGGCGCGTGCCCGCCGCCAGCGCCTTCGGTGTGGTAAGTGTGGATAGTACGTCCCTTGAAAGCGGCCAAGGTCGTTTCTACGAAACCGGACTCGTTCAGCGTATCGGTATGGATGGCAACCTGCACGTCCATTTCGTCCGCGACGGCGAGGCAATTGTCGATTGCGGCAGGCGTGGTTCCCCAGTCTTCGTGCAGCTTCAGTCCCATGGCGCCGGCAGCCACTTGTTCACGCAACGGCAGACGCAGGCTCGCGTTGCCCTTGCCAAGCAATCCAAAATTCATCGGGAATGCGTCCAACGATTGCAGCATGCGTCCGATATGCCAAGGCCCCGGACTGCAGGTTGTCGCCGCAGTCCCAGTGGCCGGTCCGGTCCCGCCGCCTATCATCGTCGTTACGCCGGACATCAAAGCCTCATCGATCTGTTGCGGGCAGATCAGGTGAATGTGGCAATCGATCGCTCCCGCGGTGACGATCGAACCTTCTCCCGCAATGATTTCGGTTGCGGCACCGATAATGATATTCACCCCTGGCTGGATGTCCGGATTGCCGGCCTTGCCAATACCGGCTATGCGTCCATTCTTGATGCCAATATCCGCCTTCACGATACCGAGATAATCCACGATCAGCGCGTTCGTGATGACGGTATCCGCAACCTCGTGGGCGCGGCGTTGGCTTTGGCCCATGCCATCGCGAATGACCTTGCCCCCGCCAAATTTCACCTCCTCACCATAAACGGTGTGGTCTTTCTCCACTTCGATCCACAGATCGGTATCCGCCAAGCGCACGCGGTCACCCGTAGTCGGACCGAACATCTCGGCATAGGCCTGTCTCGTGATCGAACGCGCCATTACAGTTTCCCCATAATCTGGGCCTGAAAACCGTACACAGTTTTCGCACCGCTCAATTCGACCAGCTCCACCATGCGCTCTTGTCCAGGTTCGAACCGGACCGCCGTGCCAGCGGCAATATTGAGCCGGAAGCCGCGGGCTGCAACCCGATCGAACTTCAGCGCTGCATTGGTCTCGAAAAAATGATAGTGGGAACCCACCTGAATCGGCCGGTCGCCGCTGTTGGCCACCTTCACAGTGATTGTCTTGCGGCCCGCGTTGATTTCGATATCGCCGTCTTTTGTTCTTATTTCGCCTGGGATCATGGTTTTTCCTTTTTTATACCTTCTTGCATCCGCGCTGCGCTAGATAATCGGGTGATGAACCGTAACCAGTTTGGTACCGTCCGGGAAAGTCGCCTCGACCTGGATTTGCGGAATCAATTCCGCGATCCCCTCCATTACGTCGGCGCGTGACAACAAGGTCGTCCCGTAACTCATCAACTCCGCGACCGTCCTCCCTTCGCGCGCCCCCTCCATGATCGCGGCCGAAATCAGAGCGACCGATTCGGGATAATTAAGCTTCAGTCCACGCGACCGGCGACGCTCGGCCAACAGAGCCGCGGTGAAGATCAGCAACTTGTCTTTTTCTCTTGGTGTCAATTCCATTTGTTATTTGTGCCTTTGGGTTTGCAAGATGTGGCGTTACATGGACGAACCGATCAAGTCGCCCAAATGCGCGGCACGCGCGCCGGGACGCGCGCGTAGCGTGGCCGCAGATGCGTCCACAACGCCGCAAAATATTCCCGTGCAACTTGCGCACTGTGCGACAGACAGCGCGCCACCAGCACATCGTCCATGAGTGTGATGCCCCATTTGCACGCTTCCGTGGGCACGGTTGCTCGGCACGCCTCCAACGCCGCCGGGTCGGTGCCATAACCAGCCACCATGAAAGTCGCGCAGATCGGAAAGCCTGCCATGCCAATCGGAGATCCGAGCAACGCACTGCCGCCTTCCAAAATGCCCCGCTCCTCGAACAGCGGCTTGCCGTGTCGCGCTACGCGCCATTGCTGGCATATGGTACCGGAGCGGAAGCTCTCCCCGCTTGCAGTGCGGCCAAGGCACATCACGTCCCAGCCGCAGAATACGGCCCCTTCTTCCAGATCGACCATCAAAGCATTGCGTGCCCGGGCTGCTTCAAAAAAAATATTTTCCTGCGGCAGCCACTCACAAACCGCCTGGGACGCGAGCCGCAATCCGATGCGCTGAGAAGATTCCGCGCCGGTCGAGCGATACCACTTGGTCGCGCCGGGCGTCGTCAGCAGCGCGTGCGCACCGGCTTCAATGCGGACAGATATGTCGAGCTGGTCGCCACCCGCAATGCCGCCCGGCGGATGCAGCACGATTGTGTGACAAACCTGTTGGCCTTCCGGATAAAGCGCCTTCTGCACGGCCAACGGGCCCACGCTTGAACGTCTGCCCAGCACCGTGCGCTCGCTGTCGCGCCGGAACGTCAAGTCCAGTGATGCTTCCCAGCCGCTCGGCGCAATTGCCGGCGCAAGGCTCATACTGCCATGAAGCGTCGAACACCGTCTGTTTCCATATTTTTACCCGAGCCGCTTTTTACCACTTCCCCACGCTGCAGCACCACATAGTGGTCAGCCAGTTCGCGCGCGAATTCGTAATACTGCTCCACCAGCAGGATCGCCATTTCACCACGTTCGGACAAAGTCCTGATAACGCGTTCGATGTCCTTGATGATCGACGGCTGAATGCCTTCGGTTGGCTCATCCAGAATCAGTACCTTCGGTTTCATGGCCAGCGCGCGTCCGATGGCCAGTTGTTGCTGCTGTCCGCCCGACAAATCGCCACCGCGCCTTCCCTTCATGGACTTCAGTACCGGAAACATCTCATAGATCTCGGACGGAATATCTTGTACGCGGCCGTGCGCTTTGCTGGCCAAACCCATTGTCAGGTTTTCTTCCACCGTGAGCCGCGGAAAGATTTCGCGCCCCTGCGGGACGTAGCCCATACCCATGCGCACCCGCGCATAAGGCGGCATTCTGGCAACATCCTGTCCATCGAGGGTGATGCTTCCGCTGGAAACCTGCAGCACCCCCATGAGGCATTTTAGCAAGGTCGTCTTGCCGACCCCATTGCGTCCAAGCAGGGCCGTCACTCCACCGTCCGGCACTTCGATATCGATGTTCCGGAGCGTGTGACTGCCGCCGTAATACTGATTCAGACGCTCGACTTTTAACATGCGCATGCCTCCGCGGCCATGCGGTGGACGAAAAGTGAGGCGAGCAAATCAGCGTCCAAGATAAACCTCGATCACGCGTTCATCGTTCTGGACAACTTCCATCGTGCCTTCGGCAAGCACACTGCCTTCGTGCAACACCGTGACCACATTGGCGATAGATTCGATGAATTCCATATCGTGCTCCACCACGACCAGCGAGCGGTCTCCGGCCAACGACTGGAACAGTTCCGCAGTGCGCTCCGTTTCCTCATCGGTCATGCCGGCTACCGGCTCATCGAGCAATAGCAATCTTGGCTCCTGCATCAGCAGCATACCGATCTCCAGCCACTGCTTTTGTCCATGCGACAGCAGCCCTGCCTGGCGATCAGCCTCGCCGTGAAGCTTGATCATGTCCAGGGTGGCAGCGATGCGATCCAGTTGCTCGGACGAGAACCTCGCGCGCAGACTGGCCCAGACTGTCTTGTCCGTCTTGATCGCGAGCTCCAGATTTTCGAACACCGAGTGATTCTCGAATACGGTTGGCTTCTGGAATTTCCGTCCGATACCCTGATGCGCGATCTGCGGTTCGGTGAGTCGAGCCAGGTCAATGGTCTGGCCAAAATACGCCGTGCCGGCATCGGGCCGCGTCTTGCCGGTGATGACATCCATCATGGTGGTTTTGCCAGCTCCGTTGGGACCTATTACGCAGCGCAATTCTCCAGCCTCGACGGTCAGCGTAAGCTTGTTCAGTGCGCGAAAGCCATCAAAGCTGACGGTGATGTCGTCGAGATACAAAATGGGGCCGTGGCTGACATCGACGCCCTGCCGCAAGACATGGCTGAGTCCCGATACGTCGCCGCTGACATTGACTTGCTCTTCAACGCGCATGGCGGCGCCACTTGACGTACTGGATGGCGCCGACCATGCCTTTCGGTAAAAACAACGTCACCAGAATGAACAGCAGGCCGAGGAAGAACAACCAGTATTCGGGGAAGGCTTGCGTAAAGAAACTTTTCGCGCCGTTGACCACGCCCGCACCCAGCAGCGGCCCCATCAGCGTGCCGCGTCCGCCTACCGCTACCCACACCGCAATCTCGATCGAATTTGCCGGCGACATCTCGCTCGGGTTAATGATGCCGACCTGCGGTACGTAGAGTGCGCCCGCGATGCCGCACAAAATGGCGGAAAGCGTCCAGACGAATAATTTGTAGCCAAGCGGGTTGTAGCCAGAGAACATCAGCCTGCTTTCTGAATCGCGTATCGCCGTCAGCACACGTCCGACTTTGGAACGGATCAGATATCGAACCAGGAAAATGGTGCCGATCACGACCAGCGCGGTCGCGCCAAAGATTACCGCGCGTGTTGCGGGCGCAGTGATCGGATAACCGAGTATTCGTTTGAAATCGGTGAAGCCGTTGTTACCGCCGAAACCCGTGTCATTGCGAAAGAACAGCAACATGAATGCGAATGTCATCGCCTGCGTAATAATGGAAAAATAAACGCCCTTGATGCGCGAACGGAATGCAAAGAAACCGAATACCAGCGCCAGCACTGCCGGCACCAGGATAACCAGCGCCAAGCACCACAGAAAGCTGTCGGAGTGCGTCCAGTACCAGGGGAAAGACTTCCAGTCCAGGAACACCATGAAATCGGGCAGATCGGACTGGTACTGGCCTTCGCGTCCGATCTGGCGCATCAGGTACATGCCGAAGGCGTAGCCGCCGAGCGCGAAAAATACACCGTGGCCTAGGGACAAAATACCGGTATAGCCCCAGATCAGATTCATCGCCATCGCAACGATGGCATAGCACATTATCTTGCCAATCAGCGTGATCGTATAAGCAGACACATGGACAGCGTGGTTTGGCGGTACGAGCACATACAGGCAAGGAAGCAATACCAGCATGATGATCGCGAAAGCGGACAAAGCAATCCAGCCGTTGCGCGAAAATAACCGCTCCGTGCGCGGCAGATACCGTAGCGGCAGAATTTCAGGCTTCAACTGCCCGTCCCTTCAGCGCAAACAATCCTTGTGGCCGCTTCTGGATGAACGCGATGATCAGCACCAACACGAGGATTTTGGTCAGCACGGCGCCAATATGGGGCTCCAGGAATTTCGACATGACGCCCAGCCCCAGTGCCGCATACACTGTTCCGGCCAGCTGGCCGACACCACCAGTAACGACCACCATGAATGAATCGATGATGTAGCCTTGCCCCATATCCGGACCGACATTGCCGATCTGCGAAAGCGCGACTCCAGCCAGGCCGGCGATCCCGGAACCGAGCCCGAAAGCCAATAGGTCAACGCGTCCCGTGGGCACCCCCATGCAGGACGCCATCGCGCGATTCTGCGTGACCCCGCGCACGAATAACCCCAGGCGTGTGCGGTTCAGAATGACCCACATCAACAACAGCACGAACAGCGAAAACCCGATGATGACAATGCGGTTGTAGGGGAGGACAAGGTTCGGCAGCGCGATCCCGCCGGACATCCAAGATGGGTTGGCCACCTCGACGTTCTGCGCGCCAAAGAGCTGGCGCACGAGCTGGATCAGAAACAGACTGATGCCCCAGGTCGCCAGCAGAGTTTCAAGCGGACGCCCGTACAGCCAGCGAATGACACTTCTCTCCAGCGCCATGCCAACCAGCGCGGAAACGCCAAATGCCACGGGAATCGCAGCCGCCAGATACCAATCAAACCAGCCCGGCAGGTAGGATTTGAATAGCTGTTGGGTGATATAGGTCGCATAGGCGCCAATCATCAGCATTTCGCCGTGCGCCATGTTGATGACGCCAAGCAGCCCGTAAGTGATCGCCAGGCCAAGCGCAACCAGCAACAGGATGCTGCCGAGTGAGAGGCCAGTGAACAACCGGCCGATGTAATCGCTGACGACGAGCCGGCTTTGAATCGCATCGATCGAGTGCTGAGCCGCCGAACGCACTTGCTCATCGGGTTCGATGAAATTACCGGCCGTGTCTTTGTCGAGCAGGCCTTGCAGAACCGTCTTGAAGCGCGCCTGGTTGGTCGCGCCGAGCGTTTGCACTGCCGCGCGCCGCACCGCCGGGTCCGGGCTTTTGAGATTCAGCGAGGCCCGGGTCTGTTCCAGTGAATTTCTGATCGTCGCATCGGTTTCCCTGGCGAGCGCCTTTTCAATAAGCGGCAGCACGGCGGCCTGGCTGGTCGATTCAATTGCACGCGCCGATGCGAGTCGCGTAGCCGCATCCGGGGACAACAGTTTCAGTGCACCCACAGCGCCGTCGAGCGCGCTGCGCAGGCGGTTGTTGATGACGATACTTTCGAACTGTTCGGGTAATGGCGCGATTGCCACCCCGGTGGCCGCGTCTGTCGCCTGATCGCCGTGTACGACGATGACGCGACCTTCCGGCGTTACCGCGACATCGCCGGCTTGCAACGCCTGCAACAGGACAAGCGCATCTTCGTCGCCCGACGCAACCAGCGCATGGACGGCTGCGACTTTTGCGGCCGCGTCATCCGCACCCAGCTTGGCGACCGTTTGTGCGTCCAGTGCCGCAATCCCGGCCGCAGAAGCCAGCATGCCAGTCAATGCAACAACGAAAACTAATGCTTTCACGCGGTATGTTCCTGGTGGCGCAAAAAAAGGGCCTGCGGATGAATTGCGCGACCCGCAGGCCGGCCCTGAACTGCGGCACTTTCCTCGAGAGGCCTGGAGCGCACTTATGCGCCACAGGCGTCGAGCGGGATTGGATTACAGGCTCTGCTTGCTCTCGTTACCGGTTATGAACGGGCTCCACGGCTGCGCGCGGATCGGACCTTTGGTCTTCCATACGACACTGAATTGACCGTCGGCCTTGATTTCACCAATCATGACCGGCTTGTGCAAGTGATGGTTGGTCTTGTCCATTGTCAGCGTGAATCCGGACGGTGCCTTGAATGTCTGTCCCGCCATTGCCGTGCGGACCTTGTCGACATCAGTGGAACCAGCCTTTTTCACCGCCTGAGCCCACATGTGGATGCCGACATAGGTCGCTTCCATCGGATCGTTAGTGACCACGGTGTCCAGGTTCGCGATTTTGTTTTTCGTGGCCCAGTCTTTATACAGTTTGATGAACGCAGTGTTCTCGCCGTTTTTTACCGACATGAAGTAATTCCATGCAGCGAGATGCCCAAGCAGAGGTTTGGTATCGATGCCGCGAAGTTCTTCCTCGCCCACCGAGAATGCCACCACGGGCACATCGGTCGCCTTCAGGCCTGCATTGCCGAGTTCCTTGTAGAACGGCACGTTTGAGTCGCCATTGATCGTGGAGATCACTGCGGTCTTGCCTCCGGCGGCGAATTTTTTGACATTCGCGACAATGGTCTGGTAATCGCTGTGCCCAAACGGCGTATAGATTTCCTCGATGTCTTTCTCGGCGACGCCTTTTGATTTCAGGAAAGCGCGCAGGATCTTGTTGGTGGTGCGGGGATAGACATAATCGGTGCCGAGCAGAAACCACCGCTTGGCGCCGCCGCCTTCTTCACTCATCAGATATTCAACTGCCGGAATGGCTTGTTGATTCGGCGCAGCTCCGGTGTAGAACACGTTTTGCGAAAGTTCCTCGCCTTCATATTGCACCGGATAGAACAGCAGGCTGTTCAGTTCTTCGAATACCGGCAGGACGGACTTTCGCGATACCGAAGTCCAGCATCCGAATACCACCGCGACCTTGTCCTGCGTAATCAGCTGACGGGCTTTTTCCGCGAACAGCGGCCAATTGGATGCCGGGTCCACCACGACCGGCTCCAGCTTCTTGCCAAGCAAACCGCCCTTGGCATTGATCTCATCGATCGCCATCAGCGCGGTGTTCTTCAATGCAGTTTCGGAAATGGCCATGGTGCCGGACAAGGAATGGAGCACGCCTACCTTGATGGTATCGGCAGCGATGGCCGTCGCCGCCATCGCAGAGAATGCGATCCCGACCAATGATTTGAATATGTGCCTGCGATTCATAAGATCCCCTAATGTGTGAAGTAATGATTGCGAACGGGTGAGACTAAAGTTATTGGCACGATCTCGGTTCGTCGCTTGACGCACCGTTGTCAAAATGCGCACGTCGGTTTCGCAACAAGCGTGCCGATCGATTGGTGCGGTGATTAATGTCATTGCTTTTCATGTCTTTGTAAGAAAATTTAGGGCGATGACGGTCCACGCTGGAGCAGCGGGAGAATCAGCGGTGCACCGGGGTTGTGCAGCGTCTCGGCCCGATGCACAAAGTTATTGCGGAGATTTAGTAAGGGACGGTCAGCCGAATCGTTTTGGCTAAAAAATCGCGAGATGGCTTGCTAGTCTTTCGATACTGTATATAATTACAGGCATCGAACCAGCTTTATGCGGAGCCCTTCCGATGGATGAATTGACCCCTCGCCAAGCTGAAGTTTTGCGTTTGATCAATGATTTCGCGCAGAACACAGGTTTCCCCCCGACTCGGGCCGAGATTGCGCGCATGCTTGGTTTTCGTTCCGCCAATGCTGCCGAAGATCACCTCAAGGCACTGGCCAGGAAAGGGTTCATCGAGCTGCTTCCCGGCGCTTCGCGCGGCATCCGCTTGAAGGAACAGCTCGGCTTGCCGCTGATCGGCCGGGTTGCAGCAGGCAACCCCATCCTGGCGGAAGCAAACGTGCAGGGCCGCTATCAACTCGATACCCAGTTATTCAAGCCTCATGCGGATTACCTTTTGAAGGTGCGCGGCATGAGCATGCGCGACGCCGGCATACTCGATGGTGACTTGCTTGCGGTGCATAGCACCCGCGAAGCACGTTCCGGTCAGATCGTAGTGGCCCGGCTGCATGACGAAGTCACGGTCAAGCGCTTCAAGCGCCAAGGCAGCCAGGTGCAACTGCTGCCGGAAAATCCGGATTTCGAACCTATAAATGTAGACCTGAAGACTGACCTGTTTGCCATCGAAGGCCTCGGTGTCGGCATCATCAGGAACGGCCGGTTGGGATAAAAAAAGCCGTGACGACGTGTCCTGCAAGAGGATTCCGACTATCGCTCGGATACCGGCCTGTCGGCCATAACCGGCCTTCGACCATAACGATTGTCACGGATTTTTACCGCACAGGTGGACGAATTATTTTCTTAACCACTTGATCAGGAGAAATCCATGGAAACAGCAAAAACCGTCGAGATACTAAAAGCGCTCGCAGAAGGAATCGATCCCGGCACAGGCGAACACTTTCCAGCCGGCAGTATCTACCAGCAACCGGATACCGTGCGCGCGCTGTTCTCGGCGATCCACATGCTCGACAACCAGCAGGTCGCAGTGCCCTCCCGGCCGGACTCCATGAAACAGCCCGGCGCAACGCTTCCCGGAAAATCCGCTCCGCAGAATGCCGGACGCCCCTGGGCCGAAGAAGAAGACACGCGCCTGGGCAATTCTTATGACGCCGGTAAAACTATCGAAGAACTTGCCGGGATTCACAAACGAAGCAAATGGGCAATCGAAGCGCGCTTGGCACGGCTCGGAAAGATCCCCGAACCACCAACGCGTTTTCCGGCTCGTAATGCGGCCGGGAATACCACTGGAAATTCCGCTGGAAATTCCGTGGCGGCGTGACGGAAAAGCCATTACGTAAAAACCCGTGACTATCGTGACTACCGTAACTGTCGTAAAAGCCGTGACGTCACGAAGTCACGAAGTCACGGCAGTCACGTAGTCACGGTAGTCACATAAACACGCAGTCACGATATTCACGGCCCTTAAATGTCTTCCGCTATCCAGTCTCTGTTGCAAAATCCAGCCATCTGGCGCGGCTGGGAACAGGCACGCGTTACGCTGCCCAGCATTCCGACCGGGTTTTCCGAACTCGATCGCGAACTTCCGGGGGGAGGTTGGCCGCGTGGTGTAATCAGCGAACTGCTTACCGAGCGCAATGGCATCGGCGAACTGTCCTTGCTAATGCCGGCGTTGGCGCAGCTTTCCCGGCAGGACGGCTGGCTGATGTTGATTGCACCGCCTTGGGTGCCTTACGCGCCCGCACTGGCAGCACGCGGCGTGCGGCTGTCGAAAGTCATTGTCACCAATACCACTGCGGACAAGGATACGGTGTGGGCGGCAGAGCAAAGCCTGCGTGCCGGAAATTGTTCCGTAGTGCTGCTCTGGCCTGATGCCATCAACGAGCATGGCCTGCGGCGCCTGCAGCTGGCTGCCGAAGAAGGTGGCAGTTTTGGTGTGGTGTTCGGCGAAGCCGTGCGTGCGGCATTTTCCTCTCCAGCCCCATTGCGCTTGCGGCTGAGCGTGCGGCAGAACAGGTTGTCGGTGAAAATCCTCAAGCGCCGCGGTAGCGGTGTCACGCCGACCTTATGGCTGGATACGGAAAAGAAAACAGCAATCCCCGCCGCTGCCATTTCTGAGCCTGTTGAGCTTTCCCGCTTCCCGGCGCAGGGACACGTTAGAGAAATCGCTCCTCTGCGGGCGGCGCGCTCGGGCATCCCTTCCCGCTCTGAATGGCTGCGCCATCGCAACAATGACCAGTCTGGCGCAAGGCAAACCGAGTTGCCTTCCATTTCCCTTGCGGATAGAAAGCAAGGGTGAGGGTAAATACCATCCATGCTTTGGGCCGCGCTACGATTTCCGGACTTGTCGCTGCAGTTGTATCAGCGCGGCGCAGCGGCGTGCGACGCAACCATCGTGCAGGAGGCCATCCACCGTCCTTTCGTATTGTCGTGTAACCATGCGGCAACCACAGCAGGTATCCGGCCCGGCATGGCGGTGTCCGCGGCATATGCGCTGGCACACCAGTTAAACCTCCGCATCCGCAATCCCGACAAAGAAGCGAAAGCTCTTGCTGGCATTGCCTGCTGGGCCACGCAGTTCACACCTACCTTAAGCTTGGCCTCACCGAATGAAATTCTCATGGAGATCAGCGGCTGCCTGCGCTTGTTCGGCGGATTGCGCCGCTTGAGCGGACGCATTCGCGCAGGACTTGCGGAATTGGGATACCGCGCGATCGTGGTGGTGGCACCGACGCCGGGCGCTGCACTGCTGCTTGCCCGTGACGGCATCGATACTTCCATCGGCGATCGCCATCAGTTACGCCCGGCATTAGCGCGACTGCGCTTGCCGCTTCTCGACCAGCCTGCGCAAACCATTGCCGTGCTCGCAAATATGGGCGTGCACACCCTCAAGGATTTGCAGTCGTTGCCGCGCGATGGCCTTGCACGCCGCTTTGGCCAGGGCTTGCTCGATGAAGTCGACCGCGCGCTTGGCCTGTTGCCGGACCCACGCCCGCCTTTTACGCCACCAAGCCGCTATTCGGCCGCACTCGAATTGCCCGCTCCCGTGCAGGAAACCAAGCCGCTGTTGTTCGCGGCCAAGCGCCTGATCCTGGAATTGGCCGGACATCTGGCTGTGCGGCAGCTAGGCGTCATGCGCCTCAAACTTGATCTTGAGCATGCTCATCACGCCGCTACCCCGGTTGTACTGGGATTATCCGCGCCAAGCCGGGATGCGGCACACCTGGTGATTTTGCTGCGCGAGAAACTCGCCACTATTGAATTGCCCGAGGCCGTGGAGAATCTTTGCCTCATCGCCGAGGAAACCCGTCCGTTGGGCTCATGCAACCAAGCGCTGTTTGCCGATGACCGTCCGTCTCGCGAGGAGGGCTGGCGCATTATCGAGCACCTGCGAACGCGGCTCGGCTCGGACGCGGTGCATGGACTGGAAATGTTTCCCGATCACCGCCCGGAGCGCGCGTTCCGCAAATCGCCGCCGGGCCGCGCACGCGACGGCCGCTGTGATCTGCATCGTCCGCTGTGGTTTCTGCCTCATCCTGTTGCGCTGCGCGCAGGGAAAAATATGCCGCAACTGGATGCGCCCCTCACGCTGCTGGATGGGCCGGAGCGTCTTGAAACCGGCTGGTGGGATGATTTCGACGTAAAGCGGGATTATTTCGTCGCACGCGATGGAGCAGGCACGAAAGTGTGGCTGTTTCGGGAAAGAACCGGCCGCAAAGAGTGGTTCCTGCACGGCATTTTTGCATGAGAGCCTCCCGTGGATTATGCCGAGCTTCATTGCCTGACCAATTTCACTTTTCTGCGCGGCGCATCACATGCGCAGGAGCTGGTCGAGGCGGCCGTCAAACGCGGTTACAAAGCGCTTGCGATTACCGACGAATGCTCGCTCGCCGGCGTGGTGCGCGCGCATGTCGCGGCCCGGGAATACAAAGATAAATTCAAGCTGATCATCGGCGCCGAATTCAGGCTCGATGACGGACTGCGCTTCGTGCTGATTGCGCAGGATCGCGCCGGATACGGCAATCTTTGCGAACTGATCACGCGCGCCAGAAGAAATGCCCGCAAAGGCGAGTACCGTCTTTGCCGTGATCATCTCGCAGAAGGTGTGGAACATTGCCTGGCACTCTGGCTGCCGGCGGCCGAGCCGCAAATCGAAGAAGGGTTGTGGCTGGCGCAGCGCTTTGACGGCCGTGCATGGATTGCGGTGGAGCTGCTGGCGCGCGGCGGCGATCGAAACCGGTTAGCACTGTTGCAGGAAATCAGCGAACGCAGCCATCTACCCTGCGTAGCCTGCGGCGATGTGCACATGCATGCACGCGGCCGCCGTGCATTGCAGGACACGCTTACGGCAATCCGGCTTGGCGTAACGGTCGCAAAAGCCGGGCTTGACCTGCAGGCAAGCGGCGAACGCCATCTGCGCCCGGTCGACCGGCTGCAACGTCTCTATCCGCAGGCGCTACTGGATGAAACCATGCGCATCGCCAGCCTGTGTACTTTTTCTCTGGATGAGCTGCGTTACGAGTATCCGGAGGAAATCGTACCCGCGGACAAGACGACGACACAGTATTTGCGCTCGCTGACCGAAGCGGGGCTGCAAAAACGTTACCCGGATGGCATACCCGTAAAAGTCCGCGACAAGGTTGAAGAGGAACTGGAACTCGTCGCCGAATTGCGCTACGAGCCTTTCTTCCTGACCGTCTACGACATCGTTCAATACGCCAGGAAACAGAATATTCTTTGCCAGGGCCGCGGCTCGGCCGCCAATTCAGTGGTCTGCTACGCCCTTGAAATTACCGCGGTGGATCCGAACCGCACCAATCTTCTGTTCGGACGTTTCCTGTCGAGGGAACGCAACGAGCCGCCGGATATCGATGTCGATTTCGAACATCAACGCCGTGAAGAAGTGATCCAGTACATTTACCGGAAATACGGCCGCCATCGCGCCGCACTGGCCGCCACTGTGGTCAGTTACCGCACGCGCAGTGCCTTTCGCGATGTTGGCAAGGCACTGGGCCTGGATGCCGTGCAACTGGATCGCATCGCCGGCAGCTTCGTCTGGTGGGATCATCCGGGGCAACGAACTACCCGATTGCGCGAAGCCGGATTCGATCCCGATGCGCCGGTAATCCGCAAGCTGATCGCGTTGACTTCCGAGCTGTCCGGGTTTCCCCGCCATCTGTCGCAGCACGTAGGCGGATTCGTGATCTCACGAGGACCGCTGTCGCAACTGGTGCCTACAGAGAATGCGGCAATGCCTGGCAATCCCGCTCGTTACACCGATGCGGGAATGATTGAAGCACCGGCGAACGTCGCCGATCCATTGCGCACCAACATCCAGTGGGACAAGGACGATCTCGAGGAACTGGGCTTGCTCAAGGTGGATGTGCTCGCCCTTGGCATGCTGACCGCGATCCGGCTTGCACTGGATAGCGTCAACTGGCGCCACGGCGGTTCCGTGTCCATGGCCGATATCCTTTCCCATGAAGATGGGGAGGAAGGCAAGCCGGTATACGACATGCTCTGCAAGGCGGACAGCATCGGCGTGTTCCAGGTTGAATCGCGCGCCCAGATGTCGATGCTGCCGCGTCTCAAGCCCAAGTGCTATTACGACCTGGTTGTCGAAGTCGCGATCGTGCGTCCCGGTCCCATCCAGGGCGGCATGGTGCATCCTTACCTGGCGCGCCGGAATAATCCTGAACAAGTGATCTATCCCTACCCCGCCCTGCAGCACGTGCTGGGGCGCACGCTTGGCGTGCCGATTTTTCAGGAACAGGTCATGGAGATTGCCATGGTGGCCGCAGATTTCTCGGTCGGCAAGGCGGACCAGTTGCGCCGTGCCATGGCCGCCTGGAAGAGAAAAGGCGGGCTCGAGCCTTTCAAGGAAGAACTCATCAAGGGCATGCTCAACAACGGTTACGAAGAGACATTTGCATTGCAGATTTTCGAGCAGATCAAAGGTTTCGGAGAATATGGTTTTCCGGAATCGCATTCGGCAAGTTTTGCGCTGCTCGTCTATGTATCGGCCTGGCTCAAGTGCTATGAACCCGCGGCCTTTACCTGCGCGCTGCTGAACAGTCAGCCGATGGGCTTTTATGCTCCTGCGCAACTGGTACAGGACGCGCAGCGGCACGGGGTCGAAGTACGGCCGGCCGATGTGACAGAGAGCGAATGGGACTGCACGCTGGAAGAGACCGGACTGGCCAGTCCAGCCTCTCAACCCGCCCTTCGGCTCGGCTTGCGTATGGTCAATGGCTTGTCCGAATCGGGCGCCAAGCGTCTGATCAAGTTGCGCGCCTCTGGAAATTACCTTGACTCCCTGGAGCAATGGCTGCTGGCTGCGAATCTGTCGCGCAAGGATATGAAGGTTCTTGCCGCTGCCGGCGCGCTCCAGTCGCGGGCCGGACACCGGCGGGATGCGGCCTGGCTGGTCGCCGGAATTGAAAAGCGGCCATCCCTGCTTGCGTCCGCTCCTGTCATTGAATCGCCCGTTGCATTGCCGGCGCCGACTGAAGGCCAGGACATTCTGGCTGACTACGCCAATACCGGTTTGACCTTGCGCCGCCATCCCCTGGCGCTGCTGCGTCCGAGGTTCAAAAAACTTTCGATGAGTAGCGCCGAAGATTTAAAAACAGCTCGCGCTGGCACAACAGTGCGGGTAGCCGGCCTGGTGACCTGTCGCCAGCATCCGGGCACGGCCAAGGGCGTCATTTTCGTCACGCTGGAAGATGAAACCGGGCAGATCAACGTCGTGGTTTGGCAAGGCGTGTGGCTAAAGCAACGCCGCCCGCTGCTGGTTTCAAAAGTGCTGCGCGTAGATGGCACGCTGGAGCGGGAAGGCGAAATCATGCATGTCATCGCCCATCACCTCACCGACTATTCTGCCTTGGTCGGCGATCTTCAGGCTCATTCCCGCGATTTCCACTAAGCCCACAATCGAGACAAATATTCCGGCGCTGCTGTAACTTTTCCCTGTGCGAGCAGCACTGCGCCTGCGGCTCTCGCCAGAGCCACGGTAGGCGAACCTCATTCACCCGGCATGGGGATTGCTGCCGATACGTTACCTGCATTCGACGATCCGCCCGTGAAGAAAAGCGAGCTGGACGAACTCAAGGCGCAAGCGAAGCACTGTACCGCCTGCCCGTTGTGGCGCAATGCCACCCAGACCGTATTCGGCGAAGGCGACGCGCGCGCCCGCGCCATCCTGGTTGGCGAGCAACCCGGCGATGCCGAAGATCTGAAAGGGCATCCTTTCATCGGTCCCGCGGGCGCAATACTTGACCGTGCGCTCGTGGACGCCGGCCTCGATCGCGCCGAACTCTACGTTACCAATGCCGTCAAGCATTTCAAATGGGAGCCGCGCGGCAAGCGTCGCATGCATAAAACGCCCGCGCAGCAGGAAATCGAAGCCTGCCGCCAATGGCTCGACCGCGAAATTGAGACCATCAAACCGGACTTGATTATCGGGCTCGGCGCAACCGCAGCACGCGCCCTGACGGGCCGCGCGGTGAAGCTGGGCGAGTTGCGCGGCAAGATCATCAGGCGCGAGAACGAGCCTTCGCTGTTGTTTACCGTGCATCCATCCTACGTCTTGCGCGTGCCTCCGCCGGGCCGCGATCCGGCGTATCACGGTCTTGTGGGAGATTTGAAAGTCGCGGCCGGGTATCTGCAGCGGTCGTGAGTCCGCGTGGAGTCCATGGTTAAATACTGCCCACCATGGCAACCGAAAAATTCGATTTCGACTCTCCCGTCGACCGCCACCGCACCTCGGCTGTCAAATGGGACAAGTATGGCGACCGTGACATCATCCCGTTATGGGTAGCCGACATGGATTTTCGCTGCGCGCCACCGATTCTGGCGGCGCTGCGCAAACGCCTGGATCACGGAATTTTTGGCTACAGCAATCCGCCGGCTGGCTTGATCGACGCAACTATCGGGCATCTGGAAAAAGAATACGACTGGAAGATTCAACCCGACTGGATCGTCTGGTTGCCTAGTCTGGTTGTCGGTCTCAATGTGGTATGCCGGGCCTTCGGCCGTGCCGGCGCGGACGTGTTGACTGCCGTGCCGGTTTATCCGCCGTTCTTATCCGCCCCGGCGAATGGCGCACGCAATGCCGTACGCGTGCCAATGACCGAGTCGAACGGCCACTGGCGTTGGGACCTGACGGCATTACACGCTGCGATCACGCCGAGTTCGCGTTTGCTGTTGTTGTGCAACCCGCATAACCCGGTCGGCCGGGTATTTTCGCGCGAAGAATTGCAGTCCATCGCCGAAGCCTGCGTCCGCCATGATCTGGTGCTGTGCGCGGATGAAATTCACAGCGGACTGGTGCTTGACCGTGACAAGCGTCATGTCCCCGTAGCGTCGCTGAACGGGGAAATCGCTGAACGCACCGTGACGCTGATGTCCGCCAGCAAAACTTTCAACCTGCCTGCCCTGGGTTGCGCGTATGCCATTGCCTCGAATGCGGATCTGCGCGTCAAGCTGAGAAGAGCCATGTCCGGCATCGTCCATCATGTGGGTCTGATGGGTTACCTCGCCACTGAAGCCGCGTACCGCGACGGCAAGCCGTGGCAACTCGCGCTGCTGGAGTATTTACGGGGCAACCGCGACATGGTTGAACGCGAAATCGCAAACATGCACGGCTTGCGCATTTGGCATGCCGAAGCAACCTACCTGTCCTGGATCGATGCGCGCGCATTACCAGTGGAAGACAAGATAAATTTTTTCAATGACGCGGGTGTCGGTCTTTATGACGGCGCATTGTTCGGCACACCGGGGTTCGTGCGGCTCAATTTTGCTTGTGCGCGCGTTTTGCTCAAGCAAGCACTCGAGCGCATGGCCGGCGCCGTACACGCCTTGCAAAAATAAACTGCAACATTTCGTTACGACGGCAGCATGCGTTTCACTGGTGCGCGAGTTTCTCAGAAATACCCGGTCACGGTAAACCGTAGCGTGCGCGGCTCAATTGGGTGAAAGTGGATGTCGTCCACTGCCGCTGTCTCGCTGCGCAGCTGGGATGCATAAAAATAATCGATGTCGTGATCCGGACGATCAAACAAGTTGAACACGTCAAGGTGCACACGCCACTTCGGATCAATCTTATAGCCCACACGCAGATTGGTGACCTGTGTCGATTGTGAACGTACCGAGTTATCCTCGAGCAGCGGACGCGGTCCGAAATAGCGGTATTGCAGCATGCCGTACCACGGCCCGAATGAATCCACCGTAATTCCAAAGGAAGCCACTTTCTCAATTGAGCCGGGCACCTGATTCCCGAAGGCATTATCGTCCGTGAATCTCGCCCGCGAGACGGAGAGGTCCAAATCGAGCAGCAGCCATGAATTTGCCCGGTAGTGATTGCTCCATTCAATGCCGGTACGCTTGGTGGGGCGGCTCGGTTCCGTCGTGCCGGCGTCACCCGTGAACAGTAGTTCCGATTCCAATCTCAATTGCCAAAGCGAGAGCGACGTTTCCAGACGCGGTACGAGTTCGGACCGCACGCCGACTTCCGAACCAAACGACCGCACGAGCGGCGTGACCTTTTCGGCCGGGGCCGAAGGATTGGCCGGGTCAACGGTAATGGTCGTACCGCGTGCATCATTGCTGTGGAAACCGGTGCCATAGTTGATGAAGTACTCGGTCTTCGACCACGGTCCAAAAATAAGGCTGAGTTTCGGCGAAACGATCGAATCGTTCACCCGGCCGGAGTTCTGCGGTTTGTCGCTGTTCACATCAAATTCGTAGCGGTCCCCGCGCAAGCCGAAAATGGCGCGCAGCTTGTTGGTGAGTTGCAGCGTTTCCTCGGCGTAAACGCCGACGCTGCTTTCCACTACGGTATCCGACCGTGTCGTGCCGATTATCTGGCGCTCAACAGTCTGATACAGGGCCACGGGATCGATGTTGTCCCGGCGTGCCTGAAGGCCTATTTTCAATGTGCTGTCCATGCCGGCAAGTTTGCCGTAGAACTCAGCGCGCGGATGCACGCCTAGCACGGTGCGGCTTTCGTGCTGTTCGAACTGATCGCCATTGATCGGGTCATCCAGGAAAAAAGTAAAGTTGGACCACAACTTCAATGATGAGCGAATAGCGTACACGTCGACCATGGCGCGCCCATTCGCCATATCGTGATGCTGCTCGTAGGAAAGGGAGTAGCGCGATGTCTCACCGCCATCGCTTGGATCGATGGCGCCGAAGCGACCGACCAATCCACTCGCAACGGCCCGTTGCGGGATCTGATCCGTGGCATCCCAGTTCGCCTTGTATGCCATGCCTGTGATGGCAATGCCGTCTGTCTTGTCTCCACGGCTGTAGCGCAACACGGTATTCAGTTTTCTGAAATTTTCGGGGTTATCCCACGGACCATCCTGGCCCATGAGCTCAATTCCATAAAGCAATGTGCCGCCGCCAACGTTCGGCGAACCGGCCAGCAGCGCGCGTTTGTAGTCATGCTCTCCCAGCGTTACGGAATCAATGGAATGCGGGAGCGAACTCGCGTAATGAATATCTGCCGCGCCGGCGGAACTGAAGTCGCCAACTTCGGCGTAGTAGGGCCCCTTGCGGTAATCGATGGCAGAAACAAGTTCCGGAATCAGAAAGTTCAGATCGGCATAACCCTGACCATGCGCGTGAGTGGGCATGTTTACCGGCATGCCGGCGACGTTGATGGAAAAATCGGTTCCGTGGTCAAGGTTGAAGCCGCGCAGAAAATACTGATTGGCTTTACCGTCTCCGCTGTGCTGCGTAATGACCAGGCCCGGAATATATTCGAGGACTTCACCAGGACGCAGAGCAGGACCGGTTTCTATTCGTCGGGCAGTCACAGTTCCCTGGCTGGCAGCGTCGGAGGAACCAACTCCGGTCTCGTAAGTTCCGAGCACCTCCACCTCTGGGGCAGTGATATCGATTGTTGCAGCAGCTTCAAGCACGCCCGTGCACGCGGCGAATGTAACTGCCATTGCGTACGCCCTTAGTTGCCAGGCCAGACGACGCGAATCTCCCGTAGAACGCCAACAAGCCATTGTTCTTAGTTATTTTAGGAAGTAAGCTGTATTGTGCTTTTTTCATAATGTAGGGCTGCGAAGCAGATATGTAAAGCGCAGCGTTCGGGGAGTTTCCGGCGATCCTATTTTTTTCGGTAACATCTCACGCCGGGATGACAGGAGGAATTTTGGATGGATCGCTTCACGATTTCGCTTAACGAGGATTTGGCCAAACAGTTCGATGAATTAATCGGGCAGAAGGGCTACCAGAACCGGTCGGAAGCGGTTCGCGACATGTTGAGGGATAAACTTGAATCGGCACGCCTCGACAAAAATGAATCACCGTACTGCATTGCATCCCTCTCTTATGTCTATAACCACCATGCGCGCGATCTGACCGAACGCCTCACGAATCTCCAGCACCAGCATCACCATCTCGTACTATCTTCGATGCACGTCCACCTCGACCACGACAACTGCATGGAAACGGTGATCCTGCGCGGTGCCACCGGCGAAGTCAGCAAATTCGCGAACGAGCTGATGGCAGTGCGCGAGGTGCGACACGGAAAGGTGAACGTCGTCCCGGTTGAAATGGATGATCATGCTCACCGGCCGCACCATTACCACGTGCATACACGGCCACGCACCTGATTCCGGTATTGCACTCGCCGGCAGGTTGAATGCCGACCGCAGTAATACGCTATCCCGAACCCAATTCCGCAACCGATCGCTCCAAGGAACCCAATGGCATCTCACCCGCTTCTGTTTTCCCCTATCGCGCTGCGCGGGATCACGCTCAAAAACCGTGTCGTCATATCGCCCATGTGCCAATACAGTGCGCACGATGGTTTTGCGGATGACTGGCATCTGGTGCACTTGGGAAAGATGGCCACCGGCGGCGCCGGGTTGATCTTTACGGAAGCAGCAGCGGTCGTACCCGAAGGACGCATTACTTACGGCGATCTGGGCATCTGGTCCGACGCGCACATCGCACCGCTGAAACGCATCACCCAATTCATCAAGGCGAATGGCGCAGTACCGGCCATCCAGCTCGCTCATGCCGGCCGCAAGGCGTCCATGCAAAGGCCCTGGCATGGCAATGGCCCCATCAATGACGCCGATCGCGCGCGCGGAGAAGGCGCCTGGACCATCGTAGCGCCAAGCGCAATTCCAATGGATACCGGTTGGCTGGTGCCGCATGAACTCAGCATTGAAGATATCCGTACCGTACAAACACGCTGGCGCGAAGCCGCCATGCGATCACTGACCGCGGGTTTTGAAGTTCTGGAAATGCACTCGGCGCACGGGTATCTCAGCCATGAGTTTCTCTCTCCGCTTTCCAACAAGCGAACCGACCGCTATGGCGGTGATCTGCGCGGCCGCATGCGCTATACCCTCGAGCTGGCGGAGGTATTGCGAGATGCCTGGCCGCATGACAAACCACTGTTCGTCCGCATCTCTTCGGTCGACGGCATAGAAGGCGGATGGACGCTCGATGACACTGTGACGCTGGCGAAGGAACTAAGCGCGCGCGGCGTGGACGTAATCGATTGTTCGTCAGGCGGCCTGCTTGGATCGGCCACCGCCGCACGCATCAAGCGCAGCCCGGGCTTCCAGGTGCCCTTTGCCGAGCGAATCAGAAAAGAAGCCGGCATCAAAACCATGGCAGTGGGATTGATTCTGGACGCAATGCAGGCGGAACAAATCCTGCACGATGAACAGGCCGACCTGATTGCGATCGGCCGTCAGTCCCTCTACAACCCGAATTGGGCCTTGCACGCGGAGGTCGCGCTTGGGGCGCAAGGTGAATACGCCTCCTGGCCGGTGCAGTACGGTTGGTGGCTGGACAAACGCCAGCATATCCTCACGGATGAGGCGAAACGAAAGATCGCGTAATGACCGTTGGAATGGCATGACGGTATGAGTGTCGTAAAATGATATAGCCGACGACAGTCATGGAGTAGACGACAGTCATGAGTAGTTGCGCAACCAGGGCTGTCACGGCCTTTCACGGAGTTTCGCCATGGCCATTGATGGAATGAATCACTTTACGGTGCTGACCAAAGACCTGGATGCGACGCGCGATTTTTATATCGGCATCCTTGGGTTGAAGGAAGGATACCGCCCACCGCTTGGTTTTCCCGGCATGTGGCTGTATGCCGGCCCGCAGCCGGTTTTGCACGTCGTGGCCGGCCGTCCGCTGCCCGACCCTCCGGCCGGCGTGCTCGACCACATGGCGTTTTCCGCGTCTGGCCTTGGAGCCATCACTTCGAAGCTCAAGGAAAAAGGCATCAAGTACGATTTGCGCAAGCAACCGGATTCCGGCGTGTGGCAGCTGTTTTGTTTCGATCCAAGCGGAGCCAGGGTGGAATTGGATTTTTCTCCGCAGGAAACCGCTCTGACTTGAACGCTGCGACCTTGTCGCAGGAGTTACGCCTCCGGCGCTAACGCACGCGAAGCGCCGGAATCTTCTCGAATTCGGCCTTCAGAAACTCCGTAAAGGCACGTACCTTGGCGGACACGTGGCGCGCTGAGGGATAGACCGCGTTAATTTCTGCAGGCGGCGGCGCAAAGTCGCGCAGGATTTCCTGCATCCTCCCCGCCTTGAGGTCGTCCTGGATCAGCCAGGCCGGGCTGATCGCAATGCCCAGGTCGGCCATAACCGCCTGCTTGATGGCCTCACCGTTATTGGCGCGCAGCGTACCCGAAACTTTCACGCGAATTTCTCCGTCCTTGCCGTTGAAAATCCATTCGCTGCCAGTGGAAAGATAGGCATACAGGATGCAGTTATGGTGAACCAGGTCCTGCGGCGTCTTCGGCGTGCCTTTGCTTTTCAGGTATCCCGCCGTCGCCACCGTGCAGCGCTGTGAAACCCCGATGCGCCGCGCCGACAGACCGGAATCCGTAAGTCGGCCAATGCGAATGGCGACGTCCACGCCCTCTTCCACCAGATCAACAAAGCGGTCCGCATAGGCAAGGTCGATCATGAGGCCTGGATGCAAAGATTGGAATTTCAGCACCAGCGGACCCAGGTACATTTGGCCCAGGCCGATGGAAGAGTTGATGCGCAACACCCCGCTTAGCTGTGTTTGCAGTACGCCAAGATTGGCCTCCGCCTCATTGACGGTGTCCAGAATCCGCTTCGAACTTTCGAAGTAAGCGGAGCCGGCTTCGGTGAGCGACAACTGCCGTGTGCTGCGATTCAGCAGCCGCGTTTTGAGTTGCCGTTCAAGTGCCGTGAGCTGCTTGCTGACGGTTGGTTGCGTCATATTCATTTCGCGCGCGACCGCCGAGAAACTGCCAGTCTCGACGATACGCACGAACAATCCCATTGCAGTGAGCCGATCCATCGTTCTCCAATCATGCCGAACCGGCATGAATCATATGCGACTTGCCGGTCTATCCACCGCGCATGTTAAAGCCTACATTTGCTGCCATGCAACAATCCAGTTGCGGGCCCTGAAAGGAAAAGTCATGAATATTGGAAAAGCAGTCGTCGCGGCGCTGTTGCTGCTGGCATCAACGGCGTTCGCCGAAGAGTGGAGTCTTGTGGGGCAGCACGGGGATGAAATCGTATTCCTCGATCGAACCAGCATATTTGAAGTTGGCGATCTCAAAAAGGCGCGCGTGCTGCGCAGTTTCAGTAGCGTTCGAACAATCGGTGACACCTCTTTTCCGCATAAATCCGAAATCATGCTATACGCAGTGCGCTGCGAGGACCGCAGCATGGGATTCGAGCAATGGACGATGACGGCGGGAGAAATCGGCACTGGCGCGACAGTATGGGCCGGACAGATCGAACAGCCGGCGCTGTACAAGGATCCGAAAGATCCTATGTTCATCGGAATGATTACCTCGGTCTGCAACGGCTAACATAAGCAACCGGCTTGGCCCGTAAAGGAGGTGCGCATGCGCACCTCCTTTTACTTTGGTACGGCGCTCTTCGCGGCTGGCTCGCGGGACTTGCCTGTAGATGAGGGGGATTTGCCGGGCTCGGTGGGCGCAGGATGCTCTGCCGTTTCTTGCCTAGGCGGTACGGGCGACGTGGATTGTTGTCCTTTGTAGTATTCGATCCAGTGGTCGATGCCGCCTTCGCTGGCTTTCTGCGCTGCATCCTGCTGTGCTAAGGCTGGATTCCTGCATGCGCAGGCGGCGAACATGGCCGCAATCACAAATTCTTTTGGGTCATGCACGCCTGATACACCCTATCCCCGAATGACTGTGCCGACGGCAGCCCTGCCCCGCTTTCTTTTGACTTCGCCAGCCACGCATAGGCTTCCTCGACCGTCCGATTGACAAAGTCAATTTCATTCTGCGTTTCATCCCCATGCCATTTGATGCTGACTTCTTCGCGCGGCTTTCCCTGCTCGAAAAAATAATAGGCGGCCACTTTCAGCTGCGCGGTATACGTACACAACTCGGTTTGATTCATCCGGCTGATGCGATCAGCCTGCACCGGTACAGACACCAGCAATGCACAAAGCAACAAGAACCTTTTCCTCATTGCACACCTCTTAAAGGACAACAGCTGGCGTTGCGGCGCAATGTAAAAGCGCAGTAGCGGGCAGAAGCGCAAGGACTACAATGTCTGGCCTGGCGCTGCCATTCAGTCTCGCGCGCCTGCCGGCTGACGCAACTGGTGACACGATGAATCGACATATCATTTGCGCAATTGGTTTCGCCGTGGGCAGTGCCTGCGCCATCCCGGCTTTACCGCATGACCTGACTCTGCAGGAGTGTAATGAAGGCGGTGAGTTCATCCGCAACGCCGCGCTGGCGCGCGATAATGGCATGACGCGCGCCTTTTTCCTTGGCAAGCTGGAAGAAGACCTGATGCTGATCCGGGCTTTTCCGCCGCAACTGCGCTGGTTCGCACAAGATGCCGACGATGAAAGACTGCTCACTGAAGCAGTGTTGCAGGTCTTCGATGAGCCGTTGAAGCCCGAACAGCACGAAGCGGTGTTCATCATGAACTGCACGGAAGCGGCAGCGTCCATCGAAGAAGAAAAATCCCGCGATAGCATGTGACGTCAATCGTCAGCGAAGTCGCGGGGGCCTTTGCGTCCTCGTACTGCGCATCAGCCAGGACAGCAGCAGCTAGGACGGAAGATGCTGCAGGATGGCGTCCAGCATTTTCTTGGCATCGCCGAACAGCATGCGCGTGTTGTCCTTGTAAAAAAGCGGATTATCCACGCCAGCGTAGCCCGTTGCCATGCTGCGCTTGAACACGACAACGGTTTTGGCTTTCCACACCTCAAGTACCGGCATGCCTGCGATCGGGCTGTTCGGATCTTCAAGCGCGCCTGGATTGACGATGTCGTTGGCACCGATTACGAGAACCACATCCGCGTGTGGCAAGTCATCGTTGATCTCATCCATCTCGAGCACGATATCGTACGGAACCTTTGCTTCCGCGAGCAGCACGTTCATGTGCCCCGGCAACCGGCCTGCGACGGGATGAATGCCGAAGCGCACATTGATTCTCTTCGCGCGCAGGCGCTTGGTGATTTCACTCACCACGCCTTGCGCCTGGGATACAGCCATGCCATATCCGGGCACGATGACGACTTCCTTTGCTTCGGTTAGCAGACTGGCGACTTCTTCCGCACTCGTCGCGATGACTTCTCCTTGCGGTACCGCGGCTGCAGATCCGCTTGCGGTACCGAACCCGCCCATGATGACCGCCACAAAGTTACGGTTCATTGCACGGCACATGATGTAGGAAAGAATCGCGCCGCTGGACCCGACCAGCGCGCCAGTAACAATGAGCAAGTCATTGGACAACATGAAACCGGTTGCGGCCGCAGCCCACCCGGAATAGCTGTTCAGCATGGACACCACGACCGGCATATCGGCGCCACCAATGGCAGCGACGAGATGCACGCCCAGAAACAGCGCAATCGCGGTCATGATCAGCAGGGGAATCAAACCTGCTTCCGTTCCCGGCGCAGTCAGGAATAAATAGCCTGCCCAGACGGAAGCGATGATGGCAACCAGATTCATCCAGTGACGCCCGGGCAAAGTGAGCGGTTTGCCGGAAATGGTGCCTTGTAATTTTCCAAACGCGATGATCGAGCCGGTAAATGTCACGGCACCAATGAATACTCCCAGAAAGATTTCCACCTCGTGGATGGTCTTTTCCGTGCCTTCGAAATGTGCGCCCGGGTCGAGATAGCTGGAAAGTCCAACCAGCACCGCGGCCAGCCCGACAAAGCTATGCAGGATGGCCACCAGTTGCGGCATTTGCGTCATTTCGACTCTCGACGCGACGAACACGCCGATTAGCGCTCCTACGATCATGGCTGGGAACAGCACTGCATAGTTACCAGATCGGAGCGCCAAAATCGTGACGACGATGGCAATGACCATGCCGATGAAGCCGTAGATATTCCCGCGACGCGCAGTTTCCTGCTGGCTCAAGCCGGCCAGGCTCAGAATGAACAGTATTGCCGCGCCAATATAGGAAACTGTGATGAAACCCGCTGCCATGATGTCCTCTTAGTCTCTTCTGAACATCTTGAGCATGCGCTGGGTCACCCAGAATCCGCCCGCAATGTTGATGGTGGCAATCAATACCGAAATCCCCGCGAGGACCAGGACGATGGTTGACGGGTTGCCGATTTGCAGCAACGCGCCAATGACAATGATGCCGCTGATTGCATTGGTCACGCTCATGAGTGGCGTGTGCAATGCCGGTGCGACGTTCCAGATGACGTGGAAGCCGATGAAGACTGCGAGCACGAACACGGTCAGGTGCTGCATGAATGCGGGCGGCGCATAAGCACCGAACAACGCAAGTATTAACGCGCCAAGCACCATCGCAACCAGCGAACCGTAGCCTTTTGACGGCTCAGCCGCCTTGGCGGATTTGGGTGCTGCTGCGGCCGGGGGGGCAGCAATCGCCGGTACTTTCAACGGAGGCGGCGGCCAGGTGATCGTACCCTGATTGATGACCGTCGCGCCGCGGATCACATCGTCTTCCATGTTGACGACAATGTTGCCGTCCTTCTGCGGCGTAAGATCAGTCAGAAAGTGGCGCAGGTTGGTGCCGTAGAGCTGGCTGGATTGCGTTGCCAGCCGGCTGGGCAGATCGGTATAGCCGATGATGGTGACACCGTTGCGCACGGTCACTTCACCTGGCCGCGTGTAGTCGCAATTGCCGCCCTGCTCTGCGGCCAGGTCCACGACCACGCTTCCCTGACGCATCGAGTCGACCATCTCTGCAGTAATAAGCTTCGGCGCCGGTTTGCCCGGAATCAGCGCCGTGGTGATGATGATATCCACGTCCTTCGCTTGCGCGGCGAACAAAGCCATTTCCGCCTTGATGAACTCTGGGCTCATCTGCTTTGCATATCCGCCGCCGCCCGAACCTTCTTCCTTGAAATCCAGTTCCAGGAATTCAGCGCCCATACTCTCGATTTGCTGTTTGACTTCCGGGCGCACATCGAACGCGCGCACAATCGCGCCGAGACTGCGCGCCGTGCCAATCGCGGAAAGGCCGGCGACACCAGCCCCGATGACCATGACCTTGGCAGGCGGCACCTTCCCTGCCGCAGTGATCTGGCCGGTGAAGAAGCGTCCGAAGTGCTGTGCCGCCTCGATGACCGCGCGATAACCGGCGATATTGGCCATCGAACTCAACGCGTCGAGCTTTTGTGCGCGCGAAATACGCGGCACGGCGTCCATCGCGATCACCGTGACACGGCATGCCTTGAGCCGTTCCAATAGTTCCGGGTTTTGCGCAGGCCAGATGAAGCTGAGCAGCACGGCACCTTCGCGCAACAACTCGGCTTCGTGCACACCGAGCGTCGGTTGCTGTTCCGGAGCACGCACCTTCAGCACGATCTGCGCTTGCGCCCACAACGCGCGCGTATCGTTCACGACTTCCGCACCGACCGCCCGGTAAGCTTCGTCCGCAAATTGCGCGCCTTCTCCTGCGCCTGATTCAATGGCCACCGAGTAGCCGAGCTTGGCAAGTTGCCCGACCGTTTCTGGCGTAGCTGCGACGCGTTTCTCGCTGGCGTGGATTTCCTTCGGAATGCCGATTCTCATTTCCCTGTGATCTCCGCTTGAGTGTCGCCTAAATTAACGGTGCTGTTTATATTTGGCCAGCTCGAGTTTGCCGATCTGGTTCCGGTGCACTTCGTCCGGCCCGTCAGCAATGCGCAGTAACCGCGCAAGCGCGTAGGCCACGCCAATCCCGTGATCGTTGCTGAGTCCGGCAGCGCCAAACGCCTGGATTGCCCAATCGACCACCTTGCACGCCATATTAGGCACCGCTACTTTGATCATGGCGATTTCTGCTTTAGCGCCCTTGTTGCCGACGGTATCCATCATATGTGCGGCATGCAATGTCAGGAAGCGGCTTTGGGCGATGCCGATGCGCGATTCGGCAATACGCTCGAGAGTCACGGTTTGCTCTGCAATCGGCTTGCCGAATGCGACGCGACTCAAGGTGCGCTTGCACATCGCCTCCAGCGTACG
>JBJMWI010000137.1:0-9461 GCA_045810225.1 Burkholderiales bacterium
CCCGGTGCGCGGTGCACCGCGCCGACGGAAGAATCGGGAAAGGTCTTGGCGTAAAACCGTGCCGCCTCCTCGGCATCGCGATCGTACCAAATGCAAATCGTGTTTTTTGCTGGCTTGACCATGTCACTCCTTCATCATTAATAGGCGACCGAAGTTGGCCACTGATAGTTCTTGCCCGGCCGGCGAAATGTTAGTTGCATGCAGGCTTAGACAGCATCTTCCATCCAAAGCTCAATCAGCGCCCACCGGCACTATCGCGTAAACATGATACGGACTACGCGGCGATGTGCTTTGCGCCGCGTCCGCCGCGATGTCAGGTGTTGTGCGTCGCATGCGGATATTCGCGCACCTTGTTGAGCACGAACTGCCTAATTTCAACAGGGACAGAACTGGAAATCTCTGCGAATCGACGGACCATGATGTCGGCGTCAAATATACCGTCGGCGACCAGGATGGGCGTGCCGGCGTATCTCATACCATCGCGATCACCTGCATCGATCTTGTTGTGAGAAAAACCCTGTTCAGCGGTCCACGTCAATGCACGTTCTTTTCGATTTCGGCCGTAGCAGAACTGAAAACCGTAGATGCTGCCATTTTCGGCGTACCACACAATTAAATCTTCGTCGTGCGATTGGAACCAGCGGCGCGGGCGACCTCCGCTGATCTGGCGTACATGGGACAACTCACGGAGCATCTAGGACCGCCTGCCCGCTTTCATCAGCATCCAACCTATTAGAATAAACAGCGCCCCGCCAACGGCTAGGAACGTCAAATTATAGAAAGTGTAATTCGGAACTTGCCTGACGTAATGGACGGCAAGTATCTGATGGTCAATGATGCCTTCGACGAGGTTGAACAAGCCCCAGCCCAAAACAAGTTGCCCGACAAAAGACTGAAGGGAGGGAATCGCATCACCTCGATGAGCCGCGCTCCATTGCATCAAAATACCAACCAAAGTGACTACCCAGACAAAAGCGTGGAACAAACCGTCCCACACCATGTTGAAACTCATGGCTTCCATTGTTGTTGGCGGGAACCAGTTGGAAACCATGTTGTGCCATTGGAATATCTGATGCAGGACGATTCCATCTACGAAGCCGCCCATGCCTATCCCCATCAGAATCCCGGCGGCTGTAGCTTTGCTGCTGCGCTCGTGCTGGGCCACGTCAGCGATACCTCTCGTTTCGAAAGTCAGGGCAATAGCGTTAATGGAAAGTTTAGCGCGCCTGACATGTGCGTGATGCGGCCGGGCAAGTGGGGGCTTGAATGCGCTTGTCAGATTGCAGCACGAAGACGCCCGCTCTTCAGCAACCATGCGAGGTACGCTGCTGCAGTAACGTCATAGGTGAGGCAGAACTGAGGCCACCAGACTGGCACGCCGGGATTCACTATGGCTGCACCACGGACGAAGTCGAAGATGCCATGTGCAAAGAGCGCAGCAACGACAAGCCATAGCGATGATCGAAAGCCAGCAACCGCCACTGCAAGGAATACAGCCCCCACCAACGATTCAATCACAAGCGCCTGGTCGGACCTTCCCATAACCGCGAACAAGGCATAGTAAGACGCGATGACGATAGTCACGGCCGGATAGAACGCGCGATCACGGTCCAAGCCGACAATCGTGGCCAGGATCCCCACCGCGAAGGCAAGTACCGCTCCAATTAGTAATGCCACGATTCTTCGCTTGTCTGTTGTGCAAAAAGATTTTCTAGTTGTCTCCTGCCGCCGGGATGATGGCAAACGGCCCGGGCGAGGTCAGCAAGAACTCGCAGTCAGACTTTTCGCCGCACTTCACGGCGTGGACCATGTTGGCTGGGATCTCCGAATAAGAGCCGGGGCCTAGTGACTTGGCACTTCCGCCGCTGTGACGTACTACGATCGTCCCGGAAACCACCACAACGCGCTCCGCAGATGGATGTTTGTGTGGAGGTGGCGCAAATCCGGCCGGAAACTTCCGCAGCATCCCGTGCTCGCTCGTCTTCGGGTCTCCCCAAAGCAGAACGCTTTGAACTGACGGAAGCACTGAATCCTTGGTCCACTCCATTTCGGCGTACGGCCAGACCTTCGGCCCTTCGAGCATCTCTTTCGTAAACGCTATGCCCATGAGCGTGAACAATGCAATAAAAATGGATAGTAATGCAACGCGCCGAACCGGGATTGGATGTGCCATCGTCGTTTTCTCCTCAAATTGCAGATTTCGCATTACAGCGAACGCACCGGTCTTGCCGTGCGATACGGGCCGCCAGCGGCGGCAGTAAATTCTACTGCTACGACTTCTATTTGGAATGTCATTGATTGCGGTCCACATCTACTGAAACCGGACCCACCTGTCACCGTGAGACTCGGGCCCGAATGTTGTTCTGCCGATAGAGAACCAAGCTCCTTTTCGAACGAGAAGTCTCTGCCCAGGCTCGACGGCGAGACCGCTTTCCGCTGTGACGAGCGCACCGTCGCCTGTCTCGAGGAGCACTTCACCACCGAGCGAGGAAATGACGACTGTTCGTCCGACGACGACTGTGTCTTCTTCGGTAGGAAGAGGAGCGTTTGATTGAGCTTGAATTGATGCAGCTACGAAGGCAGTCAAAACGATCGTGACGGCAGGTTTGAGCATTCCTGGCGGCCCTGGCGTTGCAGATGAATAGTTGCGATTGTAGCGACCTAACACGTCAATCGTCACGAACGAGCACAAGGCGCCACATGCGAATATCTGAGTCCGTATTTCCTGTATCGGTCCGATGCTCCAGGGCAACGCGGCCTCTAAAAGCCTACGCGCTTTCGCACATTGACTTGATGGCCTCCAGGCCCCGCGTGTAGTCCGCAAGGATAGCGTTGGTCATTTCTCGCGGCGGCTCTGGGCTGGACAGCCACTTCGCGTGGAACCGTAAAAAGGTTTTTCGCTCTCCGAGACGTTTCAGGATGAACGAAGCCCGCGCCGGCAGATCCTTTTCCACGATCCTTCCTTCCTCTACATACAGGATTTCATCGTCTGTGATTTCGCTCTTCACGGTTTCCCATTCGACGGTCAGGCCGTGGAATATGCAAACGTGCCGCAGACCGATCCGCTCCGTTGTCGCAGGCCGGCTAAGTCGCTCTACGGCTGTCAGCCATTCGGGCCGCCGGTCGAGGTCGATCACGAGTTGATACACCTCTAGCATCGGCGCATCGATCTCCACCGCTACGGAATGATCCCCAAGCTCGATCACAGGGCTGGTTCGCGGCGGGGGATCCGCGATGGTTCGTCGAATCCCGGTGAGCGGAGCATACTGATACTGAATGGTCCCGATCGCTGCATACTCGTCGCTCGATCGCTCCCACGCGAGAGCACCCGTGGATCGCTGAAGGGTCGATAAATCGAAACAGCTCGGCGTAGCGAGAATGTATTCGTCCGACGCTATCCGGTTCTTCAGCAGGCGATGAGCGACAATCATGTCGACTCCAGAGCATTTCGTGAATTGCCGCACCTTGATTTCCTGCACGACACCGTGATGGGCGATAAACTTCAGGCTCAGACTCGATGCCGTCTTGCAAGCACCACACTGGCATACCGAGTCGCGCTCGATGATCTTGACCTGCTGGTGGAAACTTCCAAACATGCTCAGGCACAGTCGTACGAGCGCATCGCCTTCGATCGGCTTGCCCTTGCGATAGAGCAGGAGCGCGTCACCTTCAACCTCGGAGAGCTCGAATTCGCGCTCGTTAGCGGCGAGGATTGTTTCGAGCAGTTCGTTGATGATGTGAGAACTGTGTACCAGCTCAGTCTTGGTCAGAAACTCCGTGTAGCCGCTGATGTCCGGGATCAGGATCGTCGCGCTTTCAGCCATCGTGACCTTCCGCAATCAGTGATCGTTCCCCGACACGTAACGACTGCAATCGGCCACGGGCAACAAGCGCGGACGGGGACTGTTGCCAGTCCTTCATTGCAGCGCTAAGCCGCGCTGCGACGGGTTGCATCCAGGCCTCGCGCCCGCGGCGTCAAGATGGCCAAAGCAACCGCCACGATGAAGAGTGCCGGCACGTCACCTGCCAAGTGGCCCATTTGCTCGGGCAGGGTGACCGCCTGGACGGCCATGATTCCTGCATGGACCACGCTAGACCACACGGTGAACCAGATCAGGCTCAGATTGGCTAATGGATCGCGCGCGGCCAGGATCAAGAACACACCAAGCGTGGCGTAGATGCCGACGATCATTACAGGATAATTCGACTGACCGACGTGCCAGGTCCAGCCGGACGGCCAGAACAACATGAGTGGGTAGAGAGCAAGACACGCGAGGCCAGCCAGGATCAGAACGACGCGCAAATACCTCAGGCGATCAACAACGGTCATAGCAAATTCCTCTTAGGGTTAGCCAACGTAGAAGCCTTGTGCTTGCGAAAGGAAATCTCAAAGCCATCCGCAGGACCAACGGGAAGCCTCAGCGCCGCGCCGCCTGCGGCGCGTCCCCTGCAGCGTCGGGTTAGGCATTATTCTGGCCCTTCCCGGACCAGTCCTTGTCATATGCCCCTCTGAAGTTCACCGCCGGCGATGTCACCGAAAGATATTCAAAGTCGGCGCTCCCGGTGTTCTCGAACGCGTGGAGCTCGGCCTCCTCGAAACGAACAACGTCACCTTCCACAAACGGTTCGATTCTTCCAGCATCAAGTTGCAAGTTGCCGTGCCCACGAAGAGCAACCCACACCTGTTCCGATGCCGGATGGCGATGAGGCGGATTGCGGGCACCGGGAGTTACCGTGACGCGAGTGATTGTCAGACGGGTCGATGAGGAGTTTTCGGGAAACAGCAGCTGACGAGACGTTACCCCGGAGTTTGAGAACTCCAGTATCTGACCAGCGCGTATCAGTTCCATCTCCACCTCCATTGCGACGCCACCGGACATTACACCGATCTTCCACCGCCCGTCACCTGCGCCACCCACGGGTACCATTGACCCGCTATGGTTTGTCATGCGCGCGTTCACCACCGATGTAAGAAAGCGCAACGTAGTCACTGCTGTTGAACACGAAGCTAGCCACTTCGTGCATCCCCATTTTTGCGTGCGCGCGCAGTGATGCCGGGTTATCGCGTCGGATGAAAAGGATACCCTCGCGTGCTGGCAACAAGCGTTGCAACTCCGCGAACATGGCCTGTGCCAAGCCCTTTCCACGCTCTTCGGCGCTTACGCAGACAGGGCCGTAAACGTAAGAATTAGTGGCACCGGGATACGCGGCAAGCATCGCCCGGATGATGGGAACATCAGCGTTCATCTCCCGCGTACTCGTCATAAGGAAGCCGGTGATGCGGCCATTGCATCGTGCGACGAGCAACGGCATGGCACGCATCATTGTGGCGATTCTCGAACGGGGCAGACTCGCCGAGAGCGTGCCACCGCGCTCGGGCTGGTTTGCCAGTTGCAGTTCCATGATGCCGTCTAGATCGCTCTCGGTTGCTCGGCCAATGTCCACGCGCCCTCTTCCATCGCTTAACCGTTTCTTTTTGCCGCGGGATGCTATTTTTGTTCTCCCGCAATGAAGCACCCGTGGCACTTCGTCGCTATGCTTTGCTCAGCAAAAAACTGCGTACTTTGTTCGTGTGTCGAGTGACGAACCAAACCGTTCCATCGGTGGAAGGTTAGGCCTCGGGTCTCTGGCAAACCACTTCGATGTTGTGCCCGTCCGGACCAATGACGAAAGCCGCGTAGTAGTTCGCGTGGTAGTTCGGGCGCAGACCAGGCGCACCATTATCTTTGCCACCTGCCTCCAGAGCCGCGCGATAGAAAGCTTCGACTTGCTGACGATTCTCCGCCGCGAACGCCAGGTGAAGATGCGCCGGTTTCTCGTTGGTTTGGAAAAGGCACAATGAAGCCTTACCCTTTGGGCTAAGCTCGACACCGTACGTCGGCGGCCCCTCCGAGACAACAGCTACTCCGAGCGGTTCGAGTGCCTTCAGGAAGAACGCCTTGCTGACTGCATAGTCGCTAACTCCGAATTTGACGTGGTCAAACATGATTTGTCCTGAGGTGTGGGCCTACGCGAGGCGTAACTGCCGATCATGACGTATTGGCCGATAACACATTAGCGGATGTCGTTGACGCTGACGCCGATTCGCTCGGCATAGAGTGCGAGCGTGCGTTGCCAAGCAGGGCGGGTCTGACAGCGTTCGAAGTACGCCTTTACCCGCGGGAAAGGCTCCATCAGGTCGGTCTTGCGGATGCCGCGCAGGACACCGGCCATCATGATGTCCGCCACAGTAAAATCGGCGCAGGCGATCCACTCCCGGTCTTCGAGGCGACGTTCGACATCGCCGAGCCAGCGGCCGGCGAGCTTGCGCACATCCGCGGTGAGCTGGCGAGCGTTCTTGCCGCTGTCAAATATGTGGATGATGTCCAGACACACCAGGGTTGGCTCGACGGTGCTGACCGCGGCGAAGCACCACTGAACGACGCGGGTGCGGCCTTGAACGTCGCCCGGGATCAGTTTGCCGGCTTTCTCGGCGAGATAAAGCACCACAGCGGCCGACTCGGCTACCACGAAGCCATCGTCGTCGATGACTGGCACTTGGTGGAACGGGCTTATCCGACTGTAGGCCTCGCCGTTGAGTTCCCCGGTGCCATGGTCCAGCGCATGAACTTGATACGGAAGCCCGGTCTCCTCGAGCGCCCACTGCGCCCGGAGGTCTTTCGTCTCGCCACGCCCCGCGGGAAAGATGTTTCCGAAGCCATAGAGCGTAATCATGTCGTCCTCTGGAGAGAAAGGTTAGACAGCATACTTCCACGCTAAACCGTACGGTAACGACGGTGGCCCGCAAAGGATATGGAGAACCCGACGACGCGAGGGCGTTGTTGCCTTAGACGATGCGTGAAGAATTAGGGGGCGAATGAGAACAGCATCGCCGCTTGCTGCCAGGCATTGCGCTTCGCCAAGTGCATTCCGCAGATCACGTGCCCCGGAGTCACCGATACGGCCGTGGAGGTGTGAGCCAGGCACTACCCGGAGCGGGCCATTGTCAGATCCACAGTCGTCAATATGGATCCTGACTGCAAACAGTTTCTCCAGGATTTCCGCAGGTGCACGAACGAAGTGTTCGTCTTCCTTCTTTGACCAAGCGCCTAAAGACGCATGAGCGACGCGAGCCTTGACCGGGATCGATAAATCCTGATGAAGCGCTACCAGCCAGTTCCTCTCGGGATTCTTGTCGAAGAGAGTGCATTGAACTGCAACAAAGGACGAAGACAAAGTGTTGGAGTT
Organism: Burkholderiales bacterium; assembly: GCA_045810225.1. Lineage (GTDB taxonomy): Bacteria > Pseudomonadota > Gammaproteobacteria > Burkholderiales > JACQAP01 > JACQAP01. The sequence goes on from JBJMWI010000137.1 coordinate 7,228, forward strand.
CGTGAGGCGTGTGTTGATGCGCTGAACGAGGGCACGACACCACGGCAGTCGAAGAAGGTTTCTGGTTCCAGCACTTCGAAGGTGAACACGCTCCAGCGCTCGTGCGGCGACAGCCGCTTCACGCACCTGAATAAGCCTCGGCACAATCGCATAGCCATTCTGCTCGAACGCTTCCATGGTCGCGCGCATTCTGTCTAACCGTTCCAGTTCAGTGGCGGCGTGATGCCGCGTCAAGCATCAGCGCTGCGTGGTGAAGTGCAGCGCTCGTAGCGCGCAAGTGTAATGGCGTCACCGTCCGCTGCGATCGGTTATTAACTTTAACTACCCCTCCATGAACCAGCCCGATATCAGCTTCACAATGATAAGTATCACCATCAGAAGCGACGGGTAAAACGTTAGCGCGAACCCGAGTGCCCTCGACGGTGCACCGCCACTATAGCCTCGCACGAATAGCACCCGGCCACATAAAAACAGAACAGCTGCGGCGGGTATTGCGGACATCCAGGCCAATGGCATCATGACTGCCCACATGGCGTGTACGAGCACCGCCAGGACCGTCTGTTCCAAGGTGTTCTGCAGGGTGGCCTGAAGAATGTTGGCTTTTTTCGTACCAGAAGTAAGCCCGCCACCATCGATATCGTCTGGAGTGAAGAATCGGTGTCGCGCCAGTAAACCTACCGATACCGCAAGCCACAGCGCAATGACAGCGTCTGCTTTTAGCGCAAAGGCGATTCGATCGCCGAGCGATGTCTCGAGCGACAAGTGCACCGGATTTGCGAGAATGGCGGCGGCAACCAGTACGACGGTAATCGTGGCGCCGGTGCTCATTCCAGTGAGCACCCCGCGCTGCTTGATGGTCAGAACCATATTCGGCGTTGCCTCCGTGACACTAACGTTTGAATTTCGGCGCCGCCGAAGGCGGTCCACCGAAATGAAGCTTGGACGTCATCTTAACGGAGCATCGAGCTGATGCTCACGGCGTAATAACGTGCTCGCGCCCATTCTCGTTCTTCAATTTCAGGGAGCTGGTTGTTCCTTTGGCTCCCAGCGTCACGTACGTCTCCTTCGTGCCCGTCGGACCGGCGAAACTGAGACCAGAAGCCGGCTCAGAGGAGGCGATCTTGACGGATGGACGTCCCCGCTCCGTGATGAGACGAAGCAGTACGGTATCAGCTTCCTCCCCACCTTTTTGCGACTTGGCGGGCGGGAGCACTTGAATGCTCGCTCGAACGCGACCTTGGGCGTCTACAATTTCCAGGCCACGCCCTCGTAGTACCTGGGGCTCGCTTTGAGCGAATGCTGGACCAAACTGCTGCGCAACCGTAAGAAGCAGGAGCGCCAGATTCAGGGCCGTGAGCACAAAAAGGGTTCGGTGTGTCTTCATGCGGGAATCTCCATGGAAGGACGCGCAAGTGTTGAAGCGGGAATGTGTGCATTCTGCGCCCAAGGCCTTCGCCTTGCCGCCCCGAGCACGCAGCCGGCATTTAAGCCTCACGCGATGTCATACCCGAAGCGTCCCGCGGAACCCTCTAGCCGCGTAGTACGATTGCGCGCCATTGTGATACACGAATACCTTGCCGTATCGTCTGTCACAGAAGAGGGCTCCTCCGAGTGCTCGAACATCAGACGGTGTCTTGACCCAGCTGGAAGTTTTCGTGTCAAATTCACCGAGCTTCTGCAATTCCCGGTACTGTTCCTCAGTCATGAGTTCGATGCCCATCGCAGCCGCCAACTCCACAGCGCTGCCATTCGGCTTGTTCTCTTTTCTGGACTCAAGCGCTTCACGGTCGTAACACAAACTTCTGCGCCCTGATGGGCTCTCCGCGGAACAATCGCAGAATATGTAAACCTTGTTGTCCCGACCAATCACATCCGGTTCGCCGCCGGTCAACTCCATTTCGCGGAGCGACTTCAGTGCTTCAGGATTGCCTTCGAGTTCGGCGCGCACTTTGTCCCATGCGATTCCTTGGTGTCGATGCATGTTGTTCTCAAAGCGAGCTCTCAGTGTTTTGAGCAGTTCTTCTCGCTCTTGCTTCTTCATGTCTGTCTCGATGCGTTCAAAAGCGAGCGGGTAACCTGTTGCTCATGATGCCATGGGTCCGCGACACTAAAGCATCTCTGGCAAGCTTCATTCTACGAACTCGTTATCCAGATCGATCAAACGTCTCGTCGAAAAACACTCAGAGGGTTACTGGGCATTGACCAAATCCATCAACTCCGACGGCGACGACGAT
>JBJMWI010000138.1:0-64024 GCA_045810225.1 Burkholderiales bacterium
GCTGACAAGCTGCCATTGGAACTTCGCTGATGCGAGCGCGCTCAAAATTGCATCGTTAATAATCTTTCCGTATCGCCATCCATGCTGACCGCGCTGAAAAACATTTTTGCGGAGATTGCCGGAGGAGATGCCGCAGCATCAGCCATCTCCGAGGAGCATCAACTGCGCATGGCGGTGGCGGCATTGCTGCACGAGATGATGCGCGTTGATGCTGAGGAAACGCCGGAGGAAGCGCGGATTGCGCGCGCGGGACTGATGGGCATGTTCGGCATGCCGGAACCAGAGGCCAAGGCCTTGCTCGATGAAGCGGGCAGCAAACGCCTGACGTCCTACTTCGACCCGGCCTCCACGATCAAGCGCGTACTTTCGTTAGGCCAGCGCACCGTGCTGGTGGAAAATCTTTGGCGCGTGGCGTTCGCGGATGACGAACTGGATGTTTACGAAGACCAGTTCGTCCGCAAGATCGCCGACCTGCTGTATGTCTCCAACACTGAATGCATGCTGGCGCGGCAGAGAGCGAAACAACAGGACTGAGGTGCGAGGACTGAGGACTGAGTGAAGTACCTAGAACAAATGGCCGCGATGCGGCCGGATTTTACTCAGTCCTCATCACTCAGTCCTCAGTCCTTTTCTTACGGCACTTTCCCAAGTTCCGAGCGCAAATCACGCAGATGAGCCAGCGTTTCAGTGTCTTTTGCGCGCTTGATCGCAGCCTCGAGCTTGTCATAAAGATGCACGACACCTGAGCGCAACGAGGAGCGGAATTCGCTGGGTCGGCCGCGCTCCCGGCGATATTCCTTCGCAATATCGGCAAGGGGCGACGTTGCGGTACGCGAATAACCCAATCTCCCACCATTGGCGTGAACCGATCCGTCACTGAGCAATTTCTGCATGTCGATCGAAGTGGAACCGCCTTGTGGATCGTTGGTAGCGCCGGTCGCCACCAGCAACAAGGTTACATAGTTGCGTTGCAGTTCGCGCCGGTACAAAGTCACCACGGGGGTTTTCGCGTCAAGCTCCTGGAACAGTCCGTCGTTAAGATCTTTCAGCAAATCCATGCCCACGTAACCTTTGCCCGCCGGATCAGCTTGTCGCGCCTCGGCCATGCGTTGAAATACCCCCGAGTCCAGCAGCTGTCGCAACAGTTGCACATTGGTTCCCTGCAAGGCATCGGCGCCCCCCGTGGGACCAATGCGGCTCAATACGTCGCGATCAAGCAGAGCGCGCGGGGTCAGCAATGCCTTGTCGAGCAGGAACCTCACTGCCGCGCGCTGACGCTGAGCTTCCACCGGTTTGAACGGTGCCACGCCGCGTCCGGCGTGATAGCGCGTTTCCTCCACGCCGCCCACGATCTTGGCGACCGCGGATAGTTCGCGATAACGCTGGACCATCAGCGACTGGTACATCTCGCGCAGGCGAACATAGTCCCCGCCCAGCTTCGTCGTGGCCGGGACGAGCAACGGCATGACTCTGTCGATATTGCGCAACCCAAGCTCTGCCGCTTCGATTGGATCGCCGCCCACGACATTCGTGTTTACTTTCGGATCGATGGTGGCATAGTCATCTTCGCCGCCGAAACGCAACATCGGATCGTCTACTTGCTTCGCCGCCAATTCATCGAGATGCGGCCATTCTTCATCGGAACCCATGTCATTGGCGAAGGATCGGTACCCCCACTCGATTGCAAAGTAATCGTAAGGACCAAACTTCGGCAACAGATAGGCGTTGTCACCGGGTTGCGCGACATAATTGAGTCGCGCGTAGTCCATGATGGATGCCGAGGTACCCCATTTACTGGTCCATTCGGGACTGCGCAGCTGCGCGACGCTATAGGCGGAGTGCGCCTTGAAATTGTGCCTCAACCCGAGGGCGTGGCCGATTTCATGTGCAACGACATAGCGCAGCATGTCGCCGATCACATCGTCCGGTAACGGCAATTTTTGTGCTTTCGGATTAAGTGGCCCAACCTGCGTGAAATACCAGGTCTCGACGAGGCGCAAAACATCGTGCCAGAAAATGGCGTGCGAGGAGATGACTTCACCGCTGCGCGGATCGACCACGGCCGGACCCATCGCGTTCTGGCGTCCGCTGGGCGTCCAGCGGATAACGTTATAGCGAACGTCCTCAGGATCCCAGTTCGGGTCTTCCTCGGCTGACGGCGCATCTCGCACTTTGATGGCGTTGCTGAATCCCGCCTTTTCGAACACGTGGCCCCAGTCTTCGATGCCATCCTTGATGTACGGCCGCCATACCTCAGGCACTTCATTGCTGATGTAAAACACGATCGGTTGCACCGGATCCGACACTTGCGCTCGCGGATCTTTCTTCTCCAGACGGTAGCGCTGGATGAAGCCGCGCCGTACTTTGCCGTGCTCGTTGGTGCCGTAATCGTCGAAAGCCACGGAGAAATAGCCAACGCGGTCGTCTGCGAATCTAGGCGTCATCGGCTTGTCGGGCAGCAACAGCCAGCTGGTGTGGAAAATAAAGCCCAGGTGAGGAGGTATGCGGTCGGACTCGTCTTCGACGTTTTTTCTGAGCTCGGCAGCGGAAGGCACCCAGGTCTGGTGGAACCGGATGTCTATGCTTTGCGGAAACGCCTTCACGGTTTCGATGAACGAACGCTTCGGATCGACTGCATTCATGTGGAAATACTGCATGAACTCGAGCGCGAACCCATCCGGGACTTCGCTCACGAATAATCCGGTTATGTCGATCACCGGCGCCTCACCAGGGCCTTCCATGATGATGTCAAACGCCTTGATAACTGTGCGCAGCGACGCCGATTCAACGCCGCGCTGCAGGCTCGTCATGTCCTGGGCCCACATTTCATAACGCACGTTCTCGAGATAGACCTTGTTACCGCGTCGGACCCAGCGGATCACCCGGTTGTCTACCACCGAACCCGGCGCGACATAGTCACTACCGGTCGACAGCGCGGCAAATTCTGTATTGACCAGCATGTCACGATTCAGCATGTTCACTGGGAGCTCGAACATCACGTGGTCGCAGATCACGTGAACCTTGAACATTCCGGCCACCGTTTCAACCTTCTGGTCCATGCCTGCCGGGCACGAAGCCACCATCGCAACCGTCATGGCAAGGGAACCACGGCAAACACCCGCCGCGAACAGCAAAATAATCAAAGCCAGGAGCTTTCTCATTGTTACCTTCTCACCAAAAATCGGACACGCGCGCTGTCAATAAAAACGGGCCGACTGCATATAGTCGGCCCGCCTTTGCATCCGCGCTATTTACTTTCCTGTTTTTTTATTCAGCGCGCTCTGATTGCAGCAACCGATCGGCAGTTATACGGCCGGTTGGCTGGAGCAGATGCAGGCACGTGCAATATGGACGATCAGCACCACCCATTATGCTCCGTAAACCGGGACAGTGCGGCGTCTGCTACTTGCGTATCAAATTCCCGTGCGAACTAACTGGATTGTTTTATCCGGCTTGGCCGGCGGCGGTCAAGCCGTGCCAAATCAGGGATGGCGCTACTTGGAGGAAGCTTTGTCGTCTGCGCACTTGCCGTTCCAGCCCAGTACCATTGCGCGACGGGCCGCATTCACCTGCGAGAGATAACGGTTCTGAATTTCGTACGCCTCGAATTCCTCGGAGACCCGCCTGGTGCAGAAGTCCCGGACGTCTTCGAACTTGCCAGTGGTTTTCTGCATGTGGTGCACCAGCTCATGCAACAGGATCGAGCGATCGAACGGGTCGTTGCGCAAGTCCAGCGAATCGTCGATCACCACTCCGGTGTCGGGATGGTAATAAGCCTTGATGTGGCAGGGCCGACCGTCGCACAACCTGCGCTGGATCTCAGTTTTCGGCAGAGCAATTACGTCCGGAAACGCTGCCGGCGCCGGATAGCCCGATAGTAGCTTGATAGCGGTGAATAGCTCTGCAAGCAGAGACACCAGTGCGGAATGATCCAATGCTACTCCCTGGAACGTTACTTCACGCGCGCGATTTCATCATCACAATTGGCTCGCCATGCTTTGACATTGACGCGATGCGGGTCATGCATTTCTTCCAGATAACGGTTTTGAATCTCGTAGGCCTGACGCTCGGCCGCATACCAGCGGTCGCAGGCGGAAGGCATTTTCTGGAAAGTTCCACTCACGCGCTGCAAGTGGTGGACGAGTTCGTGCAGCAGGACAGACTGGGCAAAGCTGTCATTTTCGAGATCGAAAGTCTCATCGATATAAATTCCCTCGCCCGGCCTATAGAACGCTTGGGCGGTACAAGCTCCTTTGCAGAAGCGTTGCTGGATCTCAGCGATGGGAGCTTGATGGATTTCTGGAACTGCCTTGCTCAGAGGATAGCCTGACAACGAATGGATCGAGGCAAGCAACTGAATTGCCAGAGAAGCGAGGGAAATCGAGTCCATAGGATCGTAGTCCTGGACCGGCGTTCCCCCCGACCCGCCGGGCCGGTGAATAATCTTGTTGGCCGTTGCTGTCGCAAGTTCCAGGCCATGGGCTGATAAGCTCATCGTTTGCGGCATTGCACCTCAGTAATTTCGCGGCTTGGCTGCCGCCAATGCTGTTTTTACCCAAACCGGACTGAGTCCATCGGTAAAAAGTACCGATTGTTAGCTTTCGCGCGCCAACCACCTGATACGCCGGCTGCCTCCACCATCCCGGGACAACAGAGGCTCCAGCCACGCCAGCATGGCGCGCGCTTCTTCTTCGAAGCCGAACGGCGGATTCACCACCAGCAGACCGCATCCCCGCATGCCTTCTCCATGTCCGTCAGGCCTGACAGACAGTTCCAATTGCAGAATCTTGCGGATGCCGGTGGCTGTGATTTGCCGTTCGAATGCGGTCATGGCCAACGGTTCCATGAGCGGATACCAAAGGCCATAAATACCGGTTGCAAACCGGCGATGCGCCTCGGCAAGCCCCTTGACCAAACGATCGAACTCGCGCGCGCGGTCGAAGGAAGAGTCGATAAAAATTAATCCACGCCGCTCCTTCGGTGGAAGAAAGGCCTTCAGCGCCTGGTAGCCGTCCATCAAATGCACCGCCGTCTGCCGATCACCGGCAAACAAGGCGCCCAGGCTTTGGCAGTCCTTTTTGTTCAACTCGACCAGGGCCATGCGATCCGCCGAACGCAGCAGCCGGCGCGCAATGCGTGGCGAACCTGGATAAAAGCGCAATGAGCCCAAACTGTTCTCGCCTCTTATTGCCTCAAAGTAGGGAATAAACAAGTCGGGCACATCGCTGCGGCCCCAAATCAGTGCGATGCCGTCTCTGAATTCGGCGTTCTTCAGCGCCCACTCATGCGTCAAGTCGTAGCGCCCGAGGCCGGCGTGAGTGTCCAGCACGAAGAACGGGTTGTCTTTTTTTTCCAGTCCCAAAACCAGACGGCACAGCAGCGAGTGCTTGAACACATCGGCAAAATTGCCGGCATGGAATAAATGTCGGTAGGCGAGCATGAATCGTGAGCCGGGTCAGACGTGGAGCGTGCCTGCGCTATAGAGCAAAGGCCAGGATGTCATCCCAGGCCTTCGTTATGGATCTCATGGGATAATCCGCGGTCTATCAACGGAATCCCACGCAGGAATATCGCTATGGCCGCCGAGAATACACCCGAACTCAAGATGGACCCCGCGAACTTGTATCGCGAGGAAATATTCACCGATCGCAAAATAGGGACGATCCGGGTTATGAGCCCGGTCAAGAGTGATAGCTCGGCGGACTTGAGCCGCAAAGTGATTTACGTCGGCGAAACGCAACTGATGACACCGGTCGGTGCGCTTCCGCTAGCTTTCGAAATAGAGGCCGATTCCCTTGGCCAGGCTTCGGTGAAATTTGCCGAAGTAGCCGCTGGAGCCGTCGAGCGTGCCGTGAAGGAATTGCAGGATATGCGCCGCCAGCAAAGCTCGTCGATTGTCATCCCGGAAGGCATCCCGCCTGGTCTGAGTAGCAAGATTAAAATGCCGTGACGACGTGAGAATCGTGACCCTCGGTAAGGCGGGCGGCGCGGCTTTTATTCGCCGTAATCAAGCGCTCGTGCCTTTCCCCAAAACACCCGATACGAAAAGACCGTGTAGCCGATAATCATCGGCAGCACGACACAGGTCCCGACGAAGACGAACATCAGCGATTCTGGCGCCGCAGCTGCCTGCCAGATGTTCATGCGCTCGACGACCAGATCGGGAAACAGGCTGTAGGCCAGCCCTGCGAACGCAAACACAAAGACCCAGACCGACAATACAAAAGGCAGCCACTCGCGGCGCGAGTGCCCATGCTGAAGTTGCCTCACGGAGATCAGAATCCCGGCAAGCGCCCCTGCCGTTAGCAGCGGCAAGGGTGACAGCCAAACCCATCGGGGCCATGCAAACCATTTATCCATGATGACGGCGCTGGCCAACGGCGTCGCCACGCTGATGGCCGCAACGCCGATCGCGGCAAGCACCACTGCTCCATAAGCCCAGCGCAGCGCCCGCTGGTGCAGGTCGCCCTCCATTTTGATGACCAGCCAGGTAGAGCCAAGCAGTGCATACGCCCCGGTAAGTCCGGCACCGACAAGCAACTCGAATGCAAGAAAGAATGGCCCTCGCCTGAAGCCGGTGATAAGCCCGGCCAGCATTGCACCTTGCGCAATGGATGCACCGAGCGAGCCAACGAAAAATAAGTGGTTCCACATCGTCTGGTGCCATCCCGAGGCCTTCAGACGAAACTCGAAAGACACGCCGCGCAGGATCAGGCAAACCAGCATCGCCGCCACTTCAAGATATAGCGCCGGCAGAATCACGCCGTGAGCGTGCGGAAAAGCTACCAGCAGGATTCCCACTCCGAGCACCAGCCAGGTTTCGTTGGCATCCCAGAACGGGCCAATGGAGGCGACCATAAGATCCTGTTCCGCGCGTGAAGCCAGGGGCAGCAAGATGCCCACGCCTAGATCGAAACCATCGAGAATCACGTAAGCCAGTATGGCCAATGCCATCAGCATGGCGAAGACGAGTGGCAGATCAAGTTGCATCGTCATAGCACCTGCGCAACGAAACTGCCGGGGAGCGGCTCTTCGCGGCCTTGGCACTCTGCTTCCTTGCGTGCCAGTTGCGTGATGACGACCATATACGAAACCAGCAGCAGGCCGTAAACCAGCGCGTAACCAATGAGCGTGATGGCGATATTTCCGGCAGGGACTGCCGAGGCTGTCTCCGCGGTGAGGAGGACGCCATAGACCAGATAGGGCTGACGTCCAATTTCCGTGGTCATCCAACCAGCCAGCACGGCGAGCCAGCCCGAAAACGCCATGGCGGCATACACCCGCAACAGCCAGTTGGGAAAGCGGCGCCGGCGAACCAAATGAAGCACGCCAAGCCAGGAACTGGCCAGCATGAGCAGACCCACGCCGACCATTACACGAAAAGTCCAGAAAACCGTTGCAACGGGAGGGTGCTTGTCGCCGAATTCATCAAGGCCCTTTACCTCTCCCTGCAAGTCATGCGTCAGGATCAGGCTTGCGCCTTTCGGCAGTGCAAGAGCGTAGTCATTGCTTCGGGTTTGGTGGTTTGGCAGGGCAAACAGCAGCAGCGGCGCGCCCCGCTCGGTACGCCACAAACCTTCGATCGCAGCGATTTTGGCCGGCTGGTGTGCGAGCGTATTCAAACCATGCAGATCTCCGACCAGTATTTGTATCGGCGTAAACAGCGCGGCAATTAATACGCCGAGCCGCAACATGCGCGCTGCCGGTTCGAACGCGCGGTTTCGCAACAGCTGGTAGGCGGAAAGCCCGGCCACCAGAAAAGCCGCCGTGAGCCCCGAAGCGATCATCATGTGCGCCAGGCGATATGGAAAACTCGGATTGAAAATAACCGCCATCCAACTTGTGGCATGCAACTGGCCGTTGATAATCTCGTATCCCTGCGGCGTCTGCATCCAGGAATTGAGCGCGAGAATCCAAAACGCTGAAGCCGACGTACCGATCGCAACTAGCAACGCCGACACGGTGTGCATCCACGCCGGCACGCGGTCGCGGCCGAACAGCATGACGCCCAAAAAAGTCGCTTCGAGAAAAAACGCGGTCAGCACCTCATAGCCCAACAATGGTCCGGCGATGTTGCCCGCGGTGTTCATGAAGCCGGGCCAGTTCGTACCAAACTGGAAACTCATGGTGATGCCTGAAACAACGCCCAGCGCGAACGACAGCGCGAATACCTTTACCCAGAGCCGGTAGGCCACGTTGCACCAGGCGTCATTGAACAATTCAATGCGTACACGCAGATAAAACAGTATCCAGGCGAGCGCGATAGTGATGCTGGGAAAAAGGATGTGGAAGCCGATGTTGAGACCGAACTGGGCGCGCGCAAGTAGCAATGGATCCGGCGACATGATGATTCTCGAAAAAGACGCGATAAGTTTAGCGCGTATACCGGCTGCAAAGTCCTGTTCGGCCGCGCAACTTGACTATATGTATAGTTGTATGCACACTGGATCGGATGCGTAAGCAACCAGCCAAGCCCGTTGGGCGGCATTCCGCGCGCCGCACCCGCAATGGCGGCAATCAGATCAACGAAGCAACAGCCTCCCCACGGGGAAAAATCCGGCTGACGATGTACCTTGACATGGCAGTCGTCGAATATTTTCGTTCTCGTGCCGGGGGCCGGGGTTACCAGACGCTGATCAATGAGGCGCTGAAGCAGGCAATTGAGCAGGAAAACCTCGAAGACGTACTGCGCCGCGTCATCCGGGAAGAAGCGCGTCCCTACCAGGCGGGGAAGGGCAAGGCTTGATCATCGGATCCGCGCTTGCGACATCCGTCCACCCGATACACGCCGCATGATCGCTTATCGCGATGAACTCAAAGCAGTTGCCATCCCTGCACTGGTGCTGCTGGTGATGGGCATTGTGGCGATGACGAGTCATAGACTGCCTGCTTCGCTGGGCACCTTCGGCGTGTTCGGGCCTTACACCGTACTCCCGATCGCCACTGCGATCGCCCTGTGGTTCAACCGCGGCCGGGCATTTATCGCACTCATTTCCCTGTTGGTGGCATTTGCGGCTTTCCGCATTTCACTGAACTTCGGAGAATTCCCGGTGCATGCGGTGCTGACTGCCGCGGCGATTTTTGTGCCCGCCAATATTCTGGCCGTGCTGATATTGCCGGAACGCGGCATCGTCTACTTCCGCAATTATCGGTGGGCGCTGCTCGGAGCAATCGAAATATTGCTAACGACCTGGGTGGCTACCGCCGGACTCACGACGCTTTCAGGCACATCCTGGCATGAAGCGCTGAACCATTGGCTGCTGCGGGCAACGCCAACGCCCTTGCTAGGGCGGCTGTTCATGGCAGCCGCTTTGATCATGGCGCTCCACAGGGCGTGGACTAATTTTTCCCCTCTGGAAGTCGGCATGGTCGGGGCGGTGATCGCTTTCTTCATTGCGTGCGAGTGGCCGAACCATGCCGCGGTCTACGGCATCTTCATTTTTGCCGCTGGCACCATATTGCTGCTTGCGGTGCTGCAGGAATCGCATCGCCTGGCTTTCCGCGATGAACTTACCAGTCTGCCCAGCCGCCGCGCCCTGCAGGAAAAGCTGCCCGCGCTCGGCCCTGCGTACACCATAGCGATGGTCGACGTCGACCATTTCAAGCAGTTCAACGACACACACGGTCATGACATTGGCGATCAGGTGCTGAAGCTGGTGGGCGCGCGTCTGGCTGCAATAGAGGGTGGCGGAAAGGCGTTTCGTTATGGCGGAGAGGAATTCGCGGTGCTGTTCTCCGACTGTAAGATAGACGAAGTAATTCCTTATCTGGAAGCCCTGCGGCGCAGTATCGAAGGCTACAAGATGGCGGTACGCAGCGACCAGCAGCGCCGCAGCGAACCGCGCAAGAACAGCGACCGCCGCAACCGAGCCCAATCCTCTTTCGCGTTAAGTCTGACCGAACCGCCAGCATTGCGCACGAATCGCTCGGAACAGCTTTCGGTAACCGTCAGTATCGGCGCCGCGCAACGCAGCCAATTGCTGACGACGCCGGAAAGCGTTATCCGGGCGGCGGATGAAGCGCTCTACCGAGCGAAAGAAGCCGGACGCAACCGGGTCAGTACCTGAATACCCGGCGCCAGATTATTTCACACCGTACTTTGCGCGGTAATGCTGGCCCAGCACCTTGCGATTTTGCCGGTTGACTTGATCATTTCGCCGGGCGGGTTTCCTGGTTCCAACAGCCCCCGCCACCGGCATGCCTGGTTTAGCGCGCTTGTCCTTCACCGATTTCGCCTTGCAACTGTGCCCGCAACTCGCTCTTCAGCACCTTGCCATAGTTGTTCTTGGGCAAGTCCTGCACGAAGCGATAACTTTTCGGCCGCTTGAAGCGTGCAATATGGTCAAGACACAACGCATCCAGTTCCTGCTCGAGAACAGTTGCGCCCTCATTGACCACCACGAAAGCAATGACCTCCTCACCCCATTCTGGATGCGGCCGGCCCACCACGGAAACTTCACTGACCGCCGTATGGCGCAGCAGCACTTCTTCGACTTCGCGCGGATAGATGTTGGATCCACCGGTAATGATCAGGTCCTTCGAGCGATCACGTAAAGTCAGAAAACCGTCCGCATCAAAAGAACCGACGTCGCCGGTATGCAGCCAGCCGTTGCGCAAGGTTTCGCTGCTCGCCTGCGGATTTTGCCAATACCCGCTCATGACGGTCTCCCCCCGCACGAGGATTTCGCCGATTTCTTCCTCGGGCAGCGACCGGTCCTCTGCATCTGCAACACGGACTTCAACGGGCGGCTGAGCAATCCCGACCGACGCCAGCCGTTGTTCATAGCGCGGTTGATTGCGGTCGATGAGCTGCGCTTTCGACACTGCGGTAATGGTCATGGGCGATTCGCCCTGCCCGTAAATTTGCGCAAAGCGCGGCCCAAGCGTATCGAGCGCGCTAAGTATGCCCTGCAGGTACATCGGCCCCCCGCCGTAGACGATCGTCTTCAAACCGTGCAACACGGGCGCGTGCGCGCGGGCATGCGCAACCAGGCGATGCACCATGGTGGGCGCCGCGAACATCGTCACGCCGCTCCAGCACCGGCACAGGTCAAAGATTTCTGCAGCATCAAAATGTCCGCTTTCCGGAATAACCTGATTCGCGCCGACCAGCGTATGCGGAAAATTGTATTGACCCGATCCATGCGACATCGGCGCGGCATGCAGCACGCAATCAACCACGCTGATGGTGTCGACGGCAGCGAAATAAGCCAGCGACATGGACAAGATATTGCGATGCGTGAGCATCACGCCCTTCGGGCGTCCGGTAGTGCCGCTGGTGTAAAACAGCCAGGCGATTTCTTCAGGGCCCGTCTGGTGCATGGCGATGGCGGGTTGCGCGCGGTACAGCGTCCGATAGTCAGCCGAACTGACATCGATTACGCGTTCGAGCGCTGGCAGTTCAGCGCGCAGGTCCTCTACTGCCGAAGCAAGCCCGGAAGACGCGAAGCAGACCCTCGCGCCCGAGTCGCGCAAGATGTACTCAAGCTCCTTTGGATGCAATTTTGAATTCATTGGCACGGTCGTCAGCCCCGCATGCCAAGCCGCGTACCAGATTTCGACGTACTCGGGACAATTGACCATCGCCAGCGCAACCCGGTCGCCGGGAAGCAGTGCGAGCACGTGGCGGAATGCGCCCGCCATTGCGGCCACTCGCCGCATCAGCTCGCCATAGGACAGCCATACCGTGTCGCCGAGCGAAACCGCGGGGCGGGCGGGAAACGTACGTGCCGAACGCGCCAGGAAATTCGCGATATTCATGATGGGGCGTGAATATCGTGCCCCGCGTCGCGCGGCACGATATTCGCGGCCGTTCTCATCCCGCGCTGCCGGAGCTTACGCCCAGTCCGCCGGCATAACGGCGTTTCCAGATATCGTGGCCGTGCAGCAGGTCATTCTTGCGTGATTTGTCTTCACCACGCATGAGCCACAATGGCTGGTCGTAAATATTGAACGGCGATTTGTCGCGGCGCTGGTCGCGCAGTGACCTGTCGTAGTGCGAAGTTCCGGGCATGTAGCGCATGATCAATGCTGCCCGGCGCTGCCCCGACGTATTGGCCAGAGAACCATGGATCATGCGCACGTCGTGCAGTGACATCTGGCCTGGCTCAAGCTCAACGTTGACCGCCTTGCGTTCATCGAACTGGCTCGAATCCAGCTCAAGATTCAGCACCAGGTTTTCGCGATCGCTGACATGGTGCTTGTACAGTTCCTTGCGTTGATGGGAGCCCGGGATGAAACGCATGCAGCCGTTCGCCACTGAAACGGGATCGATGGCAATCCACACCGAACATGTCGCCAGCGGGCGCATCGGCCAGTATTCCCCGTCCTGATGCCAGGGCACTTCCCTGCCTTTGACGGGCGGCTTGCATAGAATCCGGCTGATCCACAGCACGATGTCCGGCCCGATGATCTGCTCGATCATGTCGAGTATGGCCGGGTGGCGCGCCGCGGCCATAAACGGATTCATATCCGGGCCGCTGACAGGCGGAAGCATGTGGGGGTTAGCCAGATCTTCCTGCGCCACATCGGTGTACGCGGCAAGCAGCTGGTCCAGACTCTTGCGCAGCTGTTGCAACAGTGGATCGGGCAGCCGGTAGCGGGGCAAAACGTAACCATGTTCCTTATAGTGCGCAAGTTCGTCGGCGCTCAGTACCGCATTCATATTGTTTCCAGCAAAAGAGGGAGAATGATGCTAGCACAAGCTCCGGGGGCGATAAGGTGAGCGCCGCGCGCATTGCAGCGGTTGGCGTTCCGAACGGGGTCGCGGTAAGCGGCCTAATGCGGTAGGCTTTCGTCCCCCGGCAGCGACACGGCTCATCGCCATGCCAGGCCAAGCGGATGCCGACCGGGACAAAAAAACATCCGCGCACATAGTCGAACAACAGGGAGACGGACATGAAACCATTAGAACTATTCAGCGCATTGATCATCGCCGCTGTGGCCGCGCCAGCGCTTGCCGCCGAAGCACCCGAAATGAGCGTCGAGCATTCCATTGTGATCAATGCACCGGCTGAAGCGGTGTGGGCCGTCGTCAGCGACTTCAATGGCTTGCCGCGCTGGCTGCCCGTCATCGTCGAGAGCCGGCTGATCCTGGGCAAGAACCGCGAAGTTGGCGCCATCCGGGAACTCACGCGCGCCAATGGCACGAAGGTTCAGGAAAAGCTGATTTCATATGAACCGTGGAATATGTCGCTCGGGTACACGTATATCGGCGGCCAGGTCGGCGCGACCGATTATTTCCCGACGATCGCGGTATCCGAGGACAGCAGCGGCAAAAGCAAAGTGGTCTGGAAAGCACGCTTCAAGCGCGTTGCATACTGGACTGATGAGCCGCCCGCCGGGCAGGACGATGCCACACCGCTCAACGGCCTCAACAAAGTCTATGCGATGGGTCTGGAAAATCTGAAAAAGGTTGTTGAGGAAGGCCAGCAGTAAGCGCCGCCTCTGCACATATCGGCTGGCCAGCGCATTCGCCGCTGGCCACTTTTTTGCCTTGGGAGAAGACCATGGATGCATTTGCACTTGGAGGCAAAGTCGCGATTGTTACCGGCTCCACGCGCGGCATCGGCCGCTCCATCGCGGAGCATCTCGCCAGGGCGGGGGCCAAAGTCGTGATCTCCAGCCGCAAGGCAGCGGCGTGCCAAGAGGTGGCGCAAAGCATTCGCGCGACGGGAGGCGACGCAATCGCGATCCCTGCCAATATCGGCGACAAAACGCAGCTGGAAGCGCTGGTAAAAGAAACCCGAAACCAATGCG
Organism: Burkholderiales bacterium; assembly: GCA_045810225.1. Lineage (GTDB taxonomy): Bacteria > Pseudomonadota > Gammaproteobacteria > Burkholderiales > JACQAP01 > JACQAP01. The sequence goes on from JBJMWI010000138.1 coordinate 13,759, forward strand.
GAAAAATCGACGTTCTGGTTTGCAATGCGGCCAGCAATCCGTACTACGGATCCATGGCAAACATGCCGGACGATGCGTTTAACAAAATCCTGCAGAACAACATCGTCTCCAATCACTGGCTCGCCAACCTGGTACTGCCGGAAATGGCGCAGAGAAAAGATGGCGTTGTCATCATTGTGTCTTCCATTGGCGGGCTCAAAGGCACGTCGGTGCTCGGCGCATACGCCATTTCCAAGGCTGCCGATATGCAGTTGGCACGCAATCTGGCGATGGAATGGGGCCCGCAAAATATTCGCATCAACTGCATCGCACCGGGTTTGGTGAAGACTGATTTTGCGCGCGCCTTATGGGAGAACCCCGAAATTCTGCAGCGTTACGAATCGCAAACGCCGTTGCGCCGGATCGGCGAACCGGATGACATCGGCGGCATCGCGGTGTTCTTAGCTTCGCGCGCTGCGGCGTTCGTCACGGGTCAGACCATTGTGGCCGACGGGGGCGTTACCATCGCCGGTTAACTATGCGGCTTCCCGGCCGTATGCAGCAGCGTGTCGACTTCGTCGCGAGTCGGCGCTCCGCTACGCCCGCCGGGCCGACTGCATTTGATTGCGGCCGCCGCTGCCGCAAACCGGATCGCTTCGCCGATGAGCCGGCCTTCCGCGAGTGCCAGCGTATAAGCGCCGTGAAACACGTCTCCCGCGCCCAACGTATCAACCGTGGCGACCGGGAAAGCCGGACAGTGCAGCTGTTTCCCAGGTGACATGGCTTCAATCCAGTCGACGCCTGCCGCGCCCCGCGTCACTGCCGCCATGAGCGCGCCGCGTTCCAGCACGCCGCTCAACGCGGCTGGCGTGTCGTGGCCGCACCAGGCTTCCAGCCCACGCTCAGAAAAAATCACGTGACTGGCTGCTGCGGCAAGCATATCGAGGGTTTGCACGGGTGCTATCTCGGCGTCGAGCACAGCCGGGATGCCGGCAGCGCGAGCGGCGCGCAAGGAGCGCAAGGCGCCGTCTGCCCAGCGCACATCCGCAAGTACTGCAGCAGCGCGCCCGATTTGCTCGAGCGGCAGCCAGTCTGCGGAAGCCTGGAGTGCGCTGCCGCGATATCCGACGACCAGCCGCTCGCCACGCTTATCGATCATGACTGCGGAATGCGAGGAGGTTCTGCCTTCGAAACGTCTTAGGCCCCGCACATCCACTCCTTCAGCAATGAGCGATGCAGCAATCGCATCCGCAAGCGGATCTTCGCCCGTAGGGCCCCAGAAAACGGCTTCGCCACCCAGCCGCGCGATGGCCGCCGCCGCATTGGCGGCCATGCCGCCGCCGCTTTGTGTGAAACCGTGCGCCTCTATCTTGCCGCTATGGGCGGGCCAGGACTCAACAGCAAACACACCATCGAGTGCGGCGTGTCCAACGCAGATGATCCGCTTGCGCACGCCCCGAGCGCTCATCGTGCCAGGCAGCTAAATAGTCAGGCTGCTGCCGCCGAACGCATCCCGGCCAGGTATTTGGTCAGCACTTCCTGCTCGGTGCGCGTGCGCTGACTCGCGGGACACGGGAATCGCAGCAAAAGCGTAATTTTGCCGCCCTCGCCGAGCCGGATGCTCACGCGAGGCTCGGCCGACGGCATTACGATAAATTGCTCGCCTTCCAGTTCGCGCAGCGCGGCATGCGCGGGCGCTACGAATTCGGAACAGACTGCGTTCGCAACCTCGGCCAGGATACGCCGGGCCGTTTCCACGTCCGCGCCGCCCACCAGCGGAATGCTGACCATGCCGAGCTGATAATCGCCCAGCCGGGAATAATTCTTCATCGCGTTGGAGACATAGAAGCTGTTCGGAAACTGCACCACCCGGCCGGTGAACAGGTGTTCCTCGCTCATCTCGAGCACCGTCGTAGACAGCAGTGTCTGGTCGATCACTTCGCCCTTGATGTTATTGATCTCGATGACATCGCCAAAACTGAAACTGCCGGAGGTGGTGCGATGGACATAACCCAGCACGGACGTGAACAATTCCTTGCCCGCAATCACCAGCGCGACGCTCAGTGCGGCCAGCGACAGGGCGGCAGCGCGCAATTCCGTACGCCAGGTGAACACCAGCAAAATGAAGGCGACCAGAAGCGAAAAATTGCGCCAGAACACCGACGCGCGCAGCTTGGTTTCCCTCGAGAGCCAGCTGCGCCCTCGTAATACGGCGGATATCGCGATGTTGGCCAGGACCACCGCCGATATGATGACAATGGTCCACATCACTTCCGGGCCAATTTCGTACAGGAAAGAGTCGTTGTTCATGGTTTTTTCTGCAAGGTGACGCGAATGTATAGAAGGCCGGTGGTCAGAGCAACTGTCGAACCCGGCAGGCGCTGCGTGGTCATACGCGCCATATCCGCAAATAAATCACCAGATGAGTACGGTACAAGTCGATCGATGGGTGGAAATCGCCCGGATGGTTTTTCCCAATGGCGCGCAGATTACGCATCCGCCGGCAGGTGAATCGGTCTGGTTCAAGGTGAGATGGAAAGTCGGCACCGATCCGAAGCGGCCACACAAGCCCGCCAAGGGCGTGAATGTCTATTTCACCCGCGAATTCTGCAAGGCCTACGAACGGCTCGAGCCGGGCAAGCAGTCCGACTGGGATAACAAGGTGCGCGATATGCTGGCGAGCAAATACAAGGATTTCGACCCCGACCATAACGCCGCGCACGGTGCTCCGGTACCAGTAGAGTCATGGTTCGTAACCTCCGGTACCGTACGCTGAGCGTCGAAAGAGCGGTCACCAAGGCGGGGCGGTCCCCGCTGCACGACGGAGCGCTAGCTTCTGTAGTTCACGCCTTTGCGGTCGAGCATTCGTAATAGGGCCTGCCAGGCCTTGTTGACCTCAGCGCCGCCCGGTCCCTTGAACTGATCGAAGCCTTTTTTGGCGGTCTGTTCATCGATCAGCCCCGCTTCAACCCGCCCACCGGCCAGAGCATCGATCTGGATCTGGCACGCGGTATCCAGGTAGTACATCAGCTCGAAGGCTTCGCCAACAGTATCGCCCAACGTCAGCAAACCGTGGTTGCGCAGGACCATGGCCTTGGAAGTGGGGCCAAGATCGGCAGCCATGCGCGCTCTCTCGTCAAGTTCCAGCGCGATGCCTTCATAGTCGTGATAAGTCAGCATGCCGTACGTTCGCAGCGCATGCTGGCTCAGCGGCAGCAAGCCATGCTTTTGCACCGATACCGCAACGCCGGCACGGGTGTGGGTATGAATTACGCAATTGATCTCTGGGCGCGCCTCATGCACGCACCCATGGATTACGAAGCCGGCGTAATTGATTCCCAGCCCAGTCGTATCGTCGACGATATTGCCCTCGTGGTCGATTTTGACAATGCTCGATGCAGTGATCTCGTCGAACATCAAGCCATAGGGATTGATCAGAATGTGCGGGGAACCGGGCACTCGCGCCGTGAAGTGCGTGAATATCAGGTCGGTCCAGCGAAACTGCGCAGCAAGTTGATAGGCTGCCGCAAGCTCGCACCGGACTTCCCATTCCTCCGGACTGACGCGGCCGCGTAAACTTCCGGCCTCGACGGATTTGAGTTTCCTCGCTTTATCGGTCATGTGCATACTCCTCCTGTCGCAATCATACGCCTGGTCTTGGAACGTCAGCCGTCGAGTTCCGGGTAATGGCGGAAAATGCCATCTTCGTTGAACTCAATCCGTCGCGGCGACGCCAGATATGCCGCGATATTGGGGCGCTGCGCGATCCGGTCATGCAGTCCGACCAATCCAGGACAGTCTGGTTCCAGCTTTTTCATGGCCCGGGGAAACGCATAGCGCAAGCCGGCTAGCAACTGGAACATGGACAGGTCGGCATAGCTTCGCGTATTGCCTGCAAGATAATGTTTACGCTTGCTGCCCGTAGATAGCACCCGTTCGAAGTAGCCCAGGAACTTCGGTATGCGCTCGGTGCGGAAATATTTGCTGCGACGTCGTGCTTCCTGCTTCTGCTGGCGATAGTAAAGCGATGCCGCAATCGGATGATGCACCTCGTGTACCTCGTCCACGAGATCCGCAATCGTCAACTGCAGTTGGTTCACCCACACGCGACCGGCTTCACTACGGGGCGCAAGGTCGTGGCGCGGTCCGAGGTAAAGCAGGATATTGGCGGTCTGGGCAATGAGCAGCTTGCCGGCCCGCAAGAAAGGCGGCGCAAACGGCGCTCCCGCCAATTTCTCATCATCCAGGAACCGTTCCATCGCCGGCACGCCGCGTCCGGAGCGCCGCGCGACGTCGATATAGCTCGCACCGGCGTCTTCCAGCGCAAGCCTGATGAATTCTCCGCGTCCCGGAATGGAAGGCCAGTAATAAAGCTCATAGCGCATCGATTTCTCCTAAAGGTCGTGACGACGTGAAAAACCGGGTTAAAAGCTTGCTTTTGCCGTAACGGTGTCACGGCATCTTCCTTTTTTACGCGTTGCCCGTGACGGCGTTCTTGTCCTTACCCGTTACGTCGTCACGACCGTCACGACCGTTATGGGCGCAGCCCGGTATCCCCGAACGGGGGCACGGCCTTCTACACCCAGCCCATCGCCCCGACAAATGCCCCCGCACCGACCAACAGCAGCAAATGCATGCGCGTACGCCATACCAGCAATGCCGCCACGACGGTCGGGATGATGTGGTGCCAGCCTGGCGTCTGCGCACTCAGGATCCAGCCTGTCGAAAACAGCAATCCTATGACAATCGGCGCCATGCCGGCCTTGAACGCCTGCACCGCGCGCCATTCGCGTCGCGCGTGGCCCCAGCGTGCTGCCGCCAATGCCAGCGTCGTGGAGGGCAACATGATCCCGAACAGCGTAGCCGCGACCCCGGCCAGACCAGCCGCCTGATAGCCCATTACCGCAACGAATAATACGTTTGGGCCCGGTGAGGCCTGGGCGATGGCAATCGACGCGTTGAATTGTGCATCGCTGAGCAAGCTCATCTGGTCCACCATCACACGATGCATGTCGGGCGCCACCGTGATCGCGCCGCCGATCGATAGTAGCGACAACAATAGAAAATGCCCGAACAGCGTGAACAATGCGCTGGAACTGATCATGACCGCCCTTGCGCGGCGATGCGCGGCTTCAGCCGCTGCCATGCCAATGCAAATGCGCCCGCCCCGAGTGCGAGGATGACCCAGACCAACGGCCAGCGCAGCAACGCCACCGTCGCAAATGCGGCAACAAGGAGCGCTGCGCAAACCGGAGTCTGCATCGGATTGGTGCGCAGCGCGCCGACCAGTTTAAAACCGGTGCCGATTATCAAGCCGGCGGCTACCGCGCCCATGCCGCGCAGCGCTCCAGCAACCGCAGTGTTCGAAGCGTATTGTGAATATAGCGCAGTGATCACTAGAACAATTACCAGGGGCACCGCCATCATGCCGGCCAGGGCGGCAAAGGCGCCGCGCCAGCCAAAAAAACGGTCGCCGATCATCAAGGCCACGTTGCATACGTTAGGACCCGGAAGAATTTGCGCAAGTGAAAGTATTTCGACGAACTGATCCCGGCTAAGCCACCGTTTTTGTTCACAGAGGACGCGCTGGGCTACGGCCAGCACACCGCCGAATCCTTGCAATGCAAGCAACGTAAAGGCGACGAACAACTCTTTTTTCGAAGCAGGTTGCGCAAGCGGATGGTCTGTCATTGCGGTCGTCGGCGTAAAGGATCTGGCAAGCAAAACTCGATGATACCGGGAACACGATTCCGGCCACTTCAGCGCAAAGCGCCATAGTTGGCGCAAGGTCTGGGCGGCGTCCAGGACAGGCTGCACCTGCCAAAACGGCTATACCGGCTCGATTCGCCGTTGTGGCAGAAGGTTATTTTCGAGCTGCGTTCGCTTTGCCGGCCGTCGCGATCTTGGTCGCCGCGGGCCTCGCGTCGAACGCGGGCGCGGGAACAGCGCCATCTCGAGTCATGGTCTTGTAGAGCAGCATGACGACTTCATTGGCTGGAATCGGCTTGCTGAAGTAAAAACCCTGGATCTGGTCGCAACCGCGCGACTGCAAAAATTCATACTGCTCCCTGGTTTCGACGCCTTCGGCCACTACTTCCAGTTGCAGACTGTGCGCCATCGCAATGATGGCCTCCACGATGGCTTCATCATCCTTGCTTTCTGGAATGCCTCGCACAAAAGACTGGTCGATCTTCACGCTGTCGAATGGAAAGCGCTTCAGGTAGGCCAGTGAGGAGTAGCCGGTTCCGAAGTCGTCCATCGTCAGGTGAAGGCCCAACGATTTGAGTTCGTTCAAGACCTTCTCCGCATGCTCCTGGTTGCTCATGACTGCGCTTTCGGTAATCTCGAGTTCCAGGGACTGCACCGACAATCCGGTGTTGCCGAGCGTATCGGCAATGAATGCGACCAAACCTTTGTCGGACATCTGTCGCGCGGAAATATTGATTGCGATGCGCAGTTGCGGCAAACCCGCCTTTTGCCACGCGCCGTTTTGGACGCACGCCGTCTGCGCTACCCAGCGACCTAGCGGGACGATGAGTCCAGTCTCTTCCGCAATCGAAATGAAGTCATTCGGGGGTACGAATCCCAAGTGCGGACTGCTCCAGCGGATCAGCGCTTCCAGTCCGACGATGCTTCCCGTCGCAAGGTCAACCTTGGGCTGGTAGTGCAGGACGAATTCCCGGTTACTCAACGCACTGGTCAAATTGGATTCGAATTCCAGGCGCTGCACAGAATGGGTGTTGAGCTGCTCGGAATAAAACTGGAAGGTGCCTCTGCCCTCTTCCTTGGCTCGATACATTGCAATGTCGGCGTTCTTCAGCAGCGCCGGGGCATCGCGTCCGTCGGTCGGATAGGTACTGATGCCGATACTGGCTGCTGGACGATATTGCCGTCCGGCAAGGATCATCGGTTTGGCGAGCACTTCCAGAATCTTGCGGGCCACTGTCCCTGCCTGGTCTTCAGCGGTCAGGCCTTCAGTGAGGACGGCAAACTCGTCTCCGCCGAAACGCGCCACGATATCCACTTTGCGCACACAAGCGGTCAGCCGCTCTGCCACTGCGCGCAATACCTCGTCACCGGCATCATGACCGAGGCTGTCGTTGATGTTCTTGAAACGGTCCAGGTCAAAAAACAGGATCGATAGCATCTTGCCGCTGCGCGCTGCGCGCTGCAGCGCATTGTTTAAAGAATGGCGAAACAAACTGCGGTTTGGCAATCCTGTCAATTCGTCGTGATCAGCAAGGAACCGTGTGCGCTCTTCCTGCTCTTTGCGCTCGGTGATGTCCTGCAGGACGGCGCTCAATCTTCGCGCGCTTCCATCAGCCCGGGTTATGTAGCCGCGCGCGAATGCATGCGTGATTTTTTCGTCGCCGCGCAAAAGCCGAAACTCGTCGCACCAATGGCTGGCATCGGACTTTATCGCTGCGAGCAATTTTTCCTGTACCCGGGCACGATCGTCCGCATGAATGTGCTCGAACCACGCTGCCATGGTGGGCGCGGGATGTTCCTGACCGAAGACCTTTACATAATTTTCGCTTTGCCATAACGCATCGTTGGCCAAATTCCAGTCGATTAGCGCGTCGTTGGTTGCCTTGGAAGCCAAGCCATAGCGCTCGAGATCTTGCCACATCACATCCTGCGCGCGGTTACGACGGGTAACATCCCGAGCCATGACTGCGCGCGCTGGGCGCCGACGGAACTGCATTCGGAACGTGACCAATTCGGCCTGGAGCTCCGCGCCGGTTTTCGTTCGGTGCGTCCACGTGCCGACTTCACCAGAATTCGATCCCAGGCCGTTCAGTGCTTCCATTACCAAGTCTTCATCTTGCGGCATGCCCAACTCGAAAAGCGTCATTTTGAGTAATTCTTTTTTCGTATACCCGTAGTCGCGCATCGCAGCGTCATTAACCTCGAGCAAACGGTTGCGACGCGTGTCGCAGATAAACGTGGGAATGGGGCTGCTTTGAAACAGCGTCTGGTATTGCAGTTCCCCCTCCTGGCGCCTTTCGCCACGGGAGGGCGTTGGGCCGTCCGCGGCCTGGACCTGCCGAGCATGCGATTTGCGAAACATTACGGGCAACAAAAAACCGACCAGCAGAACAGCGACCACGCTGGCCAGCATCACGCCGAGTGGGTGTTCAGCCAGCAGAAACCGAAGGCGCTCCAGAAAGGTATGGATGTGTCCCGGTACGCTGTGCAGTATCGGTTCAATTTCCCGCGGCGAAGCCACTGATTCGCGCTCCCGAATGAGTCCGGCCCGGCTGCCTAATTTACTCTATAAACTTGGGCCTCGACGCAGAAAATTCGCGCCGATGGCTTGTCACTATGTGTTGCGCACTCGCCGGCACGTGACGCGCGGAAACTTTATGCTCGAAGTGCAAACTAATATGCTCAGCGATTCATTCTCATCAGGGCCAAATCATGTTCGTAAAATTCGATAGCGAAGCTGGGACTTTCACTATGAATATGGACATCGCCGTACAGCTTCTGAAGGCGATGGGCCATAGTGGCACCGTGCCCAGTGCAATCCTTCCTGCCGATATTCCGAGCGCGCTTGCCCGGTTGAAGTCAGCTGTCGAGGCGGATACGAAAAAATCCCGTCCGGCAATGGACGACGAAGAAGAAGATCAACTGGAGGTGCCGGTGTCGCTACGGCAGCGGGCCTTCCCGTTGATCGATCTGCTGACGCGCGCCGCGGACAAACGCGCGGAAGTGATGTGGACGCGGCAAACCTAGAAAGCGCAAACGATCAACGAGCGGACCCGATGCCGAAAGTTTGCTCCTCTACCGGCGCGGGACGCAATGCTGCCTGATACAGCGTTGTCCATTGCGCTATTGGAACCTTTTCGCAGGCATTCACCAGATCGACCGCGGAAGCCATGAAGCAGACATCAAGGCGGCCGCCCAATCTTTGCGCTAATTCGTTTTTGAATGTTTCATCAAAGTCACCATAAAGCAGGCTGACATGCGGCTCGAAGGGACCCGACGGCAGCCGCCCAAACGCCTCGTGCGCTGCCACGCGGGCCGCGATGAGTTCATCACTCGGTTCAACGCGGATAAACAGGGAACGATAATATTCATCGCGCCATTCGATCTTGCCCAGTCGGATTTCGAAACCCGTGATTCTGGAAGCGAGTCTCTGAAAAGTCGATGCAGTGTCTGGCGTCAGTTCAATGCCCCCCATCAGGGAAACATGCGGCTGTACGGGCGGGCCACCGGCGCTCTGGTGCGCAAGGCGGACCACACGTTCAATTGCATCCAGCGCAGTTCCGGTAGGACGTATCCAAACTGAACCGAGTATTCCGGCGTGATCAGGATTCATCATGTTCTGTCCTGTACAAGAAAAGAGGAACCGCTTGGACAGATCGGGACCGCTTTAAATCCGTAGTCACGCGCGGCGCGCACCCACGGTAGTCCAAGCGGACTGTCAAGCCATCCATTAGCGTCAGCTTTTACTGGCCTCTTTCTCCGCTTCCACCTCCAGTTTTTTGTAGTCGCGGGGCGGCTCATGCAAGGCCTGACGACGGCTTTTCTCCAGGCCTTTCACCACTGCAACCACAGCTTCGTTGTAAGGCACGGCAATGCCAAGCGACTTGGCTTCCCGTACGAGCGCGCCGTTCAAAGCATCTATCTCGGTACGGCGGCCCTGTTCGATGTGCTGCATCATCGATGGCTTGTTGTAGCGCACGCGGCAGTGATCCTTGATCTTCTGACGCGGATTTTTTTCCGGAAGCTTAAGCTGCTTGCGCTCGACCACGGCCATGATTTCGTCTATCACCCGGTCCTGCAGGGCACTGACTTCCGGCGTACGGTAGATTTCCCCACTGCGCAGGCCGGTAATCGCGGTCAGCGCGTTGATGCCGCAGTTCAGCACGAACTTTCCCCAGATCCAGTTCATTGGATCTGGAATGATCTCGGTGGGAATTTCCGCCTTGTTCAGCATGTCCGCGACCTGCTTTACGCGTTGCGTGCTGCTGCCATCGAGCTCGCCGATGGACGTCATGCCCACATTGGTATAAGCGGAGCGACCGCTTGCCGGGTTGGCGGCACTGTTCATGGAGACGCCTGCTATGACGCGTTGCTTGCCGAGCTCCGCAACCAGCGCTTCCACATTGCCAATGCCATTCTGCAGCGTAAGCGCGAATCCGTCCGGCTTGAGCAACTGTCTTGCGAGCCTTGCTGCCTCGCGAGTCGCGTTGGCATCGGTGAATATGATTGCAAGATCGGCCGGCGCAAGCCCGGCTCCGTCGCGCTGCGCCGCGACCCGGATGACGTGGGTTCCACGCATTCCTTCGAGGGTCAAGCCTTCAGTTTTTATTTTGCCGATGTGGTCTTCTCGCGGATCGATCAGCGTCACATCGTACCCGGCGCGCGCCAGCAGCCCTCCATAGAGCCCACCCATTGCTCCCGACCCGATCATGTAAATTCGCATGGCTCCTCCGATTTTTATCAGTCGTTCTATACTTTGCCTCAAGCTTATCGCAATTCGATCTCATGCCCACATTGCCCACGTTCCAGAACATTCGCACCAACGGCGTGAACTTGCGCTGTGTGGTTGACGGACATGGACCGTTGGTGCTCATGATTCATGGCTGGCCAGAATCCTGGTATTCATGGCGACACCAGATCGGACCGGTACGCGATGCCGGTTACCGCGTGGTGGTGCCAGATGTTCGCGGGTATGGCGGAAGCGATGCACCCGTGGCGATCGAAACTTATGACATGGAAAACATGATTGCGGATGTCCTTGGACTCATCGATCATTTCTCCGAGCACCAGGCGATTCTGTTTGGTCACGACTGGGGTGCGCCGGTGGTCTGGAATACGACTGCCCTGCATGCGGATCGCGTTCGCGCCGTCGCCGCGCTCTCGGTCCCTTATGCGCCCCGCGGTAAAGTTTCATCAATCGATCTCTGGAAACAGATTTACGCCGGGCGATTCTTCTACCAATTGTATTTCCAGCAGCCCGGCGTCGCGGAGGCAGAATTCGAAGCGGACGTGCGAGCTTCATTGCGTAAAATTTATTACGCCGGTTCTGGGGATTCGCCCAAGGGGATGTTCCGTGCCGACAAACGTCCTGATGCAAACATGCTGGGTGACCTCCCCGATCCGGCAGCGTTGCCCGACTGGCTCACCGAAAAGGACCTGGACTACTACGCCGCGGAATTTCGAAAAAACGGATTTCGCGGTCCGCTAAACCGCTATCGCAACCAGCAGCGCGATTGGGAGCGACTGACTGCACTCAACGCCGCGCGCATTACAAGGCCCGCATGCTTTATCGCGGGCCGGCGCGACGGCGTCCTGAAATTCGTTCCGAATTTCGATATGGTGGAAAACATGAAGCGCTGGACGGACGATCTTCGCATTTGCGAAATCCTCGAGGGCGCCGGGCATTGGATTCAGCAGGAACGGCCGGCCGAGGTCACGAGACTATTGCTCTCCTTTCTTGACGGGTTAAAAACGAGCACCGAGCAATGAGGGTGAGTAAAGGCGAAAATCGCTACAATGCGCACCTGCGAATTAATCGGTGGATTCCATGGCATCACACAAAACTGCAAGCGGGTTGGAGATTGAGGAATTGGTCATCGGTGAGGGCAACGTTGCAGCCTCCGGCCAGAATGTCACCGTGCATTACACGGGCTGGCTTACTGACGGCAGCAAATTCGACTCCAGCAAGGACCGCAACGATCCATTCAAATTCGGCCTCGGTCAAGGCCAGGTCATCCGCGGATGGGACGAGGGAGTGCAGGGTATGAAAGTCGGCGGTAAACGCAAACTGACCATTCCGCCCGAGCTTGGTTATGGTGCGCGCGGTGCCGGTGGTGTGATCCCGCCAAACGCTACTCTGGTGTTCGAGGTCGAATTGCTGGGCGTAAAGTAACCGCGCGCGGCGAACCCCTGCCTAATTCCGTTCAAGCGGTCGCAAGCCGGTCTCGCACGCTTTGCCTAACCAGATTTACATTCTGCCGGAACGCATAAAGATTATCCGTGTAAGCGAGCGGCGTATTAATACGGTTGACCGCTCGTTCAATCTCATTTAGCCGTACCAGCAGCGCCTTCAATCCTTCCGGAGTGGACTGGTCGTCCAGCTCCAATTCCAGCTCCTTGAGCTTTGCATACCAGCGGTAAATGCGAGAGCGTACGCGCCAGCGGTAGAGCGCAGGAATGATACGGCCAAGCGGGATCAGTAACGCAAGCAACGGCAGCAATGTAAGCCACAGGCGGTCGACCATAACGGCAGCCCAATAGGGCAGATAGCGCTGCAGAAACGGAGGTCCCGACTTGTAGTAGCGCTGCGCTTCGGAGCTGAGTGGAAACTCGGAATTCAATGGAGCCGGAAATTCGCCCGCTTTTCGCAACAAACCCGCGCTTCCATGGACTTCGCTGGCGGCGCGCATCAGCAAATACGCCAAAGCCGGATGCAGGCTATCCACAGCGAGCAAGGTGGCGGTGGATGACAGAAGGGTGACGTCGTGAGCGGGCACGTTGTTCACAAAATCAAAAACGCCTTGCGGCAGAATCAGTTTGGTCAGGGACGGAAAGCGGCGCGTGTACGCTTCAGCGCGATCCAGGTTCAGAAGCCTTATCCCGGGTGCCAGAGATAGCTGCTCCACCAGCGGCGATTCCGGGGGACCCACGATGAAAACCGCATCGAGCTTCCCCCGCAGCAACAGTTCATTTGCCTGCTTGCCGTCATCCGACAAAAGCATCGTGGGCGGCATCACCGCTGCGTTCACCGCAAGCAACTGCAGCGCCAGCGCGCGAGTACCGCTGGCTTCGGGACCGATCGCGAGCTTCTTGCCGCGCAATCCACCGAAGTCATGTACTTCGGGGCCGCGATAAAAAACCCACAAAGGCTCGTAATAAACACTGCCAAGAGAAACCAGTTCCGGCGCATTTGCGGCGTAAGCCGAGCCGCCTTGCAAAAAACCGACTTCAACGTCGGATTGTTCATCGAGCAGCCGGCTGATGTTCTCCTGTGAACCAGCCGAGGGACGCAATTCGACGTTCACCTCATCACGTGCCAGGATTTCACGATAGCGCAAGGCGAACATGTGATAACCGCTGTCCTCCGGGCCGGTCGATAGCACGATTGAATCCGGCGGAGCCGGTTCCAGAAAATGCAACGCCAGCGCAAATACGGCCAGTGCCAGCACCAAAATGGGAATGACAGTCAGCCAGAGATCACGGCGGCTTAGGTCGCGGAATTTCGCTTCAAGCATTATTGATCAGCAACAGCAGACGCAACGCCCATCAAAGCTCAATGGAGGGCAAGATTGTGTGCGGGAGGACATCGCAAAGTCTACACGCCGCACGAGCCCGCGTGCCGATCTTCCGATAGTCAGATCAAAAATGATGTCAGGCGCTGGGCGGCAGATGGGTGCGCAATGCCGGACTGCGGGCTATCGCGCTCAGGGGCAATATCCGGGAATCATGTTGGGCCGGTAAGCGCATCACGCCTGCCGCTAACCGGTCCCGCGCCGATCATTCTCTTCATCGATCTCTTCAACCAGGCCCTGAAAGCGTTCGATGACCCGCTCGACAATCCATTCCGGTTCCTGCGCCCAGAAGTTCACGACTGAGGAATCGTCCCCGGAAGCCGTATCGGTGCCCGTCACGGTGACATCCTCTTCCTCCTGCAAGATGTAGCTCAGCGCTGCCATGACTTGTGGATAATGAATTGAGACCGCATCTCCGGCCGTGGCGCCATCATCCATTTCGCTGCGGATGAGCGTTGCCACCTGTTCCAGCACCGGCCCTGCGCCCGCAGCCTTGAGTGCATCGGGATCGCTGGCCACCAGGCGCTCTAGCAAGTCCAGGATAACCCGTTCGTGAGCAAAAACCGCTCCGGCCACAAATTCGGCATAGGTCAGGTCGATGGAAGCCACCAGATGGTCACATTCACCAGCCAGCATCTCGCAAATCGGACAGCGGCCGCCCGCGACGCCTTCCTCTTCCTCGTCCTCTTCATCGTCCTTGGCCGGATCGTCCAGGAATTCATCTTCAGGATTACGTGGGATCGGCATAGTCGTACTCCCTGTTAAAAAACCGGTTCAAGACCGATAAAACTTGCGGCATCTGCCAGCGGCGCCGGCAATGGCGGCGTTGTCTATCGGCAGCGGCTCGCGTACCGGTTCTGCATCGTCAGTCGTCAGCGGCCTGGCCGGCGCATTATCGTGCCGCGGATCCTTAGGCGGCAATTCGGGTCCCGGGATGGGCATAATAATCTGCAGACCAGCCGGTGGCGTTCAAGTTCTCACGGCAACCGATTGTATTGAACGCCGTATTAAATGCCGGTTTTTACGAACCAGGTCGTCCTTGGCCTGCCTGGTCAGTTGTTTGATTGCGTATTCGCGTCTGGCCGCTGCGGATCGCGACTGCGCCTCTTCGATATACACCAGCACCACAGGTCGGCGGCCGCGGGTGTAGTGCGCAGCGCGCATGCCACCCGAATTATGTTCTGCGAGTCGCCGCGCCACGTCCTTGGCAATGCCGGTGTACAAGCTTCGATCGGCACAGCGAATCATATAAACGAACCACATGGAGTGACCGGGCGGCAATCAGGATCCCGGGGCGGTCAATGCAAGCCGCGCATAATCGCACGGCACAGTCTGAGCAGCAGTCATGGTTGCTGTTCTGCGTTCCCGCGCACTTCCCATTCGTGTTTGTTTGCCGTGCTACGCAACGCCGCCACTTCGTCGCGCATGACAGCCGCTTCCGCCTGAAGTCCAGCAAGAAAAAATCGGCCTGCAGGTTCAAACATTCAGCGCACAGCGAGTGTTCAACGCGCTTCTCTGCACCGGACAAATGCGTGAAGCGATAGCGGTAAAACCGTGTTGTTGCGCAAATTTGACTTCCAAATGGTCCATTCGGCTACGAAACCAACTGTCGTCAGTTGGCGTCAACGTTAAAGAGATTCGCAAAGTAATGGTTCCGCTCCCATGCCATGCGCATCTTGCCCGTCTTGCTCTGCAAGCAGCATCACACAGCAGTGGGCGTGGTACCCAGGCCCGTACCTGGCACTTGAGGACATTATGAGAATAGCGCACCGCCCGCCGGGAAGCACCCCCGCTGTACACGAGCAGCTTGCTTCCTTCAGGTTCTCCGAATGCCCCTTGCTATTGCGCCTTGCTGAACCTCTTCGGCTTCAGTGCCTACGCCCCAAGGGCAGCGGGAGCGCCCAATGAAAACTCAGAATTCCCCTTCTTTGGGGACCGGTGAATTTGTCGCGCATCGCCGGCGCTTCATGCAAATGGCAGCCGCATTGGCCTGCACGCCGCTGGTTAATCGAGTCCAGGCCAGCGGACTCACACGTACTGCGGCGGTCCCCGGCGGCTTTGCCGTGGTTCAGTTGGGCCCAGCCCGCATGGCCCCGGTGGTGTATTTCAGTGGCGACAGGGTATTCGTCTCCGGAACGCAAACCGGTTGGTTCGCGATTGTCGGCATTCCGCTCGACGCGCAGCCGGGTCGCGCCCCTCCTCTATCGATTCATGATGCAGCGGGCAAATCGCGAGTGGCTCATTTCACGATCGGCGTAAAGCGTTACGAGGCGGAATACCTGACGATGAAATCTGATTATGTCGATCTGGAACCCGATGACCTTGCCCGATGCGAAGGCGAGCGCGCGCACTTGCAACGGGTGCTGCGAACCTATTCGGATGTATCGCCCTCGTCGTTGCTGCTGGTGCCGCCCTGTCAGGGAATGCGTACCAGCACATTCGGTGTGGTGCGCTTTTTCAACGGACAGGCGCGCGGCACCCACAACGGCATGGATATCGCTGCGCCAACCGGCAAGCCGGTATTCGCAGCAGCATCAGGACAAGTCGTCGACGTTGGCGATTATTTCTTTTCTGGACGAACTGTTCTTGTGGATCATGGCCGCGGGTTCATGACCCTGTACGCGCATCTCAGTGAAGTGAAGACGAGACCGCGCAAGCGCGTCGCGGCAGGCCAGAAGATCGGCAAAATCGGCATCACTGGGCGAGCCACCGGTCCGCATTTGCATTTCGGTGTGTACCTCAATGCCGCCGCCGTCGACCCGGCCTTGTTCCTGCTCTCCGATCCGCGCATGCAGCGCCTGTATTCGATGAGTACGCGCCAGGTGCCCGCCGCAGATGCGTTCGGCGGCGCGCCTGTGCGAGAAACCATTATCAAACGGCTGTAGCTGTTTCGGGACAGCGGTTTTAATTACGCATCCTCAAGGACTGCGCGCGGATTGCATCCCCGGTATGATTCGGCCAATTGCATCCCAATCAAGCCGAATTCGTGCTTCGCCGCCATTTTCTGCTAGTCATTACAGCTGCCTCCTCGCTATCGCTCTGGGCCGCCCATGTTCGGGCAGACCCGCTGCAGAAGGCCGTAGCCGTGCCGGGCGGAGTAGCCGTAGTCAAGATCGGCCCCGCTCCCAAGCTACCAACCGCCTGGCTCAACGGCAACAGGGTGCTTGTCACGGGCAATGAAAAGGAATGGTCCGCAGTGGTGGGCATTGCGCTCGAAGCCCGCGCCGGCGAAAAGCTGGGACTCGCGGTGCAGGCAGTGGACGGAACAATTGCGACCCTACGCGTGGCAATCGGAACGAAGCAATATGCGACGCAACGCCTGACCGTCAAGCCTGGTCAAGTCGAACTTTCCCCTGAGGATCTGGCGCGCTATGAAACCGAGCGCACGCATCTTGGCGAAATCCGTAAAACCTTTACCGAGACAGCGCCCGATTCACTGCAACTGATGCAACCCTGCGAAGGCGAACGGTCGAACACATTCGGCCAGCGCCGGATTTTCAACGGTCAGTCACGCAATCCGCACAACGGAATGGATATACCGGCGCCGGATGGCTCACCGGTGGTGGCCGCCGGGGATGCAACAGTGATCGATGTCGGCAATTATTTTTTTTCCGGCAACACCGTAATCCTGGACCACGGCAGCGGCCTGCTTACACTCTATGCCCACTTAAGTGCGGTGGAAGTTGCTCCAGGCGATCGCGTCGGAACCGGCGCCCGTATCGGCCGTGTCGGCGCCACCGGCCGTGTCACCGGCCCTCACTTGCACTTTAGTGTTTTTCTGAATTCAGTTGCCGTGGATCCGGGGATTTTTCTGGCCGACAAGTAGCTGTTTTAAGCAGCTGCATGGTTCGCGCGGGCCTTGGTGATTTCATTGTGGGCTGGCTTACGCTGCGCGCGAATTCATACCGTGACCCCATCCGGCGCGCGCACACGCTTGGTTTCAGTAATGCGTCTGCGTCCCCAGCTGCCCTGCCCGGTAGGTTCAATACCATTGGCCGCGAGCGTGCGGCGCAAGTCATCCAGAATGGCCTGACGACGGCGCAGCAGCGCGCCGGCGAAGCAACGCCAGAACACCCACCCGACCCGCTGCAAAGTCCGCTGGCGGCGCATATCTTCCACCCACTGCTGCGGTCCCTGATATTTGTCCCCATCGCACTCGACTGCCAGGCGCGTGTCGTCGCGGCCCTCCACTACCATATCGATCCGATAGGCGCCGACGGCGACCTGGGGGGTCACGTGGTAGCCCTCGCCGTTCAGCCAGTCGAACAATTCCCGTTCAATGCGCGACTCACAAAGCGTGCGCAGATCGGTAATGCGCACCGGTTCTTCAGCAAACGGGCGCGCGAAGTGTGCAATCAGTCCTCGGCGCAGCCGGTCCGATTCGGAAAGATGGCTGAGTTCCACCGAGCGCACCAGAATCATGCGATCGCGCGCACGCGAGGCCGCGACATTGAAGCGCTGTGCGAACGTATCGCGGGACAATGCCGCGCCGATGTCGTTGGGCGCGCACACCATCGACAAGTACATGATGTCGCGCTCGCGTCCCTGGAATTGGCGCGCATCGCCGCACGTGACGGCGTGCCTGCGCAGCGTTTCGGGCGTCAGCACTTCGGTCAGACGCTGCCATATCTGCATTGCCTGTTCTTCGCCCAGCAGTGAAACGATGCCGATCGAGCGCGACTGCAACTTTGGGTCGGCCACCAGTGCCCTGACATCCTTGACGATGAATTCGACTTCGGCCCGATTGATGGCGCCATCGCGACTCGCGTCGCCGACCAGATAATCGAGCAGGGGCGGGTCCAGGCGTTCGGAAGCGTTGGCCAGGCGCAAGGGATAGAGTTCATGCTCGTAGAACTCGCGCTTGGAATATTCGATGATCGGCGCGACACAGCGAAAATGCTCCTTCAACATCACGCCGCTGTGCGCGAACACCACTTTGGCAAGATCGTAGATAGAACGCTCCGGCGACATCTGAGCGGCATACAGCGGAACCTGTTCCGCCAGGTAGCGGGCCATTAAGGTGTTTATGCGTTCCTCTTCAATGCCGACGGGCTGGGGCGCCACTTGCTTGTCGTCCCCCACGACAAGTATTTTTCGCGCCCGCAGCAGGACTGGTAATGCAGACAAATCGGATTGCGATGCTTCATCGATGATCACGAGATCGAAGCACCCGAGTTGGGCGGGCAAGGATTCCGAAACGCGGTGATGCGGCATGATCCAGCAAGGCACCGCGTGCTGTGCCTGTGCAGATGCGGCTCGCGCGTCTCGCCGATAGCGAAAGGCGCGTTTGCCGGTGCCCTTGCCGATGTGCTGAACGGCATTTAAATAGGCCTGCAGTGCGGCGCGCACGCCAGGGGTGGCGGTTTCGGTGAGCTTCAGCCAGCTGCGCTTGACGACCAGGTCTTCATAGGCACGCGCCAGATCGCGCTCTACTTCCACCCGCGCGGCGGAAAGCTTTTTCAGCTCGTCATGTGCATCGATGGCCTGCAGATGCGTGGCCAGGCGGCGCAAACGCCAGTCCCTCAGCATGGTGGCGGAAGATAGTTTTTCGTCGAAACCCGTGCCCATCTGGCGCAGTTTCTGCGCGAGCTTCGGCGCGCCCGACGCTGCGATATTGGCGGTAACGACACTTACCACGGCGAGCGGCGCCGCCAGCGACCGCAATCGCGACAGTTCGGCGCCCAGCATATTCCAGGCTTCCAGCAGCGCTGATTCGTCGACCGCCGGATTGCCCAAGGTGCTGGCCAGGAATTCGCGCATGCGATCGACGATCTTTCCCTGTTTGCCCTCCAGCGCGCGATGCAGTCCATTGACCACCGTGGACACCTGGCTGAGCTGGGATTTGGTCAGGTGGTAGGCAAGCGTGAGTTCCACTTCCGACAGCACCGCGCTGTTCTGATGCACAGTCGCCGCGCGCGCCCATGCCGGAAACAATTCCATTGCCATACGCGACAATTCCGCTTCCTCGCGCGCCAGCAGCTTCAGTTTTTCATAATGCGCGAGTTGTGACTCCGCGGACAGCCTGCCCCGTGCATCTGCTGAAAGCACCGTCTGAAAGCCGATGTCCGGCGCGAGGGCATTCCAGCGCGCGGTCAGCGCACGTCTCGTCTTCTGCAACTCGATATGGGCAAGGACCGCCTTCCAATCCCCCATGTCTGCAGGCCGCGCGCCGTTGACGCGGACCAGCTCGAGCAGCTTTTTGGCTTCCGGGCGCCCCAACCCGATCAGCCCGAACGGCCGCCGTCCTTCCGCAAGATTACCGACTGCCTGGTGAAATTGCGGGTCCGTCTCCGCTGCTTCGGGCACGATGACCGGCCGGGCGAGCAGCTGGGCGCGCTGCGCGGCCGCGCGGTCCATGTCGGCTGCTAGCAGGTCCAGCAGATCGAACACGCGCTTCGGCTCGCCGCTGCGCATCCGCGCGATGGCTTCTTCGCTCCATGGCAGTCGCAATGCCGTTAGTTCGTCGCGCAAGGATTTCACGCGCGCAATCTGTTCCGCCAATGCGCGCGCGCCCAGCAGGGATTCCGTGCCCGAGCCCGCCGGTACCGCCAATTCGCTGGAGCGCGCCTCGCGCGTCACTTTGGCATAGCGCTGCAGATCATCATGCGCGCGTACCAATGCCAGTGCGTCCGGAAAATCAGCCGGCGCCGGCAAGGCATTGCCCGCATACTGGATATCTTCGCCCAGCTGGCGGCGCGCTTCGCGCAACCGCACGATGTCATCCGCGGAAAATCGCGCAATGTACTGCGGTCCCACGCCAAGGCCATCAGGAAGCCATTCGTACTGCCCTGCGCCCTGCATGACTTCACGAGCGGCATCCTGCGGGTCGATGGTTTCGCCACCAAGCTCGATACGCGAAACATTCAGCTTGGCCCATCGGCCCAAATCGGTATCGATGCGCTTCAGCTTGCCATGGAAACCATCGATCATTTCCACCAGACCATCCACCTGGCGCGTCGCCACCACCGTATCGAGGCTCTGCACTTCGCCCGCTATTTTTCGAATCGATTGTTCGAGCTGGTCGACTCCGTCCTGATCGGCCGACAACAGCGGAAGCGCCAAGGGGCGCATTTCCGTCGGCAAGTGATCGCGTAACACGGCCAAAGCCGGGTCGCGCATGGACGTCACCAGCACGCGCCGCCCGTTGGCAAGCCAGTGACAAATGATGTTGGCGATCGTGTGCGTCTTGCCCGTGCCGGGTGGCCCCTGCACTACCACACCGTCAGAAATTTCCAGCATCTGCACAATGCGCGCCTGCTCATCGTTGAACGGCTTGGGAAAAAACAGGTCGTGCGCATCCAAGCTCTGTGCCACCCCGGCATGGTAGGCCGCTGTGACCCCGCGATACGAAGGCAGCGTGACAGGCGAGAGCCGAGTCGACGGTTCGGTCACCAAGGCTGCAACCGCTTCCGGCAGCGCGCTATCAGCGTCCAGCAGCGAGATTTGGTCGCGAAAGCGTTCCAGGTCCTGTATTGCGGCGACACTACTGCGTGGCCGTGCAAACAATACCCACGTGTTGCTGATCTCCAAGCCGTTCGGCTCACCGGTTTGCTGTTGCGCCGACGCGAATGCGCGGCGCGCAATGTCAAGCAGCGGTTCAATGCTGCCATGTGCCAAAGGCGACAGGGTGTCACGCGTCGCCAGCAGAAATTGCTCTGTTTCTTTTTCCAGAGTCGCCCAGGCAGGCGCATCGGATTGAACAAATCTGTCCAGTTCCACTCTTGGCGCGATATCGCGCGGCCGCAACTCCGCTGCCTGCGTCTCGGGATTGAAGCTGAGTTCCACCGTTTGCGTAACCAGCGGATAACTGATTGCGGATCCGCCTATGCGGCCAGTGCATAACGCCATGCCCCACACCAGTTCGAGTTGGCCTTCCACCAGCGCACCGGCGAGTTCCTGATGCACCGTGAACAGGCCGACGTAAAGATTTGCAAGGCGCCGGCGCTGCGACTCCGCGTCAGCCCAGGCACGCCATGATGATTGCAGATAGCGAGCGTACTGAGTTTCGACCTCGGAGCGGAGGGCATAGTCGTGCAGGCTCACGCGTGCGCGCCCATCTACCGACGGACCGGCCGCGTCCGGCGCAGCCGCTTCGCGATGGGTTCCTGCGCCAATCAACGCCGCTCCGTCGATTTCTGTGGCCAGTTGTGGGGCCGCGTTGACGCCGGCGCCGACATTCAACCATGGGGATAACCAAGGACTTTCTGCCTGCGGCGGGACTTGCGGCCCCGGCGGATGCGGCACGCACAACCAAATCTCATCGTCTGCATCCGCGCGACGACTATCGAGCAAGCCGGGAATTTCATGGGCTTGATGCTCGTACAGCAGGAAGCTGTCGTGGCTCGCGATGTCGAACGCGACGCGAGCACGCGTGCGCAACGATTGCTGTGCGAAGTCTACGAGCGCGATGAGGCGCCGTTGCTGAATGGTCACGGCCGTTACTACGGTTCTTGTATTGTGGTTCTGGATTTCTGCGTGTGCGCTATCGTACTGCATCTGGAGTTGCAATCGATAGCGCCACGCGCACCGGCGTCGTGCACGCAGTCGCATTGAACAACTCATGAAGACGCTATGCGGCGTGAAGGACTTAGCCGGTGCGCCGCAAGTGAAAGGTTAGAAAACAGGACTCTGGCGTGAAAAAAAAATGGATGTGATCAAGCAAGGAGCTCAAAGCTCATCCACTTCACTCAGTCCCCATCGCTTGGTCGAATACCGGTTATGGCCTACAGGCCGGTATCCGAGCGATAGCCGGAATCCCTTGTGGGACAGTCCTGCTTTGTTCTACGCCGCCTTTTCCTGCTGCGTAAATAATTGTTTCACTTCAACGCCCATGGCACAACGTACGGCGTCCTCGACATTCTCCAGCCATACGAACTGAAGTTTTTCCCGTGCGCTGGCCGGAACATCTTCGAGATCTTTTTCGTTACGCTTCGGCAGCATCACGGTTTTGATGCCGGCACGCAGCGCGGCCAGTACTTTTTCCTTGACCCCACCGATGGGCAATACCAACCCGCGCAACGAAATTTCGCCAGTCATGGCGACATCGGAGCGCACCGGCTTACCCGCAAGCAGCGACACCAGTGCCAGAAACATGGCTACGCCGGCACTTGGACCATCTTTCGGCGTGGCACCCGCGGGAACGTGCACATGCAGATCCGACTTGTCCAGCGACTCTCCCAGGAACATCTTGGCCAGAGTCAGCGCGGCTTGGGCCGATTCTTTCATTACATCGCCGAGCTGCCCGGTCAAAATCAACTTGCCGGAACCCGGCACGCGGGTCGCCTCGATGAACAAAATGTCTCCACCGACCGGTGTCCATGCCAGCCCGGTTGCCACGCCCGGCGTGGAAGTACGTTGCGCCACTTCGTTTTCGAAGCGGGGTGCCCCCAGGATGGCGTGCAAATCCGCTGCCTCAAGCGTTACGCTTTGCGCTTTACCCTCCGCGATTCTCATCGCTGCGGACCGCAACACCGAGCCGATTTCCCGCTCGAGATTGCGCACGCCCGCTTCACGCGTGTAATCGCGGATGATCGCGCGGATGGTGTCGTCGGTCAGCGTAACCTGTTCTGCTTTCAAGCCATTGGCCTCAAGCTGGCGCTTAACTAAATAGCGCCGCGCGATTTCCAGCTTTTCTTCGGCCGTATAGCCGGGCAGCTGGATAATCTCCATGCGATCGCGCAGCGGGCCGGGAATAGTATCCAGCACATTGGCGGTAGCGATGAACATGATCTTCGATAAATCGAAGTCCACGCCCAGATAGTTGTCGCGGAAGCGTGCGTTCTGCTCCGGATCGAGCACTTCCAGCAAGGCGCTGGCCGGATCGCCATGAAAGCCGCCTGCACCGAGCTTGTCGATTTCGTCCAGCATCAGCACGCCGCTACGCGATTCCGCGCGCCGCACCGCCTGGATGATGTTGCCAGGCAATGCACCGATATACGTGCGCCGATGGCCGCGAATCTCCGCTTCGTCATGCGTCCCACCCAAGGCCACGCGCTGAAATTTACGCCCTGTAGCACGCGCGATCGACTGCCCGAGCGAGGTCTTGCCCACGCCGGGGGGTCCGACAAAGCACAGAATCGGGCTTTTGCCTTCCGGATTGAGTTTTCTCACCGCGAGATATTCGAGTATGCGGCGCTTGATTTTCTCCAGTCCGTAGTGGTCCTCATCCAGGACTGCCCGGGCTTGCGCGATGTCGATTGGCGGCGTCTGCGTTATTTTCCACGGCAGTTCGCTTAGCCATTCCAGGTAAGTGCGCAGCATGGAATTTTCGCCACTGCCCTCGCCCATGCGCTCCAGGCGCTTGAGTTCTTTTTTGGCGTGCTTGAGCGTGTCTTCCGGCATACCGGCTTCATCGATCGCCTTCTTCAGGTCTTCGATTTCCGTGGCGCTCGCCTCATCTTCGCCCAGCTCTTTCTGGATCTGGCGCATTTGCTCGCGCAGCACGTGCTCGCGCTGGCGCTGATCGAATTCCTTTTTGGTCTTGTCGCCGATTTCCCGCGAAAGCTTCAGCACTTCAACGCGTTCGCTTAGCAGCGCAAGGATCTTGTCGAGGCGGCTTCTGAGGTTGAAATTCTCCAGCACGGACTGCTTTTCTTCGTTGCTGATGTCCAGCAGGTTCGCCACCATGTCGGCAAGCAAACCGGGGGACGACATCCCCTGCACCACGGCAGACAAATCGTCCGGTACGTTCGGCAGCAGCTGGATGGCTTCAACCGCACGCGACTTCAGCTGAAGGAAACGCGCCTCTACTTCTGGCGTGCTATCCGCCGCCGTTTCGACAATCGCCACACGTGCGACCAGAAAAGGCCAACCTTCGAGGAACTCCAGCACGCGAAAGCGCGACTGTCCCTGTACCACCAGATGATGAGCGCCTTCATTCGTGAGATAGCGGACGACCTGGCCCACGGTGCCAACCCAATGCAGATCGTCAGGCCCCAGTTCGTTCTTCTGCGGATCACGCTGCAACAGAAAGCCGATTGGTTGTTCGTTGCGTACGGCTTCCTGCGCCGCTGCGATGGAAGGCGCCCGCCCGACGGTCACCGGAGACATGATGCCCGGGAACAGCACGGCATTGCGCAACGGAACGATGACCAGCGCGTCTTCCGGTAGCGGTTTCAGCGTCGGATTGCTTTTGCTTGGGGCAGAGGCCCTGCCAGCCCGACCCTCCTCAGGCGAAAGCAATTCCTGCATCGCAGACGAAAAGTTCATGTTGACTCCTTCTTGCTGAAAGTTAGCGTGAGACACCCGTCCTGCAGATTTCTTCCGGTCAGGGTGAGTGCTTGCGTGGGCAAGCCGATCCGGCGCGCAAAGCGCCCGTACGGAATTTCCAGTGCATGGACCCGCGCGGGCAGCGCAGCGGATGATTCAAGCGGAAACGAGCGCCGTGCTGAAATCGTGATGGCACCCGGCTCCATTTCGATGAGCACGGAGTCCGCAGTGGCGCCCGGCAAAGCCACATGCACCAGAACGGTCTCCGACATTTCGATAATGTCCACCGGCGGCTCCCAAGCGGGGGCCCGCGCCATGTCAGGACGGCAGAATTGGCGGTGCAGCCGGTCGGCCTGCTCCAGAAGCGAAAGCGCTTCGCTCCACATAAGGTTTGATAGATCGCGCGATGTCATCAAGGGCTCCGTAGTTGCCCGTAGATGGCGACGCCGATCCGGTATTCAAGTCAAAGTTGAGATTGACCGTAGTGTGGAGCGAAACAACCTTGTATTGGATGTGGGCTTTGTCAATGACTCGTTTGAATTCGACGTCGACCGGTACCTGCAGAGATCGGGCAGGATGCGTGGCCGAACTGGATTGCATCGGGCGGTCTAACGGAGCTTGACGCTGCTTAACGGGATTCAATGCGATGGAATATGTCGGCCTGATCCAATGGCCTGCCATGGTTGCGACAGTCATTGCCGCATGGCTAGTCGCCTCCCAGCACAAACGTAAACGCGAGTTTGGTTTCTGGGTCTTTCTGCTCAGCAACGTGTTGTGGGTGATCTGGGGACTCTATGACAAAGCTTTCGCACTGATCGCGCTGCAGATCGCTCTGGCGGCATTGAATATCCGCGGCGCCAGAAAAAACGATCCCGCATCGGCGGCGCAGCAAACCTGAAGTGTCGAATATTTTTCGACGCTAAGGGCCCCGGTGGCCCACCAGCGCCAGAAACTCTTCCCGGGTCGCGACGGAATCCCGGAACGTACCGACGACGGACGAAGTAATCATCTCCGAATTCTGCTTTTCCACCCCACGCATCATCATGCAAAGATGCCTGGCTTCAATCATGACACCCACGCCCTGCGCTTTGATGGAATCCATGACCACCTGGGAGATCTGTTCCGTCAAACGCTCTTGGATCTGCAAGCGCCGGGCATACAGGTCCACCAAGCGTGCCAGCTTGCTCAGTCCGAACACCTTGCCGCTGGGGATGTAGCCGATATGGCAGCGACCGAAGAAGGGCAGCATGTGATGCTCGCACAAGCTGTACACCTCGATGTTCTTTACGATGACCATACTATTGGTCTTCTGCGTGAAGATCGCATCATTTATGACGCTAACGGGATCGGTTCGCTCGCCGGAAGTCAAAAACTCAAGCGCGGCCGCTACCCGGTGGGGGGTCTTGAGCAAGCCTTCCCGCTCTGGATCCTCACCGAGTTCGATCAACAATTCGCGGACCAGTTTTTCTATTTTTTTCTTGTTCAATGCCATGGCGGGCATCCTTTGCATCGTGGAAGAGAAAAGCGTGGCAACTGAAGGCGGCAGGCGACGGCGGCGGTGGGTTACTTGTAATGCCGCTGCCGTCGTGCCGGATTATTATCTTACTTTTGGGCTAGGGCGCATTTCGTGTCGGTCTGCTAGTGGGCACGACATGTGCCAGTTTCGGGCCTATAGCTCGTATAACGGGAGAATTGCATGGCAAGATTGACTTTAATCGCGCTGATGCTGGTCGCTCTGTCCACCGCGCATGCCCAGTCCGATACGCCGCTGCAGCGCACGCAGGCCTTGCTGCAAGCCGTGCGGGATGAGCAGCATGCCGTTTATCAGCAGTTCCAGATGATCCAGTCACTACAACAGGCGGAAATGCAGAGTCCGGACCCTGCAGCTGCTGCATACGTCGCCCCCGGTCAGATACCGAACTATGACGACACGTCGAGGGCGCGCCAGGAGCAGCAGACGCGGCTTAAGAATTATTCCTACGAATTGCAGCAGCTGCACGCGCGTTATCGAGATCTGGGAGCGGAAGCCGCGCAGCTCGTCGAGCGGATTCGCACGCTGTCGCAAGACACGGCCGGAAGACAATCGCACTAGAACTGGCGATCAGCCGAGTTGGTTAGTTGGTGTCGCTGCTTCCGTGGCAACTCTTGTAGGCTTTGCCGCTGCCGCATGGACACGGGTCATTACGCCCCACATTGCGGCCATTTCGCCCAGTCGGCGCATGAAAGATGCGCTTGTCCAACCAGTAGCTGTACACCGTCATGACTGAATTGCCCATGGACCCGGCTGCGCTGCTGCGCAGCCGGCGCTCTTCGTCCGGTGTAATGGCCTCGCCGGCTTCCTCAGCGGCTTCGCGCATGCGCCCGGACAAGAGCATGAACGGCAGCAACATTTCTTCCACTTGCTCGGGCTCACCGTGCTCATACCAGTCAGCTTCGGACAGGAGCACGCCTTCGAGGTAGCCCTCGCACCAGGTCG
This sequence comes from Burkholderiales bacterium, assembly GCA_045810225.1. Classification (GTDB taxonomy): domain Bacteria; phylum Pseudomonadota; class Gammaproteobacteria; order Burkholderiales; family JACQAP01; genus JACQAP01. The sequence continues at coordinate 40,702 of JBJMWI010000138.1, forward strand.
CCAGATCGTTTTCGCCTTCCTGGTCGGGAAATACGTACAGCGTCACGCCGCCGCTATCTAGTTCCTGCACGATTTGCCCATAAAACCGCATCACCAGGCCGAGAACTTCCTCGGCCTGTTCTTTGGTCTCATAGTCCGGAGCGTCTCCCAGCGCCACGGGCAGCCAGCGGCTGGGCGGAATGAGGTCGGGGGCGCTCGCCACGGCGCAGAGCATGCCCTGCAACATGTCGAGCGGCATAGCTTCTTCATGAAAAGTCTGGGAAATGAGCAGCCGCTCCAGTCGATCGAGCTCCGTCGTAGTGAGCGGGCGTTCGGAATGCAGAAATGGCGTTATGGGACGAGACACGGTCAAGCTGCTTTTGGCTGGTTTCGAAAGCAAGGATCGGAGTGTTCGCGCTCCTATCATCCTCCAATATTGGGTCGAAGGCGCGGGGGTTTCGCCCGGCCGACAACCAGGAGAGCATTATCATGGGAAACATGATCACGAGCGAAGCAATGGGCGGGACGGCATATGCCACTGATGCGCAGCGCTGGGCAGCTGTAGTAAGCCGCGACCGCCAAGCCGATGGGGTGTTCTATTACTCCGTCAGAACGACTGGCGTGTATTGCCGTCCGTCCTGCGCATCCCGGCCGGCACTGCGCCGGAATGTGGATTTCCATGCCAGCCGCGAAGACGCCGAGCGTGCCGGTTTCCGGGCCTGCAAGCGCTGCAAACCCAATGAAGCCCCCGCCGCCCAGCAATACGCCAAAGGCGTGACCAGCGCATGCCGTCTGATCGAATCCGCTGCGGAGTTGCCTGACCTCGCCACATTGGCCGCAGCGGCAGGCATGAGCAGGTTTCATTTCCATCGTATTTTCAAACAGATTACCGGCATGACGCCGAAGGCCTACGCGCTGGCGCGGCGTGGCCAGCGCATACGCGAGGAATTGCCCAAGCGCGCTTCGGTTACCCAGGCCATCTACGATGCTGGCTTCAATTCCAATGGCCGCTTCTACGCAAAGTCCAGCGCAACGCTGGGTATGCCGGCGGCGCGGTTCCGTAAGGGCGGAGCCGGCGAATCGATTCGTTTCGCACTGGGCGAATGTTTTCTCGGGTCCATTCTGGTCGCGGCAACGGACAAAGGCATCTGTACCATTTCGCTCGGGCAGGATCCGGAACTATTATTGCGCGAATTGCAGGACCGCTTTGCAAAAGCGCATTTGATCGGCGGCGACCATGAGTTTGAGCAGTTGATTGCAAAAGTGGTCGCTTTCGTGGAAGCACCCGGACTAGGTCTGGATCTGCCGCTCGACGTGCGCGGCACGGTGTTCCAGCAGCGCGTGTGGCAAGCATTATGCGAGATCCCTGCTGGCGCGACTGCCAGTTATGCGCAAGTCGCAGAGCGTATCGGCATGCCGCGGTCTATTCGTGCCGTGGCGCAAGCGTGCGCATCCAACACCATCGCTGTCGCCATCCCTTGCCACCGCGTGATCCGCAATGACGGCAACTTGTCCGGCTACCGCTGGGGAGTAGAGCGAAAACGCAAGCTGCTGAATCGCGAAACTCAAGTGCAGACATGAATACTGCAACTCGACCCAAAATCGCCCTGGAACAAGCAGCGCAGTCGGTCGCGCGGGTGGTAAAGCGGCTGGCTGACTTCGATTGGGATCGCATACTCGACAACATCGACCAAAGCGGGTACGCGGTGCTGGAATCATTACTGACGCCACAAGAATGCGGGCTGCTCGCGGCACTTTACGACGAGGACTTGGCGTTTCGGAGCAAGATTGTCATGGCCCGCCACGGTTTTGGCCGGGGCCAGTACAAGTACTTTGCATATCCTTTGCCCGGCGTAGTGGCGGATTTGCGCCGTGCGCTCTATCCGCGGCTTTACGGTCTCGCCAATCGCTGGAATGAGCGCATGGGCGTAGCGGTTCGTTATCCAGAAAAACATGAAGCCTTTCTCGACCGTTGTCACCGCGCCGGTCAAGTCCGTCCGACACCCCTGTTGCTGCAATACCGCGAGGGGGATTTCAATTGCCTGCATCAGGATCTCTACGGCGAGCATGTCTTTCCGTTGCAAACAGCCATCCTGTTATCCCGGCCGCAGCAGGATTTCACGGGTGGTGAATTTATCCTCAGTGAACAGCGGCCGCGCATGCAATCACGGGTTACCGTCGTACCGCTTGAGCAGGGCAGTGGCGTAATTTTCGCGGTGAACAACCGCCCGGTACAGGGGCAACGCGGCAGCTATCGGGTCAAGTTGCGTCACGGCGTCAGCCCGGTCCGCTCCGGATTACGGCATACGCTCGGCATCATCTTTCATGATTCCGGGTAATTGAAGGCGATAGATTTATTCACCGGGCCCGAGCAGATAGCTTGGCACCGGTTGCACGAAGCCTTTCAGTTTGCGTGGCGCTGATGGAATCAGGTGCAGGCCCGCCTCGGCGCCCTTGGCAAGGTCGACAGTACGCTGATCAACCAGTATTTCCGTGTCGACCGCCTCGGCACACAAGCGTGACGCCAGATTGACCGCTGAGCCGACGGCCGCGTATTCGAGGCGCGAAGCCGTGCCGATCACGCCTACCGAAACCAATCCAGTCGCCACACCGAAGCCGACCCCCAATTGCAAGTCCCCATTCGACCAGCGCGCAGTCAACCCGGCGCCAGTGGCGCGGATGTCGCGCGCGAGGGTCAGCGCGCGCCGGGCGTGGTCGTCAAACGCGATCGGCGCACCAACCAGTATCAGCACCCCATCGCCAGCCTGATCCTTGATTGTTCCGCCCGCCCTGCCGGCCGCAGCGCCGACGGCATCGTAGTACTCGCGCAGAATCTGGATCACCTTGCCCGGTTCAGCGGCGGCCGCAAAAGCAGTGAAGCCGCGCAGGTCGCAACACACCACCGAAAGTTCGAGCGTCTGTTCGCGCGTGGCACTCGCCAACCCTTGTTCGCGCACGAGATCCGCCACCTGGGGTGCCAGAAAGCGGGACATGAATTGAGCCCGGCGACCCTGGATGACGTAATACTGCATGCCACCCACCAGAAACACCAGCATGCCAAATGAGACCATGATCGGGCTCAAGTTCGTGGGCAGCACCATGCTGCTCGCCAGGAACGGGGTTGCCGCCAGAAAAGACAGCAGGCGCTGGCGTTCAGCGACATCAGGCCGCCGGTTCAACGTCAGGATACCGGATGCAATGCCAAGCCCGAGCGAAATGGCGAGCGGAACAGCGAACAAATAAAATCCGGGCCCAAGGTCGCTGCCAGAAAGACCGCCACTGAATTCGTACGCGCGCACATGCGGGAAGACGAGGGCCAGCGCGCCATAGACTATGGCCAGCAACTGGGCCACGCGCAACTGAATATCACCGACCCGGGTTTTCAGGTTACGCGTCGGTATGGTTTTGCGTATGCGAAGCAGCCATTCATAACCAAAATAAAAGGCGCATACGTCCGGAATCGCGAACACTCCGCCCCAATACGGATAACGGTTGTCTCTGACCAAAGGCAATTCGAATTGTGAAAAACAGGCGATGGAAATGCCAATGGAGGCGAGAAACAGGGACAGCGCCCGGCTTGTTGGCGCCTGACGGTCCCCCACGATGAACGCCAGCGCAATGCCCAAGGCCAGGAGCGATGCAATAACCTGCGGCGTGGTCGAACTATCCATGCGGTTAAATTCGGCTAAGCACGCAGCGACATGCGTGCTTAGCGTTCAAGTTTCCTGCGCACGCTGCATCATCGCTCCGCGGGTGTCGGGCGTTTCCAGACTGATGCGACCCAGTTTACTGCTGCGATAGTCATCAAGCAGGATGAGCGCCGCTTTTTCCAGATCGAGGCTCCCAGCTTTGCTAAGGCAGCCCCGGCGCCTGGCGACGGCTTCCAGCAGGCCCGGACCGTCAAGCCCCTCCGGCACGAACCCGTAGCGCGCGGCCAACAGCCCAGGGTAACGCGCGATCAGCAGCTCGCCCAGGAATGCGGCCACGTCCTCTTCCATGACCGCATTGGCACCAATGGCATGGCTGGCGGCGAGCATGTAGCCGTCGCTGTCATATTGGATGTTCGGCCACATCAATCCGGGCGTGTCAATCAGCGTCATGCCCGGACCCAAATCAAGGCTTTGCTGGGTTTTGGTAACGGCCGGTTCATCGCCCACCGCAGCGACGCGCCGCTTGACCAACGCATTCATGAGCGTGGATTTCCCTACATTGGGAATACCCAGGATCATCATGCGCAGGGGCTTGGTATTGTCACTGCGGTGCGGCGCAATGGCCTTGCAGTAACCCGTCACGCGAGCAACGTCGGCTGGCTTCTTGCAAGACAGGGCGACGGCCTTGACGCCCTGCTGGCGTTGATAGAAATGCAGCCATGCCGCCGTCGCAGCCGGATCAGCCAAGTCTGCTTTGTTCAACAGTTTCAATGCCGGACGTTGACGCTGATCGCGCAATGTCCGGATCATCGGATTGCTGCTCGCCTCCGGTAAACGTGCATCCACCATCTCGATAACGACATCGACCCGTGCCATCGCCTCCGCGGCCTTCTTGCGCGCAAGGCTCATGTGGCCGGGGAACCATTGTATTGTCATGGATACGACTACCGGCCTAACCAGCCCAATGTCATTATCGGAATCGCCAAGCGGCTGGCTGCAACCCAATAGTGTTTCGCTTCTTTTCTGCTCTGCACTCTTTTTTTTATGCCAGCGTCAAGCCGCGTGTCGTCGTTCGCGGGCGACGCGTCGTCAAAGTCCGACACTTTTGCCTCTTGCACGAATGGGGGCTCAGGGCTAAAAAGGCAATGAGGGAGTTGTATCGGTACGGAGGAGTGGACGAATGCAGGAACAGACAGATTATCGGAGGAAGGTTGACGATGCAGTTCGAAGAGCAACCAATATCCTCGCCAAGCATCATTTGCAACCACAGAAGTATCGTGTCCATATTAATCCAAAGGGAGAGCTGGGCCCAGGCGAACCGCACACGTTGTCCCTTTCCACGGCAGATGGCGCAGTCTGGGTTACTGAAACCGTTATTCCGTTTCGCTGCATTGAAGAAGTGGATCCCTTCGGATCCGACGCATTCTGCAGCATCGTCTCAGCGCAAATGATGGCGTTGATCCGAAAGGTAAGGCAAGCCGGCAGAATGGTCTAGTTTTTCCAAATGCCCCGCCTTGGGGGTTCAGCTTCCTCCCTTGCTGAACCTTCTGGTGCGGGGCATTTTTCCGTCGCCGGATTCTCCAGATTTGTTCATTTGCCTTCCAGTCGCGCGAATCGCTTTTTCAGCTGATCGACGCGCACCACATAAGCCTGCACGTCATGCTCACCGCAGCGTTGTCCGGAGTCCAGGCGGAATCGGCGCCGCGCGAATATTTCCCCCGTCCCCGCACCGCACACGTGGATCACGGCGGCAAGGTCCTGCTTTTGCTCCAGGGATGCTTGTCCCATACTCAATCGCATTAGCGTGTTGGCGACCGTACGATCAAGGTAGGCCGCAGCAAGTTCTATGGCGTTCGACGGTAGCGTCCGCGTATAGAAACGATTGAACCAGCACGACGCAATCGCGTTCCAGGGTCCGTCTTCGACAACAACATGGTCGTGGATGCAGTAGTGCCTAGCCGTGGCAAAAGTACCGTCGGTCATCTGATACATCCCGACTGCGCTCGATGCCGGCCGGTAGACTTCAAACGGCCTGCGTTGCAATGACCAGCGCCAGTACGTGCGGGCAACCGGATTGCCCGATGCTTCTACCTGCGCTAATGCGCCTAGCAAAGCGGGCGTAACAACTGCGGTCGCATGTTGCTGAAACAGCGACCCATAGGCATTCCAGGTTTCCGGCGGCGTCTTATACAGTGCGTCGCTTACCGGGAAGAACAACTCTGAGGGCTTGCGCGCGACCTGGTAAGACCAGTTGAGCAGGAACATTGCGATGCCGGCAATCAATACAACGAGCAGGTATCTGACTCCGGGAGGTGCATCGCGAAATTTGCGCCACCATCGCCGGCGCAATTGTGCGCGCGGCCAGAATCGCATCGCGGCGGAACGGCGCTTGCGTTTTTGGCGTGGCCGTTGAGTTACGGCGGACCGTGCAGACATGCTTTGCCCGCGTGCATGGGTCATGCTGTTTTAGCCCCTGCAGGGTCGCAAGATAATGGTTTGTGAATGGTCAAAGAAAGAAATCGCTCGCGTTGTAGTTGAAGGAAGACCAACAGTTCATCATCCCGCATTATGCGTTAAGCAATTTCGTGCGATGAGGGTTCGCATGTTCTTTTGCTGGAGACGTTACCCGATTGTTACGTGACGTGGGATGCCGTCCCTAGGCCGAAGGAGCCACCCATGTTGGCGCTTCTGAGCGTGGTTGATGCTTATGCATGCTCATATCATCAAACCAATGCAACGCAGAAAGGGATCGTCGATGCGCCATGCTGCCTGGCTGAAATCCTTCAAGCCCGTCGCACAGGACACAAAACGGGACGTTATGCAAACGCATGGCGAAAAGCGCCCAGTCATAAAAACGGCGCCCAGTATGCGGGAGCGTCGGCAAAATTTACTAAACCGGGTAAATCTTGCACCGAGTCCTGCAATAACTGCCGAACCGGTGCTGCAGGTGTACGGGGCCCGTTGCCGGGGGTGGCGGGGCTTCTTCAGCCTTCATACCTGGATCGCCGTCAAGCCGGCGGGTGCAAAGGCGTACACGGTGTACGAGGTCACGCCTGAAGCACTGATGCGGCGCGGTTGCTGTGTCAGCATACGCAAGCGCGTGCCCGATGCTTACTGGTATGGCGCCGCCCCCGAATTGCTGGCAGACAAGCGCGGCGATAACATCGGGCCACTGATCGAACGCATCCGCAATGCCGCCCAGGAATACCGCTATGCCGGGAAATATCTGATGTGGCCCGGACCGAATTCCAACACCTTCATCGCGCACCTGGCGCGCGTCGTACCCGAACTGGAGCTGGAACTGCCTTGCCATGCCATCGGCAAGGATTATCTGGGTTTGAAAGCGATTGGTCGGCCGGCGAGCGGTGCCGGCTTTCAGTTCTCGTTTTTCGGTTTGTTGGGCATCCTCGTCAGTCGCGTGGAAGGAATCGAGCTGAATATTCTGGGACTGAGTTGCGGTTTCAATCCGTTTGCCGCATGCGTAAAACTGCCTTTTGTCGGGCACATCCGCGCTGCACGCTTGTCAGCCAGCGAAGCTCCGGCTGCGGTACCCGCTGGCGCAACCGAGGTAGCAGAATAAGCGCTTGATACGGCACCTGGCGCCCGTTTATTGTGTTTTACTCCAGCCATTCCCGGGCCAGCGCTTCATTGTCGAAGACCTGGATTTCGGCCCGGACAAAAATCCGGGACAGCATTGCGGTCCACACCACTGCGTCGTCTTCACTGAGGATTGCGATACGGCCAACTTCCAACGCATGCTCGCGACTGAATCTGATGTCCTCCAGAGCAGCATCCAGCGTGTAGTCGAGCATCGCCCGCAGATCCACCAGAAGATCGATCTGTCCCAGGTCACGCAGCTGCTTTTCGACCTCGGTCTCAAGCCGCCGGAAATCCTCGATCTCGAAAGTCGCGAATATCCCGATGACGGTCAAATTGCCTTCGTGCTGAATGGTGATCATTGCTTTGGCTTGATCGATTGGTATGCAGGTCGCCGGTACGCCGGCTTACGCGCTCCGTTGCTAATGCAGTAACCTCGGCAACAGCATTGCCACATCCGGGAAGAACAGCACCACCATCAGACCAACGGTCTGAAGCGCTATGAAAGGCAGCATCGAAACGAAAATATGGTTCAGGCTGATTTCAGGCGGTGCCACCGACTTCAGGTAAAACGCCGCCTGCCCGAAGGGCGGAGACAGGTACCCCACTTGCATGGTGATATTGAACAACACGCCGAACCAGATCAGGTCATAGCCGAGTGCGGTGACAGTCGGGGCGAATATCGGCATCGTGAGCAACATGATCGAGAACCAGTCCATGAACATGCCGAGGACCAGAAAGATCAGCATCATGATCAAGATAACGCCAATCGGATCCAGCGGCAGGCCGGTCATGATGCCCTTCAAATAGCTGATGCCTCCCAGCAAATTATAGACACCCACCATGGCATTTGCGCCGATGGACAGCCAGATCAGCAGGCCGCAAGTCGACATGGTGGTATACAGGGAGTCGCGCAGCATTTTCCAGTTCAAAGTGCGCCGGATCGCCGCCGCGATAATCACGCCCGCGACTCCCATCGCGGCCGCCTCACTAACGGAAGTGACTCCGGTATAAATGCTGCCCAGCACGGAGAAGATGATCGCCAGCGGCAGCAGTACTTTTTTCAGCGCGGCAAACTTGGCTTGCAGCGGGATATTGCGGATTTCCGGTGGCGCAGGCGGCCCGAGGCTGGGATTGAAGCCGCAGCGGATTAATACATAAGCGATATAGATAAGCGCCAGCATGATTCCCGGAATCGTCGACGCAATGAACAGGTCGCCAATGGAAGTCGACGTCGTGAGTCCGTAAAACACCAGCACGAGGCTGGGCGGAATCATAGTCCCAAGCGAGCCGCCGGCGCACACGATGCCGACCGCAAGCTTGGAGTCATAACGCAGACGTAACATTTGCGGCAGCGCGACCAGCCCCAGCAAGATTACTTCGCCACCGATGATTCCGGTCATCGCAGCCATCACGGAGGCGGCAATCAATGTCATGACACCGACTCCACCTGGTACCCGGCCCGCCCAAATTTTCAACGCATCGTAAAGATCATGTGCGACTTGCGACTTGTCGAGGATGGACGCCATCATGAGAAACATCGGCACGGACAGCAAAACATAGGAATTGACGAAGCCATAGGTTCGGAAGGTCACAATAGCCAGGCTGTCGAGGTCGGCAAAGGCAGCACAAAACACCACCGCAATCAGCCCGGTGGCGAACGCGATTGGCATGCCCAGCACGATAATGAGCAGCACGAAGGCTGCAAGCATCAGCAACGAAATGGCGGCGATGCTCATGACCGGCGTTCGCTGCGCAGAGACTGCACATCCCCGCGAATATTCGAGGTCATTTGCACGACCATCAACAGCGCGCCGAGCACCATCGAGACTTTGACGATTACCGGGGTGGGTTGCGCCCAGGCCGATCCGCCCACTTCCCAGTCGGCGACTGACAACGAGGCCATGTTATAAGCGAACCAGCCGAAGGCTGCTAGATAGATTAAGGCCAGCACCGACGTAACGATGTCGCATCGCAGCCGCGTGCGCCGGGAGTAACGGTCATAAAGGGCAGTGATGCGGATGTGTTCGCGGCGCATCAGGGCATAAGAACCGCCGATCAGAAATGACACCGCAATGGCAGTGGTGACGACGTCGTAGACCCAGATCGTTGGCGAATGGAACAGGACGTCACAGATGACGTCATAGATGGTGACGACGATCGATAGCGCGAAGCTGTAGCTCAGCAGTCTCGCAATAGCTTCGATCGCGCGATCGACCCCGTTCCGCGGCGAGGACGCTTGTGGTGCGGGTTCCTCCATGGTGCCTTACCGTCCAGTACGCGAGCGCAACATCGACTTCAGTCCAGCGCCGTTGCGCGGGCGCGGGTCGGAGACGGGCTCAAAGCTTACCGATCGACTTCAGAAACTTGACCTGGCTTTCGTAGATTTCCTTGGCGAGCGGGCTTTTCTTCGCCCATTTTTCCCATACGGACTGCGACACCTTGCGAAATTCCGCCTTTTCCTTCTCGCCCCATGGGACCAATGTCTTCGGATCCCGCTTGGCTACAGCCCTGCGGTCTTCGAGTTCCTGGTCCATCCAGGTCCGCATGCACCATTCATCCACGGCCGCCGTTACAATCGCTTTCTGTTCGGCAGACAGTGCATTCCATTTGCGCTTGCTGATTACGAAATCAACCGAATTCATGGAATGGATGCCCGGATAGATTGCATACGGCGCAATGCGGTTGTAGCCCGCCTCGTCGTTGACCGACAAGGTGCCCCAGTCAGTCGCTTCTATTTTGCCGGTATCAAGTGCCGTGTAGACTTCCGTGCCAGGCATAACAGAGACTGAGGCGCCGAGCTTGGCAAAAATTTCGGCCGGAATGCCGTCCGGCGCGCGCATTTTCACGCCTTTGAACTCCGCAATGGAGTGGATCGGTTTTTTCGAAGGAATCGATTCGAGTCCGAGAATGATCGGGCCGAGAAACACGGCATCCCATTTGGCGGAAATCTTGTTCATGATTTCCATGCCGCCGCCCTGCCGATACCACATGAGCAAGTGCAGTGGATTATCGTAGGCCGCGGTCATATCCCAGAATGCAGCAGCAGGTTCCTTGCCGCCCTGGTAAGCCATGGTGCCGACCGCCCCGTCCAGCAGGCCGGCCTTGATCGCATCGAGCGCTTCGGCTTGCGGCACGATGGTGGCCACTGGAAAAGCCTGGATATCGACTTCTCCTTTGGTGGCCTCTTTCACTCGTGCAGCGAAGGCCTGAAAATCCTTGTAGACGGTGGTATTCGGACCATACAGGTTCTGCACCTTCCACTTGTGCTCTGTAGCGATGGCCGCGCCGGACTGAATCAAACCAGCCAACAAAGCAAACGCTGCACAGACATTCACCAGCTTGAGCGTACGAAGCATCTCGTTCCTCCTCAGTTTTTTTATGGTGCAACGGGCTTGGCGATGGGAACCTTACCATACTGTTTACGAAGGCCGTTAGAAGGGCTTAGCAAACAATCGCGGCCGGGTGATGTGCGAGGCACCCAAGCCAGGAACTTCAGAAGCCGGCCCGCCAATGCGGGGGGCCGGGCAGTCGAGCATTTAGCGTTCAGTGCTTGCGTGGCGGCGGCTCGTGCACCGGTCCGGGATCATCATCCGGCGGCAGGATGGGCGGCTCTTCTTCCGGCGGGATCTCGACCGGCGGTGGCTCGTCGATGGAAGGCGGAACGATGGGAGGAGGCACGATGCTGGGATCGTGGACTGGCGGTTCTGGTCTCTGCAGTTGCAAGGAAAGGTCCTCCGCGAGAGGGGCGCCCTACTGCTGACACCGTCTCCCCGGGAAGATTCATCAACCACTGTGCAACACCTGCCGTCCACCTTCCGCATCTTTGCCGGCAACTCGGGCAAAGATGATTGCTCCATCATTGAGAAAATTCTGTGCTGGCGTTAGAGGATAGCGCCATGCAGCGCAAATTCAGCAAGGGAATTTCCAGTATTTGGGGAATTTTTTGCATGCCGGCAAACGAAATCGAATGCTTGTACAAGCCAGCGATTTTAGTAAATGCCTTCGTGGAGCCTTGCTTACCACATGCCCCGAAGCATCCCCGCCACATCTACGGCAGAGGCATGCGTTGAAATCACGGCGGACGCGTCGGCGTCCGCGGGCGGCCAGGTGATCTGCTCACACTGGGCGAGCACGGCGCGGGTCATAAAGCGGCTGCGCGCCCCGTAGACATGGGCATCGCCGTTTCGCGATTGTTGCGTGATGTAATAGCGCAACGGCGCGATCAGGTGCAAGTCCGTCTTTGCGCGCGTCATTGCAACATAGAGCAAGCGGCGTTCTTCCTCGATCTGCTCGCTTTTGCCGGTTGCAAACTCCAGCGGAAAATTGCCGTCTGCGATATTTAGTACATGCACCGCATCCCACTCCTGCCCCTTGGCCGAATGGATGGTAGAGAGAACCAGGTAGTCCTCGTCCAATAACGGCGTGCCGGCAAGGTCACCGGTGGCCTTCGGCGGATCGAGCGCAAGTTCGCTCAGGAAGCTCTGGCGGGTGGGAAACTGGTGCGCGATGCGTTCCAGCTGCTGCAGATCACCGGCACGTACCTGCGCCGCTGCGTAGATGCGCTCCAGATGCGGCTCGTACCAGTCGCGTACCCGGCCCATCTGGCCTTCCCACGGTCCCTCCAGACCCAATCCTCGCATGAGTTCAGCAAACTGCGGCCATGCTTCACTGGCGAGCGTTGGCGCGACAAAGCCGGCAAGCGTGTGCCAGTCGTAGCCTGAAGCTTCGAAGCGGGTGAAGCAGCGGCCTGCATTGGCCGGCCCCATTCCCGGCAGCAACTGTAGTGCCCTGAACGCACTGATGCGGTTTTTCGGGTTGTCGGCCCAACGCAGCACCGCGAGGATATCCTTGACGTGCGCTGCCTCGAGAAATTTCAGGCCGCCATATTTTACGTACGGAATATTGCGCCGAACCAATTCAAGCTCCAGCAGATCACTATGGTGTGAACTGCGAAACAGCACGGCTTGTCGCTTGAGCGCGATACCGCGCTCGCGCGCTTCCAGCACATGCGCGACCACGTAATCCGCCTGACCCTGGTCGTCCGCCACCGTTACATAACGCGGGCGTTCGCCGACTCCGCGCGTGGACTGCAGGTTTTTTTTGTACTGGCGCGCGCCCTCGCCCATGAGCGCATTCGCGGCATCCAGCACTCCTTGTGTGGAACGATAGTTTTGCTCGAGTGTGACGACGTGTGCAGCCGGCTGGTAGTGGCTGGTAAAACCAAGAATGTTCTCCACCGTGGCGGCTCGAAATGAATAGATGGATTGTGCGTCATCGCCGACCACGGTGATGCCCTCGCCGGTCGGCCGAAGCGAGGTCAGGATGTCCGCTTGCAACACATTGGTATCCTGATATTCGTCCACCAGGATCTGGTCGAACCGCGCGCCCATGTCTGCTGCGAGCCGTGCGTCGGCTGCCATGGCATGCCAGTACAGTAGCAAGTCGTCATAGTCCAGCGCCTGATTGGCAAGCTTTCGCTCCACATAGGCCCGGAACAGCCGAGTCAGTTCGTCTTCCCAGTCTGCGCACCACGGGAAGACGCCTGCCAGGGTATCGGCCAGCGTTCCGCGAGTATTGACCCGGTGCGAATAGATGGCGAGGCAAGTGTCCTTGCGTGGAAACCGTTTTTCGGACTTGGACAGACTGAGGTCATGGCGCACCATATCCATGAGATCGGCCGCATCGCCGCGGTCTAGCACGCTGAAATTCACGTCGAGGCCAACGCTTTGCGCATGGTGGCGGATCAGCCGGTTCGCAATCGAATGAAACGTCCCGGACCATGGCAGCTTGACCGTCAATTCTGCAGGGGCGTTGCGATCATTCGCGTTGGCGCGTTCGCCGAGCACAGTGGCAACGATGCGTTGCGCGCGTCGCGTCATTTCCTGCGCGGCACGGCGGGTAAACGTCAGCAGCAGGATGCGTGTCGGGCTGATTCCCTCGAGCACCAGGTGCGCGACCCGGTGCGCCAGCGTGTTGGTTTTGCCAGTTCCTGCCCCAGCTATGATCAACAATGGCCCAGCGTAAAATTTGCCGCTTTCATCGCGTGCGCCGAAACGCGCCGCTTCCCGTTGCGCGCTGTTGAGTCGTTCAAATGCGGTTAAGATCGCCACGCCCGGCACTATAGGCGAAAGCTGGTCATGCATCCAGTACTTCCGTGACAGTCGTGACGGCGTGACGGTCGTGTCTCTTAAAGAAACCATGCTTGGCCTTTAGAATACGTATCGGTGTCTTGTACTTCCGCATTTACGGCAGTCACGATCGTCACGTCGTCACGGCCTTTTTATGATCGAACAGAAAACGCTTGAGTTTCGCACCAAAGGCCGTGGCACGACCGAGATCACCGCGGAGATTGCGCAGGCCGTCGCAAGCGGCAGCATCGGCACAGGCGTCTGCACGCTTTTCCTCCAGCATACGAGCGCGTCGCTGATCCTCTGCGAGAATGCCGATGCGGACGTACGCCGTGATTTAGAGACTGTTTTCGCGCGTTTGGCGCCAGACGGTGATGCGGCTTATGTGCATGACACTGAAGGTCCGGACGACATGGCGGCACATGTCCGCTCTGTGCTGACCTCGAACAGCTTGACCATTCCTGTGGCGCAGAAGCGTCTGCTGCTGGGGACCTGGCAGGGAATCTACCTTTGGGAACACCGCACCGCGCCCCATACACGAAGCCTGGTCTTGACCATAAGCGGCGAGGCCTGAAAGCCCCGCTCTAGTGGCACACGCGGCCGGCCGCTAGGTCGCATCCTTGCAACTGCGCGCACAAACGAGCAGCATAGTTTGCGCCGAGGACGCGGGCGCAAAGGAGTTCTGCTTGTCCTCGTGTGGGCGTCAGGGCCAACAAATCAATAAAGCTTTAGGAGGAGGCGAAAATGAAGCTGCAGAAAATTATAATTGCTGCCGTTGCCACGGCGACAGTATTCGGGGCCGCTAAGTCGTTCGCCGCGGATAGCATCAAGGTCGCTGTCATCGATCCGCTTTCCGGACCTTTCGCCAATGTTGGCGAGGCAATGGTGCGCTACACCCAGCTGGCCGCCGATGCCATCAATGCGCGCGGTGGCACTGCCAAATTTGAAATCATTGCGCTCGACAGCAAGAGCAGTCCACAGGAAGCGCAACTGGCGCTGAAGTCCGCGATCGATCAGGGTGTGCGCTACATCAACCAGAGCAATGGTTCCAATGTGGCTGCAGCGCTGATCGATGCCGTCAACAAGCACAACGAACGCAATCCCGACAAAACGGTGATGTACCTCAATACCGGGGCCGTCGACCCGGCGCTGACCAACGACAAATGCAGCTTCTGGCATTTTCGTTTTGATGCCGACGCGGAAATGAAAATGGCGGCGCTGACCGACGCAATTGCGTCGAACCCGCGATCAAAAAAAGTTTATCTGCTCAACCAGGACTATGCATTCGGCCAGGCGGTTGCAAGGGCGGCCCGGGAGATGCTGCCGAAAAAACGCGCGGACATTGAAATCGTCGGTGATGAGCTACACCCGCTGGGGAAAATCAAAGATTTCTCACCGTATGTCGCAAAAATAAAGGCAACCGGAGCCGACACCATCATTACCGGCAATTGGGGTAACGACATGTCACTTCTGGTGAAAGCAAGCCGCGAAGCCGGGTTCTCTCCCGATTTCTATACGTACTACGCCGGCGGGTTAGGCTCGCCGCCCGCGCTCGGCGATGCCGGCATCGGACATTTGAAGCAAGTCACGCAGTGGCACGCGAATATCGGCAACGAAAAAGTGGAAAAGCACTATCGCGCCTATCGCGACAGATACAAGGACGTAAAAGACGATTATTACTGGACCACGCAATACCTGGCGCTTGAAATGCTTGCCAGGGCGATCGAGCAGTCCAAGTCGGCCGATCCAGTAAAAGTTGGCAAGGCGCTGGAAGGCATGAAGTTCGACGGCGATACCGGTGAAGTCATGATGCGTGCCGACAACCACCAGCTTATCCAGCCGCTTTATGTTTCAACTTACGTCAAGGTGGACGGCAAGGAAGTCAGGAATGATGTGGAGCGCACCGGCAATGGATTCAAGACCGACCGCCGGATCGAAGCCAAAGATACGGTAATGCAGACCACCTGCAAAATGGACCGGCCTTGAGGTTCTGCCGAAGCAAGCGCATGCGGGTACGCATGCGCTTTTTGTCGACCGCGCGGGTGGAGAGCTGAGTAATGCCTGACCAAGCCAGACGCTCGCTCCCCCTGCGACTGCCGGACAAATTGGTGAGACTGTCCGGGCGAGACCTGTTAGTAACGTTTCTTCCAGTGCTGCTGGTGGCCGTGCTGGCGGCATGGCTTGCCGTGAAATTTATTCGGCCGGCGCCACCCAAAACACTGGTCATGCTGGCCGGCCCCAAGGAGAGCAGCTACTACACGACTGCAGATCGTTACGCGAAAATCATTGCGCGGAGCGGTGTGAAAGTGGAAGTGGTTGAGACCGATGGTGCGAAAGACAACCTTCGGCGCCTGACTGATCCCAAAGCGCACGCCGATGTGGGGTTCGTACTCGGCGGGCTGACCGACGGCGTCGATATCGCCGGACTGACATCGCTCGGCACTATGTTCGTTCAGCCGGTACTGGTGATCTACCGGGGCAGGAAACCGGTTGAATTGTTGACCGACCTCTCGGGTGCGCGCATCGCAATCGGGCCGGAAGGCAGTGGTACTCATGCCGTGGCCATGAAATTCTTGACGGCCAACGGCATGGACAAAGGTCCTACTCGCCTGGTGGATCTGGATGGCGATGATGCAGTCGAAGCGCTCAAGAAGGGCAAGATCGACGCTGCTTTCCTGATGGGAGAACTGGTCCGCGGCCAAGTCACCCGCGATCTGCTCAAGCTGCCCGGCATGAGGCTGATGAATTTCAGGCAGGCAGACGGTTACGTGCGGCGCCTAAAATTCCTGTCGCGGCTTATTTTGCCGGAAGGCGCTTTCGATCTGGGCTTGAATTTGCCGCCACGCGACGTAGAACTGGTCGGTCCGGCGGTCGAACTGATTGCGCACGATGACCTGCATCCCGCGTTGTCGGATCTGCTGATCTCGGCCGCGCAGGAAATCCATCGTCCCGCTGGCATGTACCGAAAGGCCGGCGAGTTCCCGGCGCCGTTGGAGCGCGATTTTCCAATCAGCCCGGATGCGCAACGTTTCTACCGGTCCGGAACGCCTTTTCTCTATAAGCAGTTGCCGTTCTGGCTCGCCAGCCTGCTGGATCGATTCCTTGTCGTGCTGGTGCCGCTGGTGGTCATATTGATTCCCGCATTCCGCCTGGTGCCAACGATCTACCGCTGGCGCATGCGCTCGCGCATCTACAAATGGTATGGCGGCTTGATGGCGATAGAGCGTGATATGTTCACCGATCCTACCCCCGAGAGCAAAGAAAACATTCGCAAGCGGCTGAACAGCATTCAGTCTTCGGTCAACAATTTGCATCCGCCGCTCGCGTTTGCGGATCAACTCTACGTTCTGCGCGAACACATCAGTTGGGTGGAGGATCGGCTGGTGGGCAAATCTTGAAACATCAGTCAGTTCCAGACCAGGCGATAAACGCGAGCGCTCCGCACGCAAACGCCTGGGTTAATATGCGCGTGCCACTTTCAGGCCTTTAATGTCGGACCTTGCATGCTGATCTTCAGGCAATTATTCGACCAGCAGTCTTGCACCTACACTTACCTGCTTGGGGACAGCGTTAGCTGCCAGGCGGTCTTGATCGACCCGGTGTTCGAGCAGGCGCGACGCGACGCGGCGCTGCTGAACGAACTTGGATTACGGCTGTGCGTAACTGTGGAAACCCATGTCCACGCGGACCACGTTACCGGCGCGTGGCTGCTAAAGCAGCAATTCGACAGCCAGATTGCATTGGCGCAGGTAACCGGTGCAGTGGGAGCAGATCGCTACCTCACGCATGGCGACGAAATGGAATTCGGCAAAAGATCGCTCCAGGTACGCGCCACTCCAGGCCATACCAATGGGTGCCTGACCTATGTGCTCGATGACGAAAGCATGGCCTTCACCGGCGATTGCTTGCTGGTTCGCGGCAGCGGGCGCACTGATTTCCAGCATGGTGACCCGCACATGCTGTACCGCTCGGTGCACTCGCAGATCCTCACACTGCCGCAAAATTGCCTGCTCTATCCTGCACACGACTATCGCGGTCTGTCAGTGACCAGCGTCGCGGAAGAGCAGCGGTTCAATCCGCGTCTGGGCGGCCAAATCGCTGAAGCTGACTTCGTTGGTTACATGGAGAACATGCGCTTGCCGCATCCAAAGCAGATTGATGTCGCCATACCGGCCAATTTATTATGTGGCAAGCCTGACGACGACACCGTGTCGCTCACTGCGCCGACTTGGGCCGCATTGACGTACACATTCGCCGGTATCTGGGAAATCCAGCCGCATGCGCTCGAGGAAAGCGCAGAGGCCGTGCAAATCATCGACGTACGAGAGCCGGCCGAGTACAACGGCCCGCTGGGACATATTGCCGGCGCAAAACTTATTCCGCTGGGCGATCTGACCCGCCGACTAGGAGAACTGGATGCCGGTCGCCCGATCGTCGCCGTATGCCGTTCCGGCGCGCGCTCCGCGCAAGCGATCGTCCTGCTGGAACAGGCTGGCATCAAACAAGTCGCCAATCTGGCCGGCGGCATGCTGCGCTGGCGCGCCGATGGCCGCCCGGTGCAAGGCGGTATAAGGTGAAGAGCGTAAACAGATAATGGCTCGGTAATTGCCATACGCAGCAACTGGAATGTCATTGTCGTAACGTAATGCTCCCGGCTTTTTAACCCGTTACGCCTGCAACGTTACATCCACAACACCCGCCGCCGCAGTTCGATATCTTCGCGTAACGCTGCTGCTGGCCCTTCGTGCACGACGCTGCCACGCTCCAGCACATAAGCCCGATCCGCAAGGGCAAGCACCAGATCAAGATTGTGCTCGACAATGATCATCGCAATCTCGCCGCGCAGCCGGTCGAACACTTCGAACAGCTCTTCGACGACCGCGGGCGCAAGACCCTCAAACGGCTCATCGAGCAGCAGCACGCGCACATGGCCGGACAGCGCGCGCGCCACGGCGACCATTTGCTGTTCCCCGCCGGACAGAAAGTCGGCTGGCGTGTCGAGACGATTTTTCAGGCGCGGAAAAAATTCCATAATTTTTGCATCGGTCCACACGGCGCCTGTACCGGTGCCGCGCTTGAGCCGCCCCAATTCCAGGTTGGCCCGCACGCTCATGCCAGCGAACAGGCCGCGTCCTTGCGGCACATAACCGATTCCGGCGCGGGCATTTTGCGCAGCCGGCGATGCGCTGAGACTTGCGTCGCCAAGCGAAATGCTGCCACCGCCGCTACGCGCGATACCGATGATCGTTTTGAGCAACGTCGACTTGCCGGCACCGTTCCGACCCAGCAGCGCAATAATTTCGCCTTCGCGCACTTCGAGCGAAGCGTCGCGCACGATATGGCTTTTTCCGTAGAAGGTATCGACATGCCGCAGTGAAAGCAGTACCGCGCTGGTGATCGTGGCATGGGTACGCGGGCGCGCCGCCAGCACAGAGACTCCCGAGCCGATATAAACCTGCTGCACGGCCTCGCTTCGCCTTACTTGCTCAGCGTCGCCCTCGATCAGCACCTGCCCCTCGTTCATGACCGTGATCCGGTCTGCCAGCGCCAGCACTCGATCGATATCGTGCTCGACCAGCAGGACTGGAATTTCCCGCGAGATGCGCTTGATCAGCAGCCCGACGCGCTCGCGCTCCGCCGCGGCCAGTCCGGCAAGCGGTTCGTCGAGCAGCACAAGCTGCGGACGCGCTGCCAGTGCAAGTCCCATGTCGAGCAGTCGCTGGCCTCCGTACGACAACAGGCCCGCCTCCGCCCGCTCGATGCCGGACAAACCGAGGAAACGGATCAGCTCGCGCGTCGTCTGATTGACCGATGTAATCGACGCGATGTCAGACCAGCCGTCGAAGCGGCTGTCATCACGGGCCTGCACGGCAAGGCGCAGGTTTTCTTCAATACTGAGCGCCGGAAACAGGTTGGTAATCTGAAACGATCGCGCCAGCCCTGCGGCCACATTGCGATGCGGCGCCTGTCCGGTGATGTCGCGACCGCACAAACGCACCGAACCGCGATCGGGAAGGTACAGCCCCGAAACCAGATTGAACAGCGTGGTCTTGCCGGCGCCGTTCGGACCGATCAACGCATGCAGCGTGCGATCCTTCACCGCGAGACCGACGTCCTGCACGGCGTGGATGCCGCCGAACGCTTTCGCCATTCCGTCGACTGCGAGCACGGCGCCGACGCGCGGCGTGGCAGACGTCAGAAACTGCGGTATGGGCGCATCGGCTTCGATGTTGCGCGTCGCCATCGCCGCCGCTTCGATGGCATGAGCGCGCATCGGCGCAGTCAGCTTGCGCCATACGCCGACCAGCCCGGTCGGGGAAAAGATGACGAAGCCGACGAACAACAAGCCGAAGAACAGCAGCCAATTCGGCGTCCAGATCGACAGATATTCGCGGAACAGTACGTAAAACAGCGCACCGAGCGCCGGGCCCAAAAGACTGCGCATGCCACCGATGATCACCATCGCCAGCAGTTCTCCGGAGAACGCCACGGCCATGGGATCCGCGGAGGCAAACCGGTGATGGAAAGCGAACAGCACGCCCGCGATACCGGTCAGCGCGGCCGACACAATGTATGCGATGAGCTTGTAGCGCGTGGTGGCATAGCCCACGAACTGCGCACGTTGTTCGTTCTCGCGGATGCCGAGCAGCACGCTGCCGATCGGCGAGCGGTGGAATCGACCAAGCAGGTGCACCACCGCTAGTCCGATGATGGCCACCAGCCCGTAGTAAATCCAGCGGTCTTCGAGATTCAGGCCGAACCAGGTCGCCCGCGTCACGCCGCCCAGTCCGTTCTCGCCGCCGGTAAACGCGGTCCAGCGGAATGCAATCGCATACGTCAACGCGGAGAAGGCCAAGGTCAGCAAAGAAAAATAAACACCGCGCCGGCGCAACACCAGAAAGCCCACCACAGCAGCAGCGGCCAGCAGAAACACCAGCGCGAACAGCGACGGCCATAACACGGATGCCGTGAACCAGTATTTCTGCGATAGCGCCGCGGCATACGCGCCCAGGCCGAACCAGGCACCGTGACCGAATGAGACCAGGCCGGTGTGGCCCACCAGCACATTGAGCGCCATGCAGGCAATAGCAAAAATCACGACGTCGGTTGCGCTGGTGAGCGTGAGTCCGCCGGCAAGCAGCGCAAAAGGCAGCACCGCAACGATCAGCGCGGAGACCACCAGCGGCGAGCGCAATAACTTCATTCGAAGCGCACGATGCGTTCGCCGAATAGTCCGCGCGGCCGGAACAGCAGCACCAGCAGCATCAGCAGGTACATGGAAGATTCCGCAGCCGGCGGAAAGAAATACGCCGTCAGTCCGCGCACCACGCTGACAATCAGCGCGGCATAAACAACGCCCCAGAACGAACCCAAGCCACCAATGACCACGACGACAAACGAAGCCGTGAGGATTTCCGCTCCCATGGCCGGATGTACTCCGGTGATCGGCGCGAGCAGCACACCGGCCAGCGCCGCCAATGCCACGCTGATCGCCACGACGCCCGACATGTAGGGCGCGAGCGAAATGCCGAGTGCGGCCACCATATCCGGATTTTGTACGCCGGCCCGCACCACGCGGCCGAACGGCGTGCGCTGCAGCAGATACCATAGCGCCGCAACAGCCGCGACCGCAGCGCCGAGCATCGCGAGCCGATATCGCGAGTAAATAAAATCACCGGCAAGAACCTGGCCTTTCAGCGCATCCGGAATGGAAAACGGCAGCGGCGCGGCCCCGAACACCAGGCGCAATGTCTGTTCGGCCACCATCGCGAGTCCGAACGTCAGCAGCAGGCCAAGCGCCGGATCTTCTCGGTAGAAACGGCGGAACAGGAAGCGCTCCACCAGCAATCCAAGCACAGCCACCAGGACCGGCGACACCAAGAATGCACCGGCGAATCCGATGTGATCCGCGAGCTTGACGGCAAAATAAGCACCCAGCGCATAAAAGGCGCCATGCGCGAGGTTGACCAAGCCCCCCAGAGAAAAGATGAGCGATAGCCCGAGCGCAATCAGCAAATAGTACGCACCGGCAAGCAACCCGTTCAGGATCTGCTCGAAAATCGGAATCAGCATCATGCGAAGCGCTGCGCTTGGGTTGGATCAGCCGCGCGGCGCGCAGATCACATCACGCCGGCATCGTGCAGTTGTTTTCCTCGCGCGTCGGTGCGATGACTTCCAGACTTTGCTTGGCCTCCGGCACTGGGGCAGACACCGTGAAAAGATCCCAGCGTTCCTTGACTTCGGCCGCCGGCTTGAAGCGGATGGTATACATCTCCTGCATCAACTGGTGGTCCCAGTTGCGGTAGTAGCCCTCGCGGGTTTTCAGCACGTCGAACTTCGCACCCTTCTCCAGGTATTCCGCAAT
This sequence comes from Burkholderiales bacterium, assembly GCA_045810225.1. Lineage (GTDB taxonomy): Bacteria > Pseudomonadota > Gammaproteobacteria > Burkholderiales > JACQAP01 > JACQAP01. The sequence goes on from JBJMWI010000138.1 coordinate 62,424, forward strand.
TTTGGTTGAATCCGTCGACTTCAATTCGTTCATGGCCTGGACCAGATGCTTGGCTGATAAATAATCTCCCCAAGCCTGGTTCTCTGGAGGACGGCCATATTTCTTAATGAACGCCTCGGTGAATTTCTTTGCCGCAGGCGTTTTCACTTCGTGGCTCCAGACCAGCGGCCACGTGCCCAGGACATTGCCTTTGCCGGCGCCCCAGGCCAGCGCAGTGTCGAATGCAAATCCCACAACCGGATACTGCAGGCCAAATTCAATGTATTGCTTCATGAACACGGTGATCTGATTGCCGGCCAGATTGGATACCACGATGTCTGGCTTGGCGTTGCGAATCTTCAGCATGTAAGGCGAAAAATCAGTGATGTCGGTCGCCACCAGTTCATCCGCGGCGAATTGGCCGCCGTTGGCAGTCATGAAGCGTTTGGCGACTTTGAGCAAGTCGTGGCCGAACGCGTAGTCGGCCGTGAGGCTGTACCACTTCTTCCCCTGCACCATGCCTTCGCGCAGCAGCGCTTGTCCGCATGCATTGACATACATGGTGTTGGGTGCTTCGGTGTGGAACATGTAGCGGTTGCAGGATTTTCCGCGCAGGTCATCGGAGTTGCATCCGGTGTTGAAGAACAATGTGCGGTTGCGCTGCGCAACCTGCGCAATGGCAAGGCCCGACGCCGAGCTGATCTCGCCAATAATCGCCGATACCTTGTCGCGCTCGATCAAGCGTTCCGCTTTGGTGGAGGCAGTTTGCGGATTTACGCTGTCCTCGGCGATGAGCTCGATTTTACGACCCATGACCCCGTCTGCGGCATTGATTTCCTCCACCGCGAGATTGATGCCCATCACCGCATACTCGCCGACCGGCCCCAGGAATCCCGTGCGCGGCGTCAGATGTCCGATGCGTAGTACATCGGACTGGCCGCGTACGATTGCCGGGAAACCCAACGTACCAAGCGCCGTGGCAGCACTGACTCCCTGCAGCAGACTACGACGGCGGCGGCTGATAGGCGGCTGTTCCATGGCTTCTCCTAAAGATAGATGTGCGGGACACTCTAGGCTCGACCGTGGATGAGCCGATACCTGTCAATTCGAGGGTACTTATAATTCAAAGGCCGCTTCCGTGTCCAGCCGTAACAACCGGTCCGGGCGGCTCATGGCTCTCGAAGCATCACCCCTTCGATGCCAGCACCCCATCGCCGTGCAACTTCGCGACGAACCCCGCCCGACGCAAGCGTTTCGCTACTTCGTTCGGCACATCGCGACGGCTGGTGAGTTTGTTCGGCGTACCCGTGTAGTGGAACAGTTTGCCGTTGCGCCTGATTACGCGCGCAAGGTGGTCGTAAAACGTTTGCGAGTAAAGCTCGCCGGCGATGCCGAAGCGCGGCGGATCGTGAAGGATGGCGTCGACCGACCCATCGGCCAGGCTGGCGATCTGCTCCACAATATCGCCGGGCGTCAATGTCGATCTCTCGCTGTCCTGCGGCGGGGACCAGGGATTGAGGGTACGCAGCCAGAGGACGTCCGGATTTTTTTCGTAGGAGAGCACCTGCCTGGCTTGACCTTGCAGGCACCAGTGAGCGAAGTAGCCCAGTCCGCCGCAGGTG
>JBJMWI010000139.1:0-21564 GCA_045810225.1 Burkholderiales bacterium
CGTTACTGCTGAGGAGGCTTCAATGGACCACGGTCCCGCTCACAACAGCGGGCACATCGAGCTAATTACCCGTCGCGTTGCGTGCCACCGCGGTCATAGAGCCCAAGCGAACGTGCGACTCGCGTGATGGCACAGAGCAAGTGACTTGTGCCGACTTGTCTGACTGTTTGCTTGTCTTACCGGGTGCGGATAGAGCTGCTCCGAATCACTCCCGCGGCTCGCGTGGCGAATCTAAAAGCGATTTGCTTCAGGCTTTTCAGGGCACCGTCCGTGCTCTTCCCGGATACCGCAGTTTTTCGCAGTCGAGCGCGGGCAATACATGGTTCATCATCGACATGGCCGCATCGATGGCAGCGACCGAGGTGGAACACTGATCGGGTCTCGTCGATCCGGATCCCCTCGGCCTGACAATCCGTGCACAGTGTCGTGAAAGTCGACTGCCCGCAGTGAGGGCAATGATAGTCCTTCATGCTTCCTCCCTTTAGAAACATTGCGCCGATCTATCCTGTTTTTTACAACAAAGTCGCCGGCTTATGCGAGAGTACTGCCGCCGTATTCGTCAGTCAACGCCCCGGAACGATCTACGACCCACGAACGCTTAGTGCGCGAGCGCGCGCAACAAAGAAATTATTGACGGTTCAACATGCTGTTGGAATCGGCTAGAGCGAAATCGAGAAGAAGCGGGCACGTGAGAAAGACCGGAAGAGCGGGATTCGCATGGTTCAGAACGGTCGTCCTGGATGCATGCATTGCTTGGCTGACCCTGCATAGTCAAATAAACTTCAATTTCCAGCCGCCCGAGGTTGAACGAGCAAAAAGTCATGCCGAGCCCCAATACCAGGCCTTGGGAAAACGAATACAAGATCAAACGCACTTCGGTGATCGCCGAGACTGCGGAGCTTCGAGTCGTAGATCTCACTCTCGCGCCGGGGGAGTGTGTGCCCTGGCATCTTCACCCGGACAACGCCGATTTGTTCATTTGCCTGACTGGGACATTCGAGGTACGTGAAATTAACCCCGAGCGGATTACCGTGCTGAACCCGCTGGATAGATATAACGTGCCGGAGCGCATGCCACACACCGCGGTGAACACTTCAATTACGGACTGCCAATTTCTGATTGTGCAGGGACCGGGTCGGTATGACTTCACGCGGCTGGCGAAACTGGACTGACTTCAGACAACGCTCAAGCAGGTCACTGTGCTGCAGTTTTTGATCATTGTAGTCCGGTAAATCTCGTGAGCCGCCGTTATGCCGGTGTCCCAAAATACTCGCACAGCTTCTCCATACGGGCGAAGTGACTTCCCCTCCAGTACACATGCGCGCATGACTTGCACTTGCGAAAGTAGTCGTAGTACTGCCGGGTCTTTGGCTTCAGTTGATGCAGGACCGCTTGTTTTTCCACCACTTCCAGTTCGCCGTTGCAGCGAAGGCAGCGGGTAAAAGGTCGCGCGGCCCGGTAGAGGTCGAGGCGGGCCAGGACTTCCCTGACTTGTTCCCTTGGTTCAACCGCGCGCACAAAATAGCCGCGCGTAACGATCTTGTGCCGGAGCAGCGCGCGGTCGCGGGTCAACAGCATGCGCCTTTCTTCACTGGACAGTGCTGCGAGTTCCGTATCGGTGAAATTATTGCGGTAGATCGCGTCGAAGCCCAGCAGCCGCAGGTAGCGTGCAAGCTGTCCAAGATTGACATCAATCACGAAGCGGGGGTCGCGCAGCGGTTTATCGCGCAACCGCAGCAACGGGCTTATATCCAGGCTCTCGAACATCGGATAGATGCTGATGCGATCGCCAGGCCGCACAATATACGAGAAGTCCACCGACTGCCCGTTAGCGAGGATGACTTCGACTTCGGTGTGCGGCACGCCAAAGGATTCGATGCAGTCCTTGACGGAAGTGCGCCGCGTGAGTTCGTGCGTGAAGCTAACCTTGCGCCGCTCCGGCGGCAGGAAATCGTTCAGCTCTTCATAGAAACGTATTTGGACTGACGACATGCTAGATGGCTGCGATGTTACCTGTGACCACACGGCGGGTTGGCAGTTGCAGAGTCTCCGGTAGCCACATTCCGAAGCGGTGATGCGTACCCCTATCAGAACATCAAGGCAGCCGTCTGATGCTCTGTATTGCGCCAATTCCATCAAGACGCTCGTTCTGCTCTATGCTTGGCAACGCTTCAAACCTACAACGGGACCGCGCCATGATAGTACGCCATCTTTTGCCGAACCAGCCGAAGCCCGTCAGCCACTACTGCCATGTCGTGCGCGCAGACAAGCATGTCTGGGTGTCGGGTTCAGTCGGCATCAATGCAGACGGCACTATTCCGGAGAGCACCGTCGAGCAATTCCGCGTTGCGCTGGCCAGCGTGGATGCCTGCCTGCGTCACGCGGGAGCGAGCGCCGCGCAAGTCGTCAAGGTCACCATCTTCATGACCAATATTGCCGAGCGGCCGCTCATTAATCCGATCCGGATCCAATATTTCGGCGAGCATCGACCTGCCTCTACCTTGGTTGAAGTTACTGCACTGGTGGACCCGCGTTTGAAGGTGGAAATCGAAGCGGTGGCGTATATAGGGTAAATCCCTTGAACGCCGTGCCCCATTGCGGGGTGCCGGAGTGCGCCCATAAATGTCGTGAATAAATGTCGTGACCCATACGCCCGCCGATGGGTCGTGCGGACAATTTACCCGGGAAAAAATATTTGGCACTCGCCAGCGGCTGCGGACCAAGGCAATATACTTGGCCATGCTTAAAGCCATTCATCGCCGATGCTATCGAAAGTCTTAATTGCAGCCGCCGTTCTGACTGCGCTGCCCGCCATCGCGGGCGACAAGGACTATGCCTTAACCGTGTATGGCGGTTATCGCGGTGGTGGTCATTTCACCGATGCCAACACGGGGGAGACACTGTCACTCGAATCCAATGGTTCGGCTTCAATCGCGTTGGACATCCCGCTCGATGAGGCGCGGCAGTATCAGGTGTTCGCGAGCTACCAACGCACCAACCTTTCCCTGGACTCCACGCTATTGTCGGGGAGCAATAAATTGTCAATGGACATCGGCTACCTGCACTTCGGTGGCAGTTATTTCTGGGAGGGTCAAGTCAGCAAGGGTGGTTACCTTGTTGGGGGCATCGGGGCGACGATGTTCAACCCGGGGCGCGGACTCAAGACCGAACTCTATCCGTCCATCAACATCGGCGTGGGATATCAATTGCCGCTGGGCAAGACGTTCGCAATGCGCCTGGAAGCGCGTGGATACGGCACGCTCGTCAACAGCCATGGCGGCGTGTTCTGCTCGGGTGGCTGCGTGTTCTCCATCAAGGGGGATGCAGTCTCGCAGGGCGAAGTGCTGCTGGGTCTGACTACGCGGTTTTGATCGCGTCGGTAAAAACTACTTCTCGTCGTTAGCTGCCCGGCTTACGATGCCGCGACGGGCCGTCGGCGGATGCGCGCGGAGTGCAGCCTCCAACGGTTCCGTTCCCCAGCCGGGCCGATCCGGCAGTACCAACTGCCCATCCAGGAACTGCGGCGCGTAACTGAACAGCTCGTGATCCCAGGCGATGCGGTCGATATCGACCTCCATGATGCGCAAGTTCGGCACCGCCGCGGCGAAATGGGCGTTCATCATCGTGCATAGGTGTCCGTAGAAATTATGCGGTGCCACATTGAGTTCATGGGCTTCTGCCGTTGCGGCGATCTTCATCGATTGCCATGCTCCGTTCCACGGCACGTCGATAATCGCCACGTCCATCGCCTGCTCGCGGAAATAGGGCATGAATTCTCGCAGTCCCATCAATGTTTCGCACGAGCTTATTGGATGTGGGCTTTGCCGCCGGATATAGCCGAGTGCCGCGGGATCGTAGCTGTCAATTTCCACCCAGAACAATTCGAAATCGGCCAGCGCGCGCAGGATGGACAGATAGCCTTCAGTTTTTGCGTTGAAGTTGAGATCGAGCAGGATGTCGACGTCCGGCCCGGCGCCTTCGCGCAACGCTTCGAGATGTCGGCGCAAATTGCGCAGTATGGTTCGGTCGACATTGAGCTCAGGAGAAAACGGCAGCGCAAATCCTGGTCCCCAGCCCCGCGCATTGCCGCCGTCGGCGTCGTATAAAAAAATGTTTGTTTTGAGCGCGCCGAAGCCCTTTTCACGCACTTCGCGCCCAATTGAGCGCACGCCTTCGATGCTGGTGATCGGTGGCCGGTAGTAATCGGGCTGGAAAATGCGCCAGGTGGCGCAGTGCGACCAATAGACGGGAATCCGATCACGGATCTTTCCGCCCAGCAGCTGGTATGCGGGCACACGCAGTTCCTTTGCCTTTGCGTCCAGCAAGGCGTTTTCGATCGCGCCCATGGCAATCGCCACGATGCCTCCCGCGCCCGGCCGCGTAGCGCAATACAGCTCGGCGTAAATGCGCTCATGGGCATTGACATCCTGGCCGATGACCCGCGCCGAAAGCCGGTCAATGACCGCGCTCACGCCGGGTACACCGAAGCCTTCGTCAAACTCGCTCCACCCGACGATGCCGCTGTCGGTGGTGAGTTTCACAAAGTGGTAATTACGCCAACCCGCATCGCACGCCAGCGTTTCAATGCTTCTGATCTTCATCGTTCCTCCGGTTCAGGCTGCAGTGAAAAGACGTTCAATGCAGTCTGGGGATAACAAATGGCGGCGCGGCTAGTGGGTTCAACGACGTTGGTCAAAGCGCCGGCCGATAAGCGCCGAAGCAATGTTGGTTTTCTGGATATCGATCGCGCCGCCGGCGATGCCCCAGCCCCAGGCGTCGCGCATGCGCTGCTCCATGGGGTAATCCTTGCTGTAGCCATACGCGCCCATCATCTGCAAGGCGTGGCCGGTGACTTCACGCACCATCTCGTTGGCGAAGCACTTCGCGATCGAGCTTTGCCGAATGGAAGGCAGGCCTGCGGATGCGCCCCATACGGCCTGGTAGATCAGCAGGCGAGAGGCTTCCACTTTCATGGCCATGTCTGCAAGCCGCAGTTGCACAGCCTGGAAATCCACAATTGGCTTACCGAACTGGCTTCGCTCCTGCGCATAGTCGAGCACGTAATCGAGTGCGCCCTGTGCGATGGCAAGGCTCATGGTTGCATTACCGCAGCGTTCCAGGTCGAACGCCTCCATGAGCTTGCGAAAGCCGTCGCCCGCGGAGACCACCACATTTTCCGCGGGCACGCGCACATCATCGAAAAACATGTCCGCCGACGCAATGCCGCGAAAACCCATTAGCTGCTCGCGCTTGCCGAAGGTAAATCCCTTGCTGCCTCTTTCCACATACACTGCCCCGATACCCCGCGCGCCCGGCGCATCGGACATGCGGCAATAGACCACATAACCGCCGGCGTGGCCTGCGCCCGAGCACCAGCGTTTCTGGCCGTTGAGTCGTACACTGGCGCCTTCTATTGTCGCGCGCGTGCGCAAATCAGTCAGCGCCGAACCGGCTTCCGGCTCCGACATCGCAACAGCCACCATATGTTTGCCGGCGACGACTTCCGGAATCAGGCGCTTGCGTAAGGCCTCCGGCGCGAAATGCGCGATGGCCAGGACGGGGCCAAAACAGGATTCGAACACCGGGAAGGCGACCGCTGGCGAAATTTTTGCAAATTCTTCCAGGACGATGACTGCGTCGAGATGCGAAAGCCCATGGCCCCCGTACGCTTGCGGAAGATTGATGCCGAGATAACCGAGCGCGGCATAGCGCTCCATCATGTGGTCGGGGACCGACTCGTTCTTCTCCTCCAGCGTGCGTGCAAGCGCCGTTAGTTCGACTTGGGCGAACTTTCGCGCCGTATCGCGCAACTGTTCCTGCTCACCAGTGAGGCTGAAATCCATGGCCGCTCCCTTTTGCAGGGATTATAAGCTGGCCCTGTTGGCTGCCTTCCGTTTACATCAGGCGCGCGGCCTTGTACGTTCGGTATCGTGGTCCGGTCGCCAGTACGCGGGCCGGAAGCTTGAAGCCGTCCGCGCAACTAGCCGGGGCACGCGGTAGCGTGCGCATCATCAGCGATCCCGCTACATGGAGCACCTTAAGCGTACATACGGGCTGAAAGCCGTAGTTGCGGTGCGCTCGCAAGGATGCCGGGGTATGTGCTTCGATGTCGGACCACAGATGACGCACCTCTGGATGGTATGTTTTCACGATGTGATCCAGGAATGCGGAAAACACGCGCCGGCCCTTCGACCAAGGCGCAACGTGCATATCCCGTATCCACAAGTCGTCGGCCGGAACGCGGAGAGCATAACCGCATTCATCGAAAAACCTTTGTCCCTGCGGCACAATCCAGGTGGTCGCAACCGGGATACCGCGCACCGTTGACGCGTAGAAGCGCAGACCGTGCCGGAGGCGTAGCCGGACACGCTGTTCCGTGGTCGCGTGGCCAGTGGCCTGATTGAGTTCCATGATGCGCTGCACATCAAAGTGCGTCATCACGTCCATGGATCGATGGACCGGAAGTCGTACGATATTTTTTTTCATGATGCGGATCTCGTCGAAGAACCACAGGCGTTTTCGCATCCTGCGCACGCCTTCCCGAGCGGTCCGGCCCGGGCCCCAATCTTTCAACCGCAACCATAAATCATCGGACACAACCAATTTAACCCTCGGGAGACCGCAAGTTGTTAGGTAATAGTTCTTGAGTCACCGCAGAGATGCCTGGCGCCAAGTTCGAGTGCAGGCGCGGGATGTTGTTCCGATCGATATGGCGCTGTCTCATGAGCCGTTGGGTGTCAGCCGACCGATTACCTCACACTGAATGGAAGACGGTATCGTTCACTGTATCGTTCACTGCATAGTTCCCTCACCACGCAAATGCCAATTCCGCTACTCTAGTGATGCGCGGCGCTCAGTTCCCTTTTCATTGCGGGGGTAGCGCCGCCGGACGTCCTCACAGGTGGTCGGTGCGTAAGATTGCAATGCTGCTGTTTTGCTGGATCTCTGCTGCGGCAGCGCAGCCGGGCGGACCAGTTGTGATCCTCACACAGGACGGCGCCATCGGTCCCGCCAACGCCGATTACGTGCATCGTGGCATTGAGTACGCCGCTAAGGTGCAGGCTCAGCTGATCGTATTGCGCATGGATACCCCCGGCGGGCTGGACCTGTCCATGCGCTCCATCATTCGCGACATCCTTGCCTCCCCGGTGCCCGTGGCAAGTTATGTTGCGCCGGACGGCGCGCGCGCTGCGAGTGCCGGCACATACATTTTGTACGCCAGCCATATTGCCGCCATGGCCCCATCAACGAACCTGGGCGCCGCCACGCCAGTCGAGTTGGGCGGCGCTGACAAGCCGGGTGAGCAAAAGCCGCGCGAGCAAGCGGGGAAGAAAAACAATGATGCGCCGTCCAGCGAGCAAAGCCTGCGGCGCAAGCAGATCAACGATTCAGCGGCTTACATTCGCGGACTCGCACAGTCGCGCGGGCGCAATGCGGATTGGGCCGAGCGGGCGGTGCGCGAAGCGGTGAGCCTGTCAGCGCGCGAAGCGCTTGCGCTGAAAGTGGTCGATGTCATTGCGGCGGATTTGCCGCAATTGCTCCGGCGCCTCAATGGCCGGGAAGTTTCCGCGGCCGGCCAGAAGTACGTGCTGACCACGCTGACTGCCGAAGTTGTGCATCGCGACCCGGATTGGCGCACGCGGCTGCTCGCCGTAATCACCAATCCGTCCATTGCCTACATCCTGCTGATGGTCGGCCTTTACGGGCTGCTGTTCGAGTTCATGAGCCCGGGTTTCGTACTCCCCGGCGTGGTCGGTGGGATCTGTTTGTTGCTGGGCTTGTTTGCCTTGCAGCTTTTGCCGGTCAATTACGCGGGCCTGGGATTGATCGCGCTCGGAGTGGCATTGTTCGTCACCGAATTCTTTACGAGCGCGTCCGGAGTATTGGGTGCAGGCGGTTTGGTCGCTTTCATAGCCGGGTCCATCATGCTGATCGACACCGAAGCAGGCGGCTATGCCATCCCAATGTCGCTGATTGGGGTTGTTGCGCTGCTGGCCGCTATCGTGCTGTTCGTGGTTGCCAGACTGGCCTTTGCGTCTCGCCGGGTGCCGGTGGTCAGCGGGCGGGAGCAACTCATTGGCTCTACCGGGGTCGTACTGACGAATGACGGTGAACCGTATGCGCTGATTCGCGGAGAACGCTGGCGGGTGCGTGCAGCGGGGCCATTACATGCCGGGGACCGCGTGCGCGCCGTCGACCTGGATGGTTTGGTGCTGACCGTCGAGCTGCTGGAACCTGGACCGCACACATAAGGAGTAGGCCATGGTATGGACCATCGGATATGGTGGCGTGTTACTGATCATTGTCGTCCTCCTGACGATGATGCTGCGCGTGCTGCGCGAGTACCAGCGCGGCGTGGTGTTCACGCTCGGCCGCTTCACCGGCGTGAAAGGTCCAGGACTTATCGTACTGATCCCCGGCGTACAGCAGATGGTGCGCATGGATTTGCGCACCGTGGTACTGGACGTGCCGAGCCAGGATGTCATTTCGCACGATAACGTGTCGGTGAAGGTCAACGCCGTGGTGTATTTCCGTGTGGTCAATCCGGAGCATGCTGTCATCCAGGTGGCGAACTTCATGGAAGCCACCAGCCAGCTTGCGCAGACTACGCTGCGCTCGGTGCTCGGCAAGCATGGTCTGGATGAAATGCTGGCGGAACGCGACAAGCTCAATACCGACATTCAGCGCGCGCTGGATGCGCAAACCGATGCATGGGGCATCAAGGTCTCGAACGTGGAAATCAAACAAGTAGACCTGAACGAGTCGATGATTCGCGCGATTGCACGCCAAGCCGAAGCCGAGCGTGAGCGGCGCGCGAAAGTCATCCATGCCGAAGGCGAACTGCAAGCCTCGCAAAAACTGCTGGAGGCGGCGCAGATGCTGGCACAGCAGCCGGAGGCGATCCAGTTGCGTTATCTGCAGACCCTCACACAGATTGCGGGCGATCGCTCGTCCACTATCGTGTTTCCGTTGCCCGTGGACATTCTCACCACGGTACGCCAAAGCTTGCAGCGCACGCCTGCAGGCCCATCACCGGAGCTCAGTCGGCCGTGAAGCGAAAGACCATCGCCACATGACTTCGCGCATGCACAGGCTGCTGGAATGGACCGACCAGCGTATTTGGCGCACGCCGAGCGCATCCCAGTCGCGCGCGCAGGCCTGGCTCACGCACGGACTGCGCCTGGTGATGGTGCTGGCGCGCGATCTCGCGTTTGGCCAGCTGACCTTACGCGCGATGGGACTGGTGTACACCACGCTGCTTTCAATCGTGCCGCTGTTGGCGATCAGCTTTTCGGTGTTGAAGGCCTTCGGTGTTTCAAACCAGATTCGTCCCGTGCTGCTCGGCTTCCTGCAACCGCTCGGCGACAAGGGCATCGAGATCACCTCGCGCATCACCGAGTTCATCGACAACATTAATGGCGGCGTGCTGGGCTCGGTCGGTCTGGCGCTGCTGCTCTACACTTCCGTGTCGCTGGCGCAGAAAATTGAAGAGGCGTTCAACTTCATCTGGCATGTCAATCGTCCGCGCAGCATCGGCGAGCGTTTCAGCCGTTACGTCTCGGCGTTGCTGGTGGGCCCGTTGCTGGTGTTTTCGGCGCTTGGGCTCACGGCGGCTGCGGCCAATCTTTCGGTGGTGCACGAAGCGCTCCAATTTGAGGCGATTGGCTGGCTCGCGTCGCAGGCAACGCACCTGCTGCCGTATGCGCTGGTGATCGGCGCCTTTGCGTTCCTGTACACGTTCATGCCCAATACACGGGTGCGGCTCGGCCCGGCTATTGCCGGGGCCGTGGTCGGTGGGGTGGCATGGCAATCGGCGGGCTGGGCGTTTGCGCAATTTGTGGTGACTTCAACGCGCTACTCGGCGATCTATTCCAGTTTTGCGATCCTGATCCTGTTCATGCTATGGCTGTACCTGAGCTGGCTGATTCTGCTGTTCGGCGCGGACATGAGCTTCTACGCCCAACATCCCGAGTATGTGGTGAAGAAGAGTGGCGAGCCGCGCTTGTCGAACCGATTGCGCGAGCGACTGGCGCTGGTGGTCATGAGCCTGATTGCACGTCATCACCTCGAAGGACGCGAACCATGGAGCGCGGACGCATTGGCGCACGAGCTCCACATGCCCGTACGCGCGATCGACGGCGTGCTCAGCACGTTGCAAGGGCAAGGCATGCTGGCCTCCACCACAGACGATCCGTGCACCTGGCTGCCGGCGCGCGCGCTCGAAATTATTGGCGCAAAAGAAGTCGTGGACGCTGTGCGTGCGGCTGGAGAAGACGGCTCGTTGAGCAGCGAGGCCTTGTCCGTCCCGGACGCGGTCGGACAGGTGATGTCCCGCTATGAGCACGCGGCCGCCACTGCGCTGGGCGGTATTTCGATCAGGGATCTGGCTGCGGCGCTGCCCGCGGCACCCGAAGCTGCGAGCGCGTGGAAAAAACGCATGGCGGACCGACGGAACGCAAAATGCGAAGGCAGCGACCGCACCTCGGTTTTATAAGGCGCCGCAATCGATAAAAAAAGTGCATCATGCTCGGCATGCGCATTTGTTATTTCCTATTGGCGGCGCTTGTCCTGCTAGCGCGAGTATCGGCCGCTGCAGACCTTACGCCAGACAGCGTCCGCAAGATCCTCGCAACGCCGGGACATCAGACCGGTAACGCACTCGCCGGCAAAGACCTGGGCCGGTTGGATCTGAGCCGGCAGGACTTCACGGGCGCGAACCTGGTTCGGACGAGCTTCTTCGCCAGCAAACTCGTGCAGAGTAAATTTAGCAACGCACACATGGCGCGCACCAATTTGAACGGGGCGTGGCTGATGGGTGCGGACTTTTCTGGCGCGGATCTTTCGGGCGCTTCGCTAATGTCGGTGGTAATCCTGGGCGGTGAAATAACGGTGCGGCCGAATTTCAATCACGCCAATCTTGCGGGCGCGCGCATAATCGCGGAACTCGATGGGGCGGACTTGTCCCATGCCGATCTGTCTGGTGCGCACCTCGGGGTGGACATCAAGAATCAGGGCATGGGACAGATGCGCACCAACCTGATCCGAGCCAATCTTGAAGGCGCGAAGCTGGTGGGCGCGGATCTTAACCGGACATTGCTGCGCTTCGCGAATCTGAAAGATGTAAACTTGCAACGCGCCAATTTGTTTCGCGCGGACTTGTCTGGTGCAGACTTAAGTGGCGCAGATGTGACCGGTGCAAATTTCGAAGAAGCCAATATCGACGGCACGCTGTTCAAAGGCGCGCGTGGAGTCGATGCAGCAATAGGGCTCGAACGCGCGGAACACCGAGATCGTGCCAAGTTCTAGCAACAACTCGTAATACCTGACGCAGCTCGCGGCTTGGGTAATGGCCCGCGTGCCAATTAGTGTGCGCCGATCTCATTACGGAAACACAGCGCCCCCGCGTGCTGCCGCATTGCCCCGGATTTTTTGTGAGGATTGCCATGTCGGATATATCGAAATCCAGCGAAGACATTCCAGGCGCAACAGGCTTCTGGCCGATCATCAAGAAAGCCGCCAACAGGCTGCAGGACTGGTTCGTTATCCAGACGATTGCCACGAAACTCGCAGTGCTTTTTATCGTTGTGTTGATCCCGGCCACCGGTACCTATTCGGTCATGCTCCTCAAGAAGCAGGCCGCTGTAGCCGAGCAAGTCAAGAATATGTCGGTTTCGGGCGAGGGCATCTGGACGTTGAACGACAAGCTACCGGTGTTGTTCGGTGCCGGTTCGATGCTTAGTTTTTTGGAAACGAACCCGATTGATCGGATCACGGTGATCTACCGCCCGCTGACCTGGAGCGTGTCAGAGCGCATCGTTCTGATTGAATCGCAGGGCAAGCAGTATGCGTATTACCCCAGCGACATGGAGAGCAAGATCTTTGCCGATAAGGCGGTCAGCGCGCCATGGGGCGGCAAGCTGGTATTCGTCCCGCGCGGGGAATTGACCAACAGCAGCCGCGAATTGCTGGAGCGCTTCGACCAGCGCTTTGCCGGCGCGCGCCCGCAATCCGCCAGCGATGCGTGGATGGCTGCACTGAGCGCTGCGCTGTCTGGCTTGCTGACCATCGGCCTGCTGACTTTCCTGTTCTACCAGCTCAAGAGCCAATACAAGTCACTGAAATTCATTGAACCGGGACAGGTGCATGGCTCCATCGATGATCTGGTCGGCATGGACGATATTAAAGCCGAAGTCGCGCAGATCAAGGACCAGTACCAGCGCCGTGCGGCCTATGCGGAGTACGGCATCGACAAACCATTTAACGTGATGTTCAGCGGGCCGGCCGGAACCGGAAAAACGAAACTGGCCAGTTATCTCGCCAAGGAACTGCGGCTGCCGATACTGTTCCACTCCGCGGCTAACCTGGAGACGGGTTTTGTCGCGGGGGGTTCGAATACGCTGAACCGCATCATGGAAATGGCCAAGCGGCGCAGGCGCTGCATCGTGTTCCTCGACGAAGCGCAGGACCTGTTCATGAAGCGTGGTGGCCGCCGCAAGTTCGATGACGATACCGCGAACACGCTGTTATCCGTCCTCGATGGCGTGCGCAGCAAGCATGCCGGGGAAATCATCTGGATTGTAGCCAGTAACTTCAACAGTGAGACCATGCAGATGGACCCCGCCATGCTGCGCCGATTCCAGATGAAAGTGGATTTCCGCATGCCAAATCGCGAAGAGCGGCTGGCGATCATCGAGCACTATTTGAGCCAGCGTGCAGAGAAGGTATTGCGCGACCTGGATCTGCGCCATCTGGTGGAAGTCACCGAGGGCCGCAGCCCAGCCGATCTGGAAACCATCGTGAACCAGGCCGGCATTACGGCCGTGCAGGTCGGCGACATGATCGGCGAGCCGACATTGATGCAGGCCGCCGAACGCATGCTGTTGGGGAATGTGAATGCCAACACGACCAAGGAGCGCGAGCGCGACCGTCGCATCATTGCCGTGCACGAGTGGGGGCATTTCCTGGTGGACCTCGAGCACGAGCGCAAAATCGCGGGCGACAACTGGCAGCAAATCCTCGCCGACATGAAGACCATCAAAATTTCACTTAAGGCCAACCCGCGCAACAACGCATTGGGATTTGTATTCCACAAGCAGGGCATCAATTTGTTGAAAACCAAAGCCGACATCGAACACGACGTGCGCGTTCTGCTGGGCGGTATGGCAAATGAGGAACTGTTTTTTGGCGAGGAGGGCACGACCAACGGCGCACACAACGACATCACCCGCGTGACCCAGCTGCTGCATCACGCGGTGGGGGAAATGGGCATGTACCGCAAGACCCGCTTGAACTTCGGAGCGCTGGCTCAGGACAAGAGCAAGGCCGGCGACGTGGATGAAGAAACGCGCGCCATCATGGAAGCGCAGAGTGAGCGGTTGTACGCTGAGACCAAGGCGCTGCTGGCCCGGCGCAAATCACTGACCGAACACCTGGTCGGCAAGTTACTCGCTGCGGGAGAGATGAGCCTTGGTGATGCGCTGTCCGAGATTCGCTGCTTCGAGGCAGCGGCCTTTTGACGATTTATCGTGTGATGTCAGCGGTATTTGTGCGCGCAGCTTGAGATCGCTGCGTTGTTTCCGGCGTTGAGGCACTTGCGCGCATCCTTGTGACGATCATTGCGCGGCCGCGTATTGTGGACTGCGACATTGGTTCCAGGCCTGCCGGCCTTCATCGCGTGTTGCTCGCCTAGTCTCGCTTCCGGATCCTGCTCGATGTTCGCCGCGCTGGATTGCCCGGGTGCTTCAGCCGCCACGGCGGGGTATCCAAGCAGCATGAGCGCAATCACGCCCGCTGTGGCAATGATGGGTTTGATCTGCATAAGCGCATCTCCTATCGGTTTGCACTTGATGATGATCCGGCGCACCGGGAGCTTCGTCAAGGGCTAACGGTATGCCGTTGTCGTCGGTGGACGACGGGTAGTCAGGGCTTTAGAGAAATCGATTGGGCTGCAGGAACATGCCTAACAGCAAGGCACCTTCGGGGGCAGAGGCAGTGTGCCTGCTGCCGGCGGGCCGCCAGACATATTCGCCGGCCTTCACTTCCCCTTCGCTGTCCACCAGCCTGCCTTCCAGCACGTAAGTCTGTTCAACACCGACGTGCTCGTGCTGCGGAAGGACGGCACCCGGAGCCATGCGCGTCAGGCTGGTCATCAAGCCCGTGTCCTTGTCCTGCAGCAGCACCTTGATCTCGATCCCGGGGAACGAGGTCTTGCGCCACGCGAGTTGTTCCATATCGACATAACGGGAGGAGAGCGGATCTAGCGCGCTCTCGCCATGCCAGTCAGGAGTATGCGCGGCCACGGCGATACCCTTCAGTACTAGGTGACATGAATAGCATTTCCGTAATTGGCTTTTGAGATATCCAGTGCGGCTAACATACCACGCTTTTCCGCCATTCCGGCGCGTGGCAGCGTGCCGCAACAGGTGGCGCACAAAGTCGTGTGTCGATATCGTGACGGTCTCTACAGAGAGCCACCGGAAAACGTATTGCAGTCCTGTGGACGTCCGGAGTCCATCCCGCGTTTGAACCAGCGTACGCGTTGCGCGGATGATCCGTGCGTAAAGGATTCAGGAACGACGCGGCCCTGCGTCTGTTGCTGCAGGCGGTCATCGCCGATTGCCGTAGCGGCATTGAGCGCTTCGGCGATGTCGCCGGATTCGAGCTGATTCATGGTGCCGGCGTGATAGCCCCATACGCCCGCGAGGCAATCTGCCTGCAATTCCATGCGCACCGAGAGCTGGTTGGCTTCGGTGCGTGAAACGCGGCCGCGCGTGGCCTCGACTTTCTGAAACGTGCCGTTCAACTTCTGGATGTGATGACCAACCTCGTGCGCGATTACGTAGGCTTCGGCGAAATCGCCCGGCGCGCGGAAGCGTGTTTGCATGTCATGGAAAAATGAGAGATCGATATAAAGCTTCTCATCGCCGGGACAATAGAACGGGCCGGTGGCGGATTGCGCCATGCCGCAGGCCGAGCGCACCTGGTGGTCGAACAGCACCAGCGTTGGTGCACGGTACCGGGCGTTCGACTGCTGGAAAATCTGGCCCCAGACGGCTTCTGTGCTGCCGAGAACCTTGGCCACGAACTGTCCCATGGGGTCCCCGGGCGCGCCTGTAGGCGCCTGCCGTGTATCACTCTGCGGGGCAACCTGCTGGGTTACGTTCAGCACGGTGCTGGGGTCGAAGCCGAGGAAGTACGCGATAACGGCGATCACTAGTCCGCCTACACCAATGCCGCCGCCGATGCCCATCCCGCGCCGGTCTTCGACGTTGTTGCTCGCGTCTTGATTGCCTAATCGCATGTTGGCTCCTTCGGCCCGAAAGTTACGACATCACCCGGTATCTTATCGTTCCATATCGTTTAGGCCGTCACGGCCATTGGCATGGCGGTTTACCGTGATCATGTCAGCCTATGACGCATCGTTCCGTCCCGGCGGATCATCATGCGCGAAGCCAGTGGCCGGCATAATCTTTTTGCTTTCTTATCGGAGTCAATATCCGGCGCCGCGAGTGGCGTCATAATGCATCTTTGCAAACCGGTAGAGTTTCCCCCATGACTAGTCCATTGCTTCAGGTCGCCTGGGACAAGTGTCTGCTCCAGCCGGCTCCCAACAAACAGGCCGAAGCCGCCTTGCGCCGCGACGTTGGTGTCGCTCCCGCCTGGGTGCGCTATTTCCTGAGTTGCCCATGGCTGCCGAAGGCGGCCATTCGTCTGGCGGTCGATAACAAGCTGCTGGTGCATCTCGAGTTTTCGACGGTGGACCTCATCGCGCTTGCGGTCAGTCAGGAGAATTCGTGTCGTTACTGCTACGCGGCCACGCGCATGCAGTTGCGCATGCTCGGCATGAGCGAAGAGCGCATGGAACAACTCGAGCAGCGGCTGGCGAGCGGCGACATGGACCCCAAGCTGGCCGCGCCGGTACGTTTTGCGCGCCGGATGGCGCGCGCGAGCCCGCTGGTGACGGCCGAAGATCTCGAACCGTTGCGCGCGGCCGGTTACAGCGAAGCCGAAATATACGAGCTCGCATTTTCCTCTGCGTGTATTGGCTTTTTCAATCGCATTTCCACCATCCCGGCACTGCCGCCGTACAGCTGGGAACACCTCGCGGACCGCTGGTTCATGCGTCTGCTGCGGCCGTTGGTTGCCCCGATGATCCGGGGTTGGCGCAAGCGCGGGGAACCCGCTTCGTTCGCACAGCCACCGCAGGGGCCCTTCGCCGGGCTGTTGCTGCAATTCGACGGCTCGCCCATTGGGCCGGTACTGGCCTCGGCGATCGAAGATGTATGGGCTTCGCCCATCTTGAGCAACCGCTGCAAAGCGCTGATGTTCGCAGTGATCGGCCGCGGCATTGGATGTGACCGCTCCAGCCGGGAAATCAATCAGATTCTCGAATCCGAAGGGCTGGTCGGCGAGGAAGCAGCGCATATCCTGGCTCACTTGAGCGGTCCCGGGCTGGACGCGGAGACGTCCGCGCTGGTGGCGTTTGCGCGCGATACCATCTGGTATCAGCCGGATCAAATCCAACGCCGGGCGCGCGAGTTGCGCGAACGGCTGTCGGAAGCGAAATTCGTCGAAGCGATCGGTGTAGTGTCGCTCGCAAATACGCTTTGCCGGCTGTGTGCCGCGATGCCGCCGTGAGGATCGCACTCACGCTGCTTGGGGTAGCGCTCGCGGCTGCGGCCGGGCTCATCGTCTGGCAGCGGACCCGGTTGCGCAAACTGCGCGCACATATCGATGCAACAACGCTGGAACTTGAACGCTTGCAACGATCCTGCGCATTGCTTGCGCCCACGGGCGTGGTTGAACGCCTGTTTTCCGATGGCCCCGACAGCATTGCCGAACACAAGGTGTTCACGGCAATGTTTACTGACCTGGTGGGTTATACGGCGTTGTCCGAACGGCTCGATCCGGCGGCGCTGGCGGGTGTGTTGAACGGCTATTTCGAGCTGGTCAGCAACAGTGTGGTCGAACATCGCGGACGCGTCGCGACTTTTCTTGGCGACGGCATTCTGATTTTCTTTGGCGTACTCGAGCCAAACCCGTGGCAATGCAACGACGCAGTGGAAGCCGCGCTCGCCATACGGGCCGCTCTCGCGCGCTACAACGCTGAGCTAGAGCGCAACGGATTTCAGCGCATTGCAGTCGGCGTAGGCATTCACCGCGGCCCGGGGCTGGCCGGCCTCATCGGCAGCCGCGAGCGCCGCGAATACACGGTGGTTGGCCCAACGCTGAACCTTGCTGCTCGCGTGCAGTCGCTCACGCGCGAGCATGGCCAGGATATTTTGCTGACCGAAGCCGTGCGCGCCGAATTGGATCCGCAGTTCAAGCTGTCGGCGATGCCGGCAGCTGCGGTGAAGGGAATTACCGAACCCGTGGTGACGTATGCGGTGCTGGAAGGCAGGCAAGGGGCGTTAAAAGACGTCGCGACGAAATCGTGAATGCCGTGAATGCCGTGAGTGCCGTGACTATCGTAACTATCGTGCCCTGCGTCGTTAGGATACCGGGCTGTCGCCCATAACTGTCGTAACGGCTATCAAGTTTATGAGGCGTTAAACCACGTAGGGCTGTACCACATATTTGCGGCAATCACGATAGTGACGGCAGTCACGATTTTCACGTCGTCACGTCGTCACGACCGTTATGGGCGTAGCCCGGTATCCCCTTGTGGGACACGTCGTCACGGCAGTCACGTCGTCACGGCATTTATCATGCATTCCTGTACCGCGAGAAGCGTGCAAACAAAATCGCTGCGAACGGCAGTACGACACCGATCACGATCACGGTAATCAGCAGCATGCCCAGCTGACTGTAGTCGGCCGGCGTGGTGATCTGGCCGGTGGCAGGGTCCCTGACTTCGCGCGTAACGACAAAGATCCGGTTCAGGTATTCCGTGCCAAGCTGCGATGCGGATAACGCCAGATTGGTGAACGAAGCCATGACGGCGAAGAATGTGGCCTTGAGCTTTTCCGGCGCGGAATTGGCAATCCAGGCCAGCATCGGAATCATTGCAATCTGTCCCAACGGGGATTCTAGTGCGGTATCCACCAGTGCGATGAAACGCGCATCCACCACGCCATTGGTATGCGCCGCGGTCCAGTGATGCAGCCCGTAGAACATGCCGAGATTGGGCAGTGACAGCAGCGTGCCGATAAGGGTCAACACGCCCACGACATACGCAATCGAATGCTCCGCCATGAAGCGCCGGAAGACGAACAGGCTGAGCAGCGTCAAACCAGACGCAATCAGATTCAGCGTGGCGAGAAACTGCTGGTCGAAACCCAGTACGTCGATGACCCACCAGGTGGCGCCGGCGCCCGGCAACGGCACCGCGCGAAAGGCGAACACTACGATCGCGGTACCCACCAGGTAGTGGCGCGCGTCGGGCTCGAGTTCGCGGGTAAGCCGCCACATCATGAAAATGACAATCGCCATCGATAAGCAGAAGATGATTTCCTGCGCACCGGGTATCTGCCCGAGGCCAACACCAATGGAGACGATTGCAAAGGCCAGCCCGCCGCCGAGAATCCACCAGTTGACCGGTGGCGATTGGATGTGGCGATCCAGAATCGCATGGCATTCACTGCGCGTGTGTCCCTCGGCGAGCAGCCGCGCTACCGCCTGTCTCCGCAGCCAAGACGCCAACACGACACCCAGCACGGATACCACTGGGATGACTAGCGCAAGCTCATAGACGTACAGATACGCCGCATTCTTCTGCGCTTCGGGCATTTCGCCCACGCCGCGCAGCAGGAAAATGTTCAGCAGGGCCACGCCCACGCTGCCGCCGATGATGGCGACGCGCCCGAGTGTCTGCATGGTGGTATGCATTGCCTTGATTTCGGCCGCTTCGATCTTGCGCCCATCGTCGTAGTAGCGCGGCACGGCCTCGACCGTCATGGCATCTGCTACTACGTCCTGTACCACGTAACCAATCGGCGCTAGCAGCGACGCGGCGACGTACCAGGTCTCCACCGGAGCAATGGCACTCATCGAATCGGTATAACCCAGCAGGCCAATCATGATGAGGATGCTGAGCGCGATGAGTCCGGCGCCCAGATAAACCAGCAAGCCTTTCCAGCGCCAGATCAAGTCCACCAGATGACCGAGCGGCATTTTCAGCGCCCAGGGCAGCATCATCCAGAAACCCAGTGCCGCGAGAAATTCGGCGCTCAATCCGAGGCGCTCTTTGACATAGAAGGTGCCGACTACGGCAGTCAGGCCCGAGATGCCGGCCGCGACGTAAACCATGAGGGGCGGCAAATACGACAGCCGCATTTCGCGGCCGAGGGTCAGGATGTTGCGATCTACCCAGGCCAGAACACTGGCAGGAAAGCCGCTGGCGACAGGATCAGTCATGCGTCAGAAAGGAAACGTTCCGAGTATCCCATTGCGAATTAACTGCGCCGCTCGCCGTAGTTATAGCTGCGAGCCCAACAGAGATGCAGCCCAATCTCCAAACCGTTCTGAGCGCGGCCGCTGTTGCCATTGCTGCAACGTCATTCTCTTCGATAGGTCCAGGTCCTGGTGGAAGATATCAATCTGGCGCTGCTCAAGCGCCTCAGAGAACTAGGTCAAGATTGCTACAACGTTGAGGCTGAAGGAGCGCGGGTCGAAATTCGTTGAGCCGACAGTTGTCCATAACCCATCAACCGTCATTGCCTTGCTGTGGAACAGTGTCGGCTGATATTCATAGATTTCAATGCCGGCCTCCAGCAACGGTCCCCAGCGCGCGCGCGACGCCTGGCGCACCACCTTGGCATCGGTGTATGGGCCAACCGTAATAATCTGGATGCGCACGCCGCGATGGGCGGCCTCGATCAGTTCCTGCTGTGCCAGAGCATCAGGCACGAAATAGGGCGTCGCGAGTTCAATGGAATGGCTTGCCGCTGTAATCGCCAGCAAGTACATCAAGCGCATGCTTTCACTGCCGCCGGAGGGCGAGCTGCTGAACATCTGTGCTTTGCCAACGCCGACCGGCCTGAGTTCGGGGAAATACTCCTGGCCGTGTAAAACGTCGCCGCTGACCTTGATCCAGTTATCCATGAATACCGACTGCATTTGCGCGACCACCGGTCCCTGCACGCGGTAATGGGTATCGCGCCAGTGCTCGGGATCCTGAGCATTGCCGGACCATTCATCGGCAATTCCGACGCCCCCGGTGAAGCCTTCCCGGCCGTCGATAATGAGCAACTTACGGTGCGTGCGGTTGTTTACCCTGTGGATTTGGTACCAGGTGGGCTTGTGATATTTTTCAACCTGTACTCCGGCATGCTGCATTTGTTCAAGCAGGGACGCCTCCATCTTGTAGCTGCCAACCCAGTCCAGCAGCACATGTACTTTGACCCCGGCACGGGCACGCTCGCACAGCGCATCGGCAAATTCCTTGCCGATGGCGCCGGACCAGTAAATGTAGGTTTCAAAATTGATGGTTTTTTGCGCGCCACGTATGGCTTTTAGCATCGACGGAAATATTTCGTCCCCATTGAGCAACACCTCGACGCGATTGCCCGGCAGAATCGCGGGACCCAGCAATTCACCCATGGCGCGCGCGAACTGCGGATCTTCCGCGCCGTAAAGGCGCGGGATCGGGTGGTCGACGCGTTTTTCACTGCTTGCGCACCCCGCTGCAAGCCATACCAGCAGCGCAAGCGCCCAATACAGCCGGCCGAAAATTTTGAACTCATTCATCATTTGTCAGGGGGACGCGCCCTGAATTATTGGACAACAGTCGATCGGCGATGCCAACAAATGACATAAACATAGCGGACGGCCGAAGCGCGTTCGGTGCGGTAACGCACACAAGAATCCGGCCCCGGAGCAGCGATCAGGCGGCGGTTACTATTGAGGAGGGGCACTTGCTGAAGGCATAAATCTCAGTGCGAAAAAAATTCACCACGAAGACACAAAGACACGAAGAAAGTCCTATCCTTGCTTTTAAGTGTGCAATTCGGTGGAGTGGTGAGCCAGAGCTTATGAAAGTTCGGTCCACCTAAGCAGCGTCAAGGACAGACTGGCTAACCAGTTTGCTACGCCTTTCTTCGTGACTTTGTGTCTTCGTGGTGATATCCGCTTTTTTTGGCTCGCCAGGAAAGAGCGCTGCTCGTTCCTACTTCATCAAGCGCGGCAGCCACAGCACTAACCCGGGTACATAGGCCACGAGCAAAATCACGATCATCCAGGCTGCGATGAAGGGCGATAGCATCGCAAGCGAAGCGTTGTAGCTGATGCCGGCGATGCGGCTGGCGACCATGGCCAGCACGCCGACTGGCGGCGTGACCGAGCCGACCACCAGCAGCATGATGGTGATGATGCCGAAATGCACCGGGTCGTAGCCCAGATGTGCAATCAACGGACCCATGATCGGGACTACGATGATCAGCGCGGGTACGGGCTCGAGGAATGTGCCGAGCAAAAAAAAGAATGCGATCAACACCAGCATGGCCAGCTTCGGATCGGACGTGATCGACAGCATGGCCTGCAGCGCGAGCTGGCCGACGCCCGCCCGGCTCAGCACCCAGCTGAACAGGGCGGCGCCACCGAGCGTGATCAGGGCGCTTGCGGTTG
>JBJMWI010000140.1:0-8823 GCA_045810225.1 Burkholderiales bacterium
CGCGCAGCCGAACAGCACAGCCGTGTGGATTACACCTTGTTTGAGGGACGCCCCGTCACCGGGCGCGTGAAAAAAGTTTTCTTGCGCGGGCAGTGCATCGTCGATGGCAGTGGATGGCTTGGGCGTGCCGGCATGGGTCAATACTTAAGCCGCGGCGACTCCGGAAAAATATGATCGTGACCAAGCGCGTAAAAATCACCGCCGGGCCCTTTGTGTTCATCGCGCGCACGCAAACCGCAAAGGCGCCGGCGACCTGCGCGATGTTTACAGGCCTGTTGCCGTTCCGGAACAGGGTTATTCATTCGCGCTGGAGTGGCGAGGCAGTCTGGATTCCTTTGGGTGAGATGGCGACCGGTCTGGCATTCGAGAACCATACCAGTCACGGTTCGCGCGGCGACCTGTTGTTCTATCCCGGCGGCTTCAGTGAAACGGAGATCTTGTTCGTTTACGGCAGTTCTCGCTTCGCCAGCAAGATGGGGCAACTGGCGGGCAACCACTTTCTCACTGTGGAGCAAGGCAACGAACATCTGGAAGCGTTTGGCAAGCTGGTCCTGTGGGAAGGCGCGCAGGACATTTTGTTCGAACTCGTAGCCGACTGACGCGTTCAAGTGGCCGTTGAGGCACAATAAGGCCGCGTTAAAGTCAGGCCGACAAAACCAAACTGAGGAGCAGCAGATGAAAACCGCACTTGTCAGGTTTATCGCAGCTTGTTCGCTGATGGCAGTTTTTGTCGCACCGGTCTTGTCCGCGGACCCGATCGTATTCGGCCTGGTGGATGAAGTGACCGGGCCACAGGCCGAAGCCGGCGTGCTGCAAGTGCAGGGGGCGAAGCTGGCGGTCGACGAGATCAACGCAGCGGGCGGCATTCTTGGCCGGCAGGTCGAACTGCGCATCGAAGATAACCAGAGCGCCAACCCCACCACGGTGCTCGCCTATACCAAGCTGATCGAAGCCGGCGTGGTGGGCGTGATCGGTCCTCTTCGCAGCACGCAAGTACAGGCCGCCTCGCCCACTATCGCGAAATCGAAAGTGCCGGCGCTGATCGGCGGCAGCGACCCGAGCCTGACGAGAGTCAACAATCCGTGGATCTTCCGGGTGCGGCCGAATGATCTGTACTCATCGAAGGTGATGGCGGAGTACGGTGTCAAGGAGCTAAAGAAATTGAAATGGGCAATCGTGCATTCCACCGACACCTTTGGCACCGGCGGCAAGAATGCATTGGTAGAGGCGCTCAAAGCGCACGGCATCGAACCCGTGTTGATCCAGGGCTACACGAGCAACTCCCAGGATTTCACTCCCATCGTGTTACAGATCAAGAAATCCGGCGCGGACATTATCGGCAGCTACATGACCAACTCTCCCGACGTCGGCATTTTCGCGCGCCAGTTACGCCAGTTGGGCGTGCAGACCGAGTGGATCGGTTCGACGTCGGTCGTGACCGAGACCGCGATGAAACTCGCCGGAGATACGTTATGGGGCGTGCACAGCGTGGCGGACTTCGCCACCGAAGCCAACGACGAAGCTCGCACCTTCGCCAAGCGCTACCGCGCCAAGTACGGCCTCGAGCCGGACCTTTACTCGGCTTGCACATACGGTGCCGTCTTCCTGCTGAAGCACGCCATCGAAAAAGCCAAGTCAACCGAACCGGAAGCGGTGCGAAGCGCGCTGCTTTCAACGCGTGGGCTGAAGGGCGTCGAGGGGACCTACAACTTCGAGCCCAACGGCGACGGCGTGCACGGCTACAACGTGGTGAGGAACGATAAGGGCAAGGTGACGTTCATCAAGCATATCGAGTTCGACCAGTAGCGGTCCGGGCAGCGGGATTAGTTGCGGCTCAACTATCTTCTATCTTCGAGGCGATAGTCGGCGACCGCGTTCTGTGCAACCTGCGGCTGGAGGCGTTATGCTTTACCTTCCGCAGCACCAGGCTGAGTGGTGATCGCCGTGCCCAAGCACAAAGATGTCTCGAAGCGCAGTTCACGTTTAACCGTCCTGTTGCCGGTACTGATGCTGGTGGCGGGTACTTTTGCAATCGGCCAGGACGCGAACGAGGATCCGACGCTGTCCGCCGGCTCATTCACCATCAAACGTTTCGACCGCCAGGCTTTTTCCGAACCAGCGGCCGTGCTTACTGCCAAGCAACGCCAGATTTTCATGACCGGGCGCAGCGTGTTCAATCGGCAGTGGGCCGCGGTAAATTCGCTTAACGGCGACTGGGGCCTGGGCCCTACTTTCATTGCCGACCGTTGCAGCGCTTGCCACATCGGGTCCGGTCGCGGCGCGCCACCGCAAGCATCGAATGAACAATTGCTGTCCATGCTCGTGCGCCTGAGCATTCCTGGTACGGATGCGCACGGCGGCCCGAATCCGCACCCGGACTATGGCGACCAGATACAGAACCGTTCACTGGATGGGCGCAGCGTGGATTTCGCCTTTGCCGGCACAGCGGTGCCGAATGAAGCCGACCTGTTCCTCGATTGGGAGGACTTGATAGTTGCATTTGCTGATGGTGAATCGGTGTCACTGCGCAAGCCGAAACTTCGCATCGAGAACCTGAAGTTCGGGGAGCTTGGCAGTCAAATCATGCTCTCGCTTCGCATTGCGCAGCCGCTGGTTGGCGCAGGCTTCCTGGAAGCCGTACCGGAAGACACATTGCTTGCCCTCGCCGAAAAACAGCGGGCCTACAATATTAACGGCAGGCCAAATCGCGTCTGGGATGAGGTGCATAAGCGCATGTCGTTCGGGCGCTTCGGCTGGAAAGCCAATACCCCGAACCTGAAGCAGCAGATCGCTGCCGCCGCCGTGGGCGATATGGGCGTGAATTCAAATTTGTTTCCCGAGCAGAATTGTCCAGCAGTCCAGGTCATCTGCGCCAGACATTTGCCGGGCAACATGCCTGAAATCATTAATCACGAAATCGATGCGCTCGAGCTGTGGCTGCAAGGCCTTGCCGTTCCAGCGCGGCGCAGTGTTGACGACGCAGCCGTGAAACGCGGCGCCAGATTGTTCAGTCAGGCACAGTGCGACGTATGCCACGTGCCGACGCTCAAGACAGGAAAATTCGAAAACCTGCCGCAATTATCGAATCAAGTGTTCCACGCGTACACGGACCTGCTGTTGCATGACATGGGCGAGCAATTGGCGGATGGCCGGCCGGACTTTGCGGCAGGACCGGGTGACTGGCGCACCCCGGCGTTGTGGGGGTTGGGATTAGCGCAGACCGTGGGTGGCAGCATATCGCTATTGCACGACGGCCGTGCGCGCAGTGTTAGCGAAGCAATCCTTTGGCACGGTGGTGAAGCACAAGCCGCGCGCGATGCTTTTCGCCAGATGAGCCGGGAAGAGCGCGAAGCGCTGACCCGATTCGTGGAAGCTATCTAGAATAGCTGTCTGCCGTATCGGGGCCTGCGGCCCTCCAGCGGTCAAATATGCCACGACGCTGCAAACCGTACCGTGATTTCACACTCGCCAGGATAATTAATTGTGAACTCACACAGAGTCGACCTCTTTCCAGCAGCTGGTTAAAGTCCGTTATTGGCCAGTGGCCGAGAGTCTGCCAACGACTTACAGCAGACATAGAAAGCGCAAGCGAAGCGTGACTCGGATGCATCGCACTAAAGGTACCGCGATCCAGATTCAGTCTCGCGATCGGGAACTCAATTGCGCGTGCGCGTCATCGCAACGGCGCAGCTAGTTCAAAGGTAATGTTGCAGGAAACTGATACACGCGGCCTTTGTCCACGGTAGGCATGTACATAATGGAACAGCCAACCTGGAAAGACGTAAAGCCTTCCTGTGCTCGCCTTGGCCGTGAACGTGGTACCAACTAGGTCCAAGCCGGGCATCGGCCGTCCTCCGTGTCGCGGATCGACAAACGCGAGCAATCCGGAATCAGGGTATGATTTTTCGTCGGCATCGCCTGCGTCTGGGTAATACACGGTGGACCAATGCGCATCGGCGTGATCATGCGGGATTGTGTAGTCGCCACTCCGCATGACCATAGCCCATGTTTGCGCGCCCATGCGCATGGCCGGCATCTTAACGCCCCGTTCCTGTGCCTGCTTATCGACCGTCTCCCGAACGCGGTTAACGATATGCTGCACCATGGTCCGAAAGCAGCTCTGCGGGCGCAGCGCGAGATCAGACTGTGAATGCCAACCGCCAGCGTTGCTGCGGCTAACGGAAGGCTTGACTAAAGATTCGGCGATCAGCCGTGTTGTCACATCGCTATTTAGCTCATCCATGTCCGAGAGTTCGTACATGGCGAGCAGCGTGGCAAACAAAGGAAGATCAGGCATGGCCGCGGTGGGGAATGTTTTCGCGATAACGAAGTAACCACCGGCAGGTTGACATCAGCATTGCGCGGCATACCGCGCACAACTTGCAATCTGTATAGTCGTCCTGAATTTTGTTACGAGACGTAGCGGAAGACCGGTGGGGCCCAGTTCAACGCTCTTGACTTTCGGAGAATTAATTAATATTCTAACCATTAATATTGTTATTATCTCGTATGACCAAACTTGCCTCGCGAGGCCGGAAGACTGAGAAGGCGCGTCGCAGTGTTGCGATAGCCCGCTCGACCCACACAAAAGTCGCGCCCGTTCATCGCGTGGCGGCGCATCTAGCGCGACGATTCCATCAGGTCTGCCTTGGTGTGCTCGCAGAAGTAACTGAGCCCCACGACCTCTCCCCCTTGAAATTCGCGGTGCTCGCCGCTCTTCACGACCAGCCCGGTCTGGACCAGCGGCGGCTCGCACAACGGCTGGGTGTGGACGCTGTGACCACCGGGCACGTCGTGGATGAGTTGGAAAAAAACCACCTGCTTGATCGCCAAGTGCATCCTGATGACCGCCGGGCACGGGTTCTCAGCCTCACGCAAGCTGGCCTGGAACTGCGCCTGCGTCTTCGTCCAGCTCTGGCCGACGCTCATATCCGAATCCTCGCTCCTCTGAATCAAAGGGAACAAGCGACGTTGATCGCATTGCTCACGCGAGTCGTGGAAGGCAACGAGTCTTATGCAAAGCCTGGTAACGGGCGACGTCGCCCGCGCCGAGGCGCTGCGGCTCTGGAACAGAAGCTTTAGCGCAACACAATGAAGCACCAGGGTTGCACGGCTGCGAGGATTGAAACGCGGAAGGGCAAAGCGCGCGGCTCAACGTCCATGCCCACCGCGCCGCCCGATGAACTAGTGCGCCAGCTCTGTATGGGATTGCGGAAATCGCAGGCGCTGTTCGTTGCAGTTGCGCTGGGCGTCCCGGACCTTCTGGCAAATGGTTCGAGGACCAGCAACGAACTCGCAACCGCGACCCAGACACATGCCCACTCATTGCGTCGGTTGATGCGCGCTCTTGTCGCGCTGGGCGTGTTTGTGGAGATGGAAGGGGACCGCTTCTCGCTTGCACCGGCGGGGGAACTGCTTCGGTCAGGCGTTCCTGGTTCGCAGCGTTCGATCGTCCTGTTTCTTGGGGGGCCAGCGCGATGGCAATGCTGGTCCGATCTTCTCCAAAGTGTGCGATCGGGAGAGTCTGCAGCCAACCGCATTTTGGGCATGCCGCTCTTCGACTACTACGCGTTGCATCCCGAGGAGTCGCACATTCACGATGAAGCGATGGCGGCTTTCTCAAGCAGCGTGGCGAGTGGGTTTCTGGCCGCATATGACTTGTCGCCCTATCGGCGTGCGGTGGACGTCGGTGGCGGGTCGGGGCAGTTGCTTGTTCAGATGCTTTGCGCTTATCCGCAACTGAGCGGCGTGCTATTCGAACTTCCGAACGTGGTTGAGCAGGCAGCGACGACCCTAATCGAAGCGGGCGTCGCGGATCGCTGCAGTGTTCATGCGGGCAGTTTCTTCGAAACCATGCCGTCTGGAGGCGACCTCTACCTGCTGAAAAACGTCCTCCATGATTGGGACGACCAGCATGCCGAAGCGATTCTCGGGAACTGTCGGGAGGCGATGTCGAGAGATGCGACGTTGCTCGTCCTCGACCGGCTGCTACCTGAGCGAGCCGAGCACGCGCGCAATGTGGACGCACATCTCATCGACCTGGAGATGCTCACAGTCGCACCGGGTGGGCGCGAGCGCACGCAGCGCGAAATACAGGCGTTGCTTGAAGGAACGGGATTTGGCGTCAAGGGCGTGATCTCAACGGCATCGTCACTATCCATCATCGATGCGCGCCCCTCGTGAGTACGACACGCGAATGCAGGACCACTTAGGGAGATCGTTATGAAACTCAAACTTGTAGTACTGCTTTGGGGGATTTGCCTGGTCATGACAGCCGGAGGCCAGGCTCGCGGCGAACCCTATCCGACCCGCTTCGTCCGCATCATCGTGCCCGCCGCTGCGGGCAGCGCGCTCGATGTCAACGCGCGCAAGGTGGCCGACAAGCTCAGCCAGTCGCTCGGCCAGACGGTTATTGTGGAAAATAAACCTGGCGCCAATGGCATCATCGGCACTGACCTTGCCGCCAAGGCGAAGCCCGACGGTTACACCTTGCTAATGGGGAGCAGTTCCACGCTTACGATTAACCCAAGCCTGTACCCCAGCCTTCCGTATCGCCCACTGGATGATTTCGCTGCTATCACGCTCGCCGTTCGTGGCACCCCAATCATGCTCGTCAGCGCGAGTTCTCAAGTACAAACGCTGGCCGAGTTCATCAAGCTTGCCAAAGCCAAGCCTGGTCAGATGCACTATGGCTCGCCAGGGACCGGGTCGATCCAGCATCTCGCCGGAAAGCTTCTTGAACGCAAAGCGGGCATTGAGCTGGTGCACGTGCCTTACAAGAACCAGTCCGAAATCGTGAGCGATCTGATCAGCGGCCGCATCGAGGCCATGATTGAGTTCGGCGCGGTCGCTGTTCCGTTGATCAAGGTCGGCAAGCTGCGCGCTCTTGCCATCGCAGGACCCGCTCGCAAGCCGGATCTGCCAGAAGTGCCGACCGCTGCTCAAGCAGGTACGCCGGGCTTCGAAGTCACGGGTTGGACTGGATACCTTGCCCCGGCCGGGACACCCCCGGAGATAATCGAAAAACTCAACAGGGAAATTACGGTTGCAATTTCAGGGGCGGACTACAGCAATTGGGTGACCAGCCTGGGCAGCGAAGTCATCGGCGGATTGCCGCAGGCCTTCGCCAAAATCATTCGCGCTGACCTCGCAAGCTGGGATGCGCTTATAAGGGAGGCAGGCGTAAGTATGGAATGAAGAGCGGACGGCTGACGGATCCGCTTTTGGCGGATTCAGACCCATCAAGCGGTCGGCGCCAATCGACACAAAGAGGACGCGCACGGTTCAAAGTAACGGCTTAAAAAAGCATAAGCGAGCCGTCAAAAACTCACACCGCCGTTGTGCGCCTTCTTCTCCGACTCAACTAAACTAACAGTGATCCTGCGACTGTCGCCAAATCCGCTCGTCCGTGCATCCATGTTGTAAGCATTATTCAGTGGGCGAAGGCTCCTTACAACAGCATTCATGTTGGACGCATTACGAATGCATGCGCCGGATAGCTCACTAGCGCACGCTTGATTTTGTCGTTATAAGCAAATTTTCGCAGATAATTTAAGAGTAACAGAACGGTTTAGTATGGGATGGCACTGCATCAAACTCCACCTACCCCGGCGGGCAGGCGGAATCGGGTTCCAGAATATGCTTTTTAAAGAGCTTTCGGAACTGAGGGAGAACCGACCAGGGTGCCATGTTTTCCGGAAGAGCTTCCCCGATGGCAGAGATTGGTATTACTTTTCGCCGCAGGCGTCCGAACTGCTGGAGGGGTTTATCGCTGCCTGGGACGGTGTTCCGGTGCAGGAGCCCACTGATCTAGTCCAAGGGGAAAAAATAGTCTAGATCGGACGCGGAATACCCGATTTTAGGAAAGCCCAAATTGCGGGCTTATACGCTGGCGGTTCGGAAATCAAATCCCTCTTTTTAATTTTCTTTCTGAAACGTTCAACGCCCAAATTCAAACAGCGCCGTCCAGTTGCTGAATGCAGCGCATTGTCAGGCGCCACGAACGCAGTTCTGACGCCCAATTCTGCTTGTATCTTCAATCGGCATAGTCTATTTGAACTATGCGATTTCGCGTTCAGTAATTATTCTTTTCGAATGCGGTCTCAGAAGCTAACGAACCAAGAGCCGACGGACTAGATTCGGCGTGCAAGTCGCGAGACAGCGAACTGAATTAAAAATCAAATGGACTCCCATCGCCAATCCATGTCCGCTATGTGCATGTAATTCCGCGCGGCGGATGCGTCGCTCGTGCCGGTAAGTTTTTCTATCGCGCCTCAATGTTCCAGCGGCTATTGATCAGTACGTCTGCTATGGACCATAGGGACTATGCCCGACGTATTCCAGCAATAATTAATTTTTCGCGCTGTCTCATTGATGTTCTGGTAGTCGCACTTTAGAGACACCTTTAGCCCTTCCATCTAGTTGGCCATACTAGATTAAGGAAAACTCAATCGTGAAACGATTTGTGGCATTGGAAAGTTGGCGCGGTATCGCTGCTTGCTTGGTTGCGCTGTTCCACCTTGACGCTTTTAGCCATTTCTACGAGATCCCGTTCCTTCGGAATTCATGGCTCTTTGTCGATTTCTTTTTTGTTCTGAGTGGTTTCATAATTGCCGCCAACTATGAAAAACGCTTGAGCGAAGGCTTCGGTCTATGGCGGTTTCTTCTACTCAGATTAGGCAGGTTATATCCGCTGCATCTTGCGATGTTGATGCTTTTTATTGGCTTTGCTGTACTAAAAATAATTGGAAGATCATTGCTGCCGGGAGCCGTAACGCCGAATTCGGTTGCGCCTTTTACGACGGCCGCCGAGGCACCTTCCAC
>JBJMWI010000141.1:0-10703 GCA_045810225.1 Burkholderiales bacterium
AGGAAGTGCAGCCCGGCCAGGGCCGCATGATGGAATGCATGAAGAAGCACGAGGCTGAATTATCGGCGGAGTGCAAGGCACATCATGCGCAGCAAACCAGCGGCGGGAAGCAGTAGGCCTTAGCAACCGTCACACCGAATCGATAAGTAACTTTTCGTGTCCGCGCTGTGGACACGCGGGCCGATCGGTCACGTGCACGTTGCGCCTAGACAATCGGGTTGCGGCGCCGACAATAAGGCAACCAGCCATGCATTAGCGTCGCGCGGCGATTGACCATTTCGGCATCTGGATCCGTCTAACCCTGCAATTTCTTGCGCCGGTCTGGGTGCCGGCGCAAGCTACATTTCGCTGACTGGCTGTCAATCGCAGTCCAAGAAAATGCCGCCAGCCCGCGACAGCGGGCTGAAAATCCACTACCCTCCTTTTGCGCGACGGCTTCATCATGAAGCCCCATGGGAGGCTGGCACTTTGGTACAGCAAATCGCAAGCAGGTTTTACAGCACCAGGAAAAAGGGTCTCGCTTCGCTGCGAAACAAATTTCTGACGCTTTTCATCGCGATTTTTCTGGCCGGATCGGTTGTAAGCTACGCTGTTACAGCCTGGTTCATCCACGATATCGTTGCCGGACTGGGCGGCTGGTTCGCCGAGAAAAGCGTGCTCTACGAAAGAACGCGGGTGGTCCAGTTTCTGGTGCGCGAGATTACGCTGACCCAGAAAATGGCGAGTTCGCCATTGCTCAAAGCGTGGGTCAAAAATGAAAGCGATCCACAAGTCAAAGCCCGGGCCATCTCGGAACTCGAGGACTTCCGGAATTCCTTTCGAAGCAAGAGCTACTTCCTGGCCGTCGCGAGTTCGGGAAACTATTACTTCAACGATGAGCAAGGCGGCGCAAACCCGTATGTGCCCCGCTATACGCTAAGCCCGTCCATTGCCAAGGACGAGTGGTTCTATGCCACGTTGTCAAAAGTACGGGATTACGAGCTGAACGTGAACACCGACCGGCATCTGATCGTAACGAAAGTGTGGATCAATACCGTGCTCCGGGACGAAGGCAAGCCGCTTGCGGTCATTGGAACGGGAGTGGACCTGTCTGATTTCATCAAGAGCGTCGTCAACACGTCCCAGCCAGGCGTGACTAACGTGCTGCTCGACAAAAACGGTGCGATCCAGGCGCATCGTGACGCGTCGATCATAGATTTTTCGTCGATCGCCAAGGAGCAACGCAAGGAGCAGCAAAGCACGCTGTTCAATCTGCTCGACAACGCCAGGGACCGGACCAAGGTCCAGGAAGCCCTCATGGATTTGTCCGTCGGCAAGGCAGACACCCGTACGCTGCAGGTTTCAATCCAGGGCAAGCGGCATGTCGCCGGCATTGCTTATCTGCCGGACATCCAATGGTTCATTGTCTCGCTGGCACACCCGGAAGCCGCCAAAAATCATGATTACCTGGTAGCCATGATCGCGATCCGGATTGCCGGTCTGGCGCTCATACTGCTTGTTATCTGGATCGCGTTCGATCGCATGGTACTGCGGCGCCTGGCGCTGCTCGACGTAGCGGCCAAAGAGCTTTCCGCCGGCAATTACGAAGTTCAGCTTCCGCAGCATGGTAGGGATGAATTAAGCCGCCTCGGACAGACCTTGCAGGACATGACCGAGCGGGTCGCCTCGCACACAGAGCATCTGGAAAATCAGGTGGCCGAGCGCACACGCGTGCTTGCACAGCAGGCCCAGGCCGATTTCCTGACCGGGCTGCTGAACCGCCGCGGCATGGGGGAACGCATAGAGATTGAAAAGAACCGGTTGGCGCGCGAAGGCGCGAAACTGGGCATGCTGATCCTGGATCTCGATCATTTCAAACAGATCAACGATACCTACGGGCACGATGTCGGCGACCAGGCGCTGGTACAAATTGCCCGGACCATTCGCGCTGCAATGCGCTCCTACGATTTGTGCTCCCGCTGGGGCGGCGAAGAGTTTCTGATCATCGCACCCCACATTGTGAGCCGCGCAGCACTGATCATCGTGGCAGAAAAACTCAGGGCTGAAATTAAAGCCAAACCCGTACCTATTGCAGGCGGCAACCTCAATCTAACTGTCAGCATCGGCGGTTACTTCGCCGATCCGCAGGAAAGTACGGATGTGATCGTCAAGGCCGCGGATGATGCCCTCTACCTTGCCAAGCAAGGCGGTCGCGATCGAACTGTGATTACGGAAAGGCCGGAGTTGGCCTGAGCTGCCGTGACTCTCAATGTGCTGATGCCACTGCTGTGTCGGATGTTTCGAAAGGGAGAACTGCCACGGTGAATGACAACGAACCAGGTCGTATGATTGCCGTGCTGGAAGAGCTGCGCGACGGACAGAAGCTTCAGCTCGCGCGCCAGCAGGAAGCACTTGCGCTTCAGCGGGACCAGTTCGCGCTGGTGCAGAAACAATTCGAGCGTACTGAACGTATACAGGAGCGTGCGGAAAAACTACAGGACAAGAGCAGGGAAGTGGTTGCGGCTGCCCGCAAAATCCTGGTCCTCATCGTGCCGATCGTAGTTGCGTTGATCGCCTACGTGACGTGGCTGATCTTCAGAAGATAGCGAAGCACGTGACCTTCAGTTAGTCCAGCTTGAAGATGATTTCCTGGTCGGCCTCGTAACTGGTGCCATCGCGCTTGAAGATGTACTGAACTACCGCCTCCATCACGGCGGCGTCGAATACACCCGGCGGATCGGCGGCCAAAATTCTTGCGGCGCTCACGCTGCCGTTGACTTCAACGGTGAGGCGCACACGCACCCGGCCTTCGATGTGCTTGGCTTCCGCCTCGGGCGGATACTTCGGTTTTATCTTCTTGACCGGCTTGACGTCCCGGAACACGGTCGGCAATGGCGGCGCCTCGGGCTTTGGTTCGGCGACCGGCTCGGGGGGCTTTTCTTCTTCCTTTGGCTTGGGTACAGGTTTCGGCTTGGGCTCGACCTTGGGCAACACAATCTTCGATTGCACTTCATTCGGCAGCGGCTTGGGGATCATAATCGGCGTCTGCTTGATCTTGCGTTCCGGTTTCGGCTTCTGCTTTTTCGGCGGCTCGGGCGGTTGCTGTTCCGGCGCAGGTTCTTCCAGGCGTACCGACATCACTGGCTCGGGCGGTGGCTCGTGCCAGAACTGCAGGGCTGACCAATTTACGCCCAAGAGCAAGAATGGCAGGATAATTTCCAGGCCGAGCGCAATCAGCAGCGCCCGCCACAACGGCAGGGTGTTTCGCTCGATGTCGCCGGGCTGTGCCCACAATGCGCCCCTGCTGACGACTGCCTGGCTCATGTCATGAATTGCTTTTTTCGTTCACTTCTTTTCCGCCTTGGCCGCGATGCCGACCGAAGAGATCCCCGCCCCGCGCACGGCGTCCATGACCTGCAACAGCGACTGCAGCGACACATCCTTGTCGCCCGCCAGGACCACATCGACCGGCTTTTGCTTCTTCAATTCGACCAGGCGGGCCTTTAGTTGCTCCGGATTGACTGGCTTGCCGTCGATTACGGTGTCACCCGTGCGCGTGATGCCAACGGTCACCGTGGAGGACTTGATGGACTGGGTCGTTTTTGAACTCGGAATCTCCATCGGTACGCCGGTGCCAGCAATCATGCGCAGCGAGATCACAACGAAGAACACCAGCAGGAACATCATGATGTCGATCATCGGAATGACTTCCACGCGTGGCTTCAAGACTTCGAAGTAACCGGTCCGTGCGCGCGGACTCATGATTGCCTCGCGCGTATGGCTGTGACGGTACTGCTGTGCGCATCGCGCACCGACATGCCTTGATGCGTAGAGCCGCCACCGTATAGGCGGTTCAGCACCATAACCTTGAGCAATTCCATCTGGTGCACGGCGAGCCGGACGCGCTTGTTGAAATGGTTGAGGAACAACACGGCGAGAATTGCGATGAACAGGCCCGCGCCGGTGGCAACCAGCGCTTCGGCAATGCCGCCGGTAACCATCTGGGTCGCCGCGCCGCTCGACCCTGCCGTGCCAAGGATGTCGAAGGCGTGCACCATGCCGATGATCGTGCCAAGCAGTCCCATCAGTGGGGCAAGCGTAACGGAGGTATCGAGCACCCAGATCAGGCGGTCTATCTTGGGCAATTGCCACATGATCGCCTCGTCGATGTGACGATCCATCGTGCCCGGGTCTTCGCCGCGCGAGGCGAGTGCAGATGAAACGATCGAGCGCTGCAGCGATCCTTCATAGTGCGCAGCCAGCTGTTCAAGCTTGTCCCAGTTCTGGTACTCGACCAGCTGCAAATCGTGCTCCATGGCATGGCCGGATTTCAGCACCTTGAAGAAAAAATAGGAGCGTTCCACGATCACCGCCAGCGTGATCAGCAGCAGCACGCCCATCAACGGCAGCAGTCCGCCGGACATCACGCTGAGTTGGATCAATTTATCCATCATGTTTAATCTCGCTCCCTGTTGTTCATCGTTTGCCGTTTACTCTCGCCGTTCATCGTTTTGCGGGCTGTTCGGCGCACCCGGTGCGATGGGCGGAAAGAACGGTACGCCATAGCGCTCGGAAATACGTTTGGTCTCTCCGGTTTTGAGCATTTGCTCGAACTCGTCATCAATAAATTTCAGCAGTTCGACTTCCTTGGCTTTGATGCCCCAGGCATTGTCAAAACGCATCTCGTCCGGCGGCTGGTAGCCTTTTACCATTTCAAACTCGCCTTCCGGATGTTCGAGTTTTGCCTGCGAAATCGAACCGGACCAGATCATTGCCGCATTGACCTCGCCCTTGATCAGCGCATCGATGACCTGATAGTTCTGAAAAAAAGTCGCGTGCGGTATGTCGTGTTCATCGGCATATTCACTCATCGGCGAATAGGCGGGCACGCCGACCTTCACGTCCTGCGCTTTTGCATCGTCCAGCGTCTTCACGCCACTGGCAGGGCCTTGCGTCACCAGCACGTAACCGGTACTCATGAACGGCTTGGTGAACGCCATCTTGTGCCTCGGCATGTGATGGTCATCGTTGGTAATGGTGAGCCCCATGAAAATGTCGCAGATGCCCTTGTCCACCGACGTGCCGAACGTCACGCCGACACCGAAGCGCATGCCGGTATTCACCCAGGCGATGCTGACGTCCCAGCCGTGCCTTTTGGCAATCGCCTGCAGAATTTCCACTTCGATACCGGCTGGCTCATTATTGTGTGCGGTGCGCGAGAATGGCCAGAACCAGGCATCCGCGCAAGCGAGGATGCGATGCATCTTCTCCACGCGCTCCATTGCGGGCACGGTCTTGAGTTCATCGGGAATCGCGGTGGGTGCATAATTGCGGTAGCCCGATTGATAGAGGCGATCCGACAGGGGATCGAAAACCTCCGGCTTGCGATAGCCGATTTGCGGCCGGCGGTCCCGGCCGTATACGTATTCGGGTTCCAGTTCGAAGACTTTGCCCGAAGCTTCCTGTGCGCGCGCGCTCGCCGCAGTACTGGTTATGGCAGCCGCTGCCAGCAACATGGCAACGCTGCGAACGCAAATTCGCATAAAGATTCTTCAACCAGGAAGGCCTGCCGGGTCCTGGGGCAACACAAGTTGCCAGGACAGCACACTCTCGTTTATCAGGCGCCAGCTACAGAAGGCAGGTGGATGGAAGCACTCTGTCCGGCGCTGCGCACGGGTACCCTGTGTCGCGTGGGCGTAATCCTATAGCAAATTTCCAGTTCGGGCCCGCTTTATCGGCCGGGCGTACGGAAGCGCTAGTGGGATGCGCGATTTGGCAGTCATGCTGGCTAAACTGCCCGGGTGCTGCATAATTCCGGCTGCAATACCAAACCAAAACATTGGCACGCAACAGATCGAGGGCTATTTCACGCGTGGCTCCCGGATTGTTGCGTCAGCCGACCAATCAGCAAAGGCACAGGAATGAAATTTACAGCATGGCTTGCCTTCATAGTGTGCGCCGCACTCGCAGCGTGCGCATCGCAGCCCAAAGAGCCTCCACGCATCATGATGCAGGGGTTTTCCATTTCCGCGCCGAAGGAAAAAGAGAAAACCTGGATGGTCGCTCAGCAGAGTCCGGAACTTACAGTCATCGGCAAGCAAGGGCGCTTCACGGGAGAGTCCTTCACCATGCAGACGACCATCATCAAACTGCCAGCCTTCCCTTCCTCGCAAGCGCTGGTGCGCTATGTGGAATCGAACCTGCGCAAGGAAATCGACCCGAAACGTTTCCGGCTGTTCAAACTCGAAGCCACCGAACAAAAAGTCCATCAGCAAAGTTGCGCGCTATCGCGCGTCGAAATGGCCGAGCGCAATGCCACAGACAGCACCGGATCGCCGGTCAATACCATGCTGGAAACGCTGACTTTGACTTGTCCGCATCCCGAGGATCCGTTGCGGGCCATCAATATGGCCTATACGCACCGGCATTTCCCGGAAGATGTGGATCCGCAGTTTGCGCAGGAAGGGGCCTTGCTGATGCAAACCCTGGCATTCGAACCACTGTGAACGTCCCGGCTGGCGCAACCGGACAGCGGGCGACATGGACCACGTAGCCGATATCACCCGCATCATTCAGCTGGCAGTCGCGCCGGTGTTCCTGCTGACCGCCATCGGCACCATTCTTTCGGCACTGAACAACCGCCTTGGAAGAATCGTCGACCGCCGCCGCGTCATTCAGGATCGACTGCACCATTCCGTCACGCTGAACGAACAATCGGATGAGGCCGATATCGACGAATTACAGTTGCTGGCCCGGCGCATCAGCCTGATCTACCATGCGATCGTATTGGCCATTGTCTGCGCCTTGTTCATTTGCATGCTGGTGGCAAGCGCCTTTTTGGGCGTTTTTGTTGCCATCGATATCGCACGGCTGATCGGTACCTTGTTCATTCTGGCCATGGTTGCGTTGATTGGGTCCCTTTGGATGCTGTTGCGGGAGGTGTTCCTCGCAGTAAAAGTGGGCCGCCACGATATCCTTGTAAAGGATCTGTTGAGGTTGAAATCCCGCGGCCAGCAATCGCCAGACTTGGATCGGCCCGCCAGAAAAGGCTAAACTTGGTGTCACTGCTGCTGTGTGCAGTCGGTCTGGTTTTCGGCAGCCCGTCTCGCGCGCAAACACTGATGCAAAGGTTGCGACAATGGTTGCACGACAATTCGAACCAGGATTACTGCTGCTATATCGGATGTACTTGCTTGGCAAAAGGGTGAAAGCCAGGAGCGGTTTTGCCTATTACGGGTTTAACTGCGTTCTGGTCGAGGGCCTGTTCTACTCGATATTCCTGGCATGACTGGATCGGCTGCAGACAGCATCGCGTTCGCACTGGCCGCCGAGGCTGATGCGCTGGCCATCGCACGCATGTCACGCGATCTAATTGAAACCGGGTTGGGATGGTCATGGACCGCCGCGCGCGTATTGCGCGCGATCCGCGATCCGGAAGCAATAGTCCTCGTGGCCCGAAACGGCAAGCAACTTATTGGCTTTGCCATCATGGATTTCGGCGAAGAGACGGCACATCTGGCATTGCTGGCCGTCGATCCCTCACATCGCCGCCGCAACGTCGGCCGGCGGCTGTTCAGCTGGTTGCGAGAAAGCGCCCTGACAGCGGGCATCGCGACGGTGAAGCTGGAGTTGCGCGCGGGCAATCTGGAAGCCCAACAGTTCTACCGCCACCTGGGGTTCCAGGAGGTCGGCTGGACAGTGGGCTACTATCGTCAGCGTGAGACGGCGCTGCGCATGGCATTGTGGTTGCGCGAGCCGGCTGCGGGAACCTCACCTCCGGTGCGCTGATTCGGTCGTGTAGGTTCATGCCGGCGGCTTGATGCGCGCCGCACTTTGCGCTCGCGCGCGCCAACGCTGGTCCGGCACTGGCGGGGAAGTCTTGAACCCTCGAAGGCGCCTGCGGTCCGGAAAAACGAAGGACGCGTCCGCGCGCTCCAGCCCCAGCATCTCCCTCAGGCGGTCCGCATCGAATGGCGCGCGAACTTTGACGTCGTTGTCGAAATAAGCGTACAGATCACGCTGCTTGCGCGGCGGCGCTGTCGTGCTCGCCGCGAGAATCGCATCTCGCGGCTGGCCGCCTCTTATCCACTGGCGGA
Source organism: Burkholderiales bacterium (assembly GCA_045810225.1). Classification (GTDB taxonomy): domain Bacteria; phylum Pseudomonadota; class Gammaproteobacteria; order Burkholderiales; family JACQAP01; genus JACQAP01. The sequence continues at coordinate 8,076 of JBJMWI010000141.1, forward strand.
TGCGCTGCTGCCAGCGATCAAGTGCGGCATCGGTGTACCCGCTGGCATATATTTTCTTGTCGCCGTGCAGACGAAGATATATGAACTCCGCGGTGACATCTTCCAGGTAGGGAAACTTGCCGGCCGTGTCAGCAACAACCAACGCGATGCCGTGACGCCTGAGCAGCGCGATAAACGATTCGCATGCGAAACTGTCATGCCGGATTTCGATTGCGTGACGCAATGGCCGGCTGGCATCGATCGCAAGGCGGGCACGGCCGTTCATTCTGGAATCACGCCGCCGCGCCAGCGATAAAGCCTCGCCAGTGTCGCGCGGCAGCAAGGAGAAAAACCGTTCGAAGCGCTGTTCATCGTAGCGCAGCAAAGCCGGAAACTGCCACAGCAACGGCCCGAGCTTCTCCTTCAGGTTGAACAAGCCAGAAGCGAAGAAATTCGCGAGCGGTATTTCGACCTGGTTGAGCTTGCGGATGTGGGTGATGTAGCGCGGACCTTTCACGCTGAAGATAAAATCGTCCGGTGTTTCGTTGTACCAGGCGGCATAGCTGCGGGGATGTTGCAGTGAATAGAAGGACCCATTCAGCTCAATGCTGTTGAAGGCGCGCGCCGCAAATTCCAGTTCACGCCGCTGCGGCAACTCCGGGGGATAGAACACGCCCCGCCATGGCTCATAACGCCAGCCGGAAATACCGATGCGGACTTCACTCATATAACTGGAAAAATTGACTTCAATTGGTAAAAACTACATCGCGCGTTCGCCGTCTCATCGAAGAAAGCGGTTCACACTGGCGCGCCGCGACCGCCGTGCCTGTGTGAGCCGTTTACCGCGCTGCCCGGCAACTTGAAGGCGCAATCGGCGTGCCCGGTACTACCAACGGCACACCCATTGCTTCAAGAGGCATTCGGCAAGCAAACAAGGAGACAGACATGCGCGACCTGGACGGATTGAAAGTAGCGGTACTGGTGGCAGACGGATTTGAACAAGTTGAAATGGTGGAGCCTAAGCGCGCGCTGGAGCAGGCCGGCGCGCAGGCGAAAATTGTTTCACCGGTTCAAGGCGAAGTGCAGGGATGGAATCATTTCGACAAGGCGGACAAGTTCAAAGTGGATGTTCCGCTTGACCAGGCGCGGGCAGACGAATTCGACGCCTTGCTGCTGCCCGGGGGCGTAGCCAATCCCGACCAGTTGCGCATGAAACCCAAAGCGGTTGAATTCGTCCGATCATTCATGGCCGCGGCCAAACCGGTCGCGGTAATTTGCCATGGCCCATGGACGCTGATTGAAGCGGATGCACTGCATGGCCGGACCATAACCTCTTGGCCGTCATTGAAGAAAGATTTGCAGAACGCCGGCGCCCATTGGGTCGATAAAGAAGTGGTTGTAGACAACGGATTGGTCTCGAGCCGCAACCCCCAGGATCTTCCCGCGTTCTGCGCAAAGATGATCGAGGAATTCCGCGAAGGCTCCCATGCGGGACGGATGGCACATACCTGACCAGAACGACTCAGCGGCTGGCGCGCTAGCGCGCCAGCCAGGTTCGCAGTGCGCTGTTGACTTCCGCCGGACGCTCGAGCGTGGACATGTGCCCGCATTGTTCGATCACCATGAGTTGAGCACCCGGAATCGCGCCGGCCATCTGCTCGCTGTTCTCTAGCGGGGTTAGGCGATCCTGCCTGCCGCACAGTACCAGCGTCGGGCATCCAATCTTCGGCAGAAGCGCGCGGTAATCCGGCCGGGCGATGATGGCATGCTGCTGGCGCAGATACGCTTCGAGGCCGATGCGCTGTGCCATGTCGCGAATGCCCTCCACCAGTGCAGCCTCGTTCACGCGCGAGCCATGCACCAGCAGCGGCAGCATGCGGTTGGTGACCGGCGTGAAATCGCGCGCGCTTTGCGCGAGTTGCATTAGCTCGTGCCGGCGTTTGGTTTCCTCAGGCAATTCGGCACGTGAACGCGTATCCAGCAACGCCAGCTTCGTCACGCGATGCGGCGCCTGGCGCATGATCTCCTGCGCGACATAGCCGCCCATGGACAGACCTGCAAGCGCGAAATCTTCCCACGGAGCCGCGCGCAGAACGGATGCTGCCATCGCGCCAATGCTGTCCTGGTCGGTCAAATCAGCGACAAAAAATTCCGCCAGGTCGGCAAGGCCTGATTGTTGCGGCTTCCACAATGCCTCATCGCACAACAAGCCAGGGAGCAAAACCAGCGCGTTTTTCATGGTCCTGTGCTGTTCGCGGGCATCACTGCGGTGTCAACATGCTGCGCATGCAGCGCATTCTAAGCCGCAAGCGTAGCGTGGAATTGAGGTCGCTGTGTTAAACCGCAATGTCCGCCGTTGCATGCGCCTATGTCAATAGGACACATTTACTCCAAGCAAAAAACAAAGCTCGTGCTCGGGAGGGAGGCAAAACGCAAGGCCTGACCCCATTGTATGTTTGCTTCCCCTTGTGGCGCGCCGAGCAGCTCGACTCAATGGGGGGAGTCGACGAGCACTGTGCACCTGTGACCCGTTAAGCGCAGCTCCGTTTGCGGGAACAGGTGCGTAGACTTGGATCGTTATCGTTGGCACAGGTGCCCAATGACTCGGATTCCGCCCCAAGCTCGCGCCCGCCGGAACCGAGTCAGTCC
>JBJMWI010000142.1:0-28238 GCA_045810225.1 Burkholderiales bacterium
ATCCCATCAATCCGCTGGCAGGGAAGTCCACGGGCCCCCTCGACCACCGCGATCATCGCAAATTATTGGTCATCGACGGACGGGTCGCTTTCCTCGGCGGCATCAACATCAGCAATGTCTACGCGGCGTCATCCTCCGGCCGGCACAAGAAGGCCGCGCTCAACAACAAAAGTGTCTCGGTACCGTGGCGCGATACCCACGTGCAAATCGAAGGACCGGTGGTTGCAGAGTATCAAAAATTATTCCTCGCTACCTGGGAGCAGCAGGACGGCGAAGCGCTGACCGGCGCGCATTACTTTCCGCGTCTCAAGCCTGTCGGCCAGGACATTGTCCACGCCATCGGCAGCTCCGCGGACGAGCCCTACAGCAAGATTTACGTCACGCTTGTCTCGGCCATCAACAACGCAGAGCGTCTCGTCTATCTCACCAATGCCTATTTCGTACCGGATCCGCAGCTGCTCGACGCACTCAAGAACGCCGCGGTGCGGGGCGTCGATGTAAGAATCATCCTGCCCAGCCAGACGGATTTCTGGGTCGTATTCCACGCCGGACGCTCACACTATGACGAGTTGCTGCAAGCGGGCGTCAAGATCTACGAGCGCCAGAACGCGCTGTTGCATTCCAAGACGGCGCTCATTGACGGCGTGTGGTCATGCGTGGGTTCGACTAATCTCGATTGGCGCAGCTTCGTGCACAACAACGAGATCGATGCGGTGGTGCTTGGCGAAAATTTTGCGCGCCAACTGAACGACATGTATACCGGTGATCTCGCCGAATCCATTCGCATTGATTCTGACACCTGGCGGCGTCGCTCTCTCGGAGTGCGCATCAAGGAAATCTCGGCGCGCGTGTGGGCCTACTGGCTGTAGATGTTTGTCCGCGCAGGCCTCCGCCGTGGAATATTTTCGCAAGCTGCCGGTATTTATTACCGCCCGCGGCTGCAGAACAAATTTAACAAGATGATTTCTGGGCACAAAAAGGTTGGCATAGGCGTTGCAACACGTTGTCGTGCGAGTGCACGTCACACATTTCAATCGGGTTGTTGGTGATGGGCGGTTACGCGGTTTATCAAAACGGACAAGGAGCTTGCCATGAACTGGGATCGTATCGAGGGCAACTGGAAGCAGTTCAAGGGGAAAGTGAAGGAAAAATGGGGAAAACTTACGGATGACGAGTTAGACAAGATTGCGGGACGGCGCGATCAACTCGCCGGAAAAATCCAGCAATCGTATGGCATCAGCCGTGATGAGGCGGATCGCCAGGTACAGGATTGGGAAGCCAGGCTCTGAAGTGCGAAAGCATAACTGCGATGCAGTGACAGGAGGAAAACGCAGCAATCGATTTTCATTAATTATCGGATAGCCGGAGCGGACACCTCCGCGTGGAGGTGACGCTCACCGGTCCCCGAACCTGCCGCCGATGCCAAATGGGCGCAGGTGAACAAACCCCCGTTAGCCCTCGATCCGCAAGGACCGGGGGCTCTTTTTATGTCCACTGTCCCTCTTCCCCGATATCCGAGCGATTATTATCTTGCGCTAGCAGCTAATATCGCGCTCGAAAGTTCCTCGAGGTTGACCGGCTTTGCGACGAACCCCTGGTAGCCTGCGGCGATTGCGGATTTTTGATCCTGCTCGCGGGCGTAGCCAGTCAGTGCCACAGCCGGCGTGCTGCCGCCACGCGCGGTGTCCAGTGCCCGCACCTTTCGCATCAAATCATAGCCATCCTCATCCGGCAGGCCGATGTCCGACAGCAGAACATGTGGCGCGAACGATCCCAGCTTGTCGAGTGCTTCCTGCGCGGACGCTGCGGATTCCACGACCGCCCCGGCGCGCTCGAGCGCCTCTTGCAGCATTTCCCGGGTATTTTCATCGTCGTCTACCGACAGAATGCGCAATCCCGTAAGGCGGCGTTTCGGACTCGCGCGCTGAGGGACGCTCGGGGCAGGGGGAGGCGGTGGCGCGGGTGCTTCCCGGACCACGGGCTGTGGCGGCCGCAGTGGTAGCCGCACCAGAAAACGCGAACCCTGGTTTTCACCAGCGCTCTGTGCCGATACTGTTCCGCCATGCAGTTCGGTGAGGTGGCGAACGATTGCAAGCCCGAGGCCGAGGCCGCCGTGCCGGCGTTTGATACTGGGGTCCGCCTGCCGGAAGGGGTCGAATACATAGGGAAGAAATTCTGCGCCGATACCCTCACCATCATCACTGACCGATATTTCCACTTGCGATCCAACCAGCGCAAGGCTCAGCGTGATATGTCCGCCGTGCCGGGTAAATTTCACCGCATTCGACAGCAGGTTCCAGATAATTTGTTGCAGCCTTGCAGGATCGCCGGACAACTGTCCGGCATCCGGGTCGATCATCGTCGTAAGTGTGATGTCGCGGGCGGTGATGGCGGGACGAAGCGACTCGACAATGGCATCGGCGAGCGCCAGCAAATCCACCCTCTGGATATCGAGCCGCAGCCGGCCGGATCCGATGTCCGCAACATTCAGAAGGTCGTTGATGAGCTTGGCTTGCGCATTGGCACTTGCATCAATCTGCATCAGCGCGCGCTGCACCGTCTCGCGGTCCGCGTCACCGTGCTGGAGCGTTTGCGTCCAACCCAGAATTGCGTTCAAAGGCGCGCGTAATTCGTGTGAAAGCGTGGCCAGAAAATCGTCTTTCGCGCGGTTTGCGGCTTCCGCTTGCGTGCGCAAGGCGTATTCGCGCTGCAACTGCTGCACGCGCCCTTGCTCGGCTTGTTTGCGTTCGTTGATATCGATAAACACGCCCAGCCATTTATCTATGCGGCCATGGGCATCGTGGACCGGGACGCCACGTGCCAGGTGCCATCGGTAAGCGCCGTCCGATGCGCGCCGCATGCGCAGTTCGCATTCGTACAGCGAGTCTTCCACGCGGGCGCGCTTCCACACTTCCATCATTTTTGGCCGATCCTCGGGGTGCACTTGCTCGGTCCATGCGCCGCTTCTGCCGCGAGTAACATCCACACCGCTGTAGTCCACCCAATAGCGGTTGATGAACAATGGCATGCCGCCCCGATCGATGATCCAGACGCCCTGCGGTGAAATTTCCACAAGTGAACGATAACGTTCCTCGCTATCGCGCAACGCACTTTCGGCGCGCCGGCGAGCGGTGACGTCACGCACGTTGCATTGCATGAACCGCATGTTGTTGGCCATATAGGCGTTGCAGGTGAATTCCACGTCATGGCGCTGCCCGTCCGGCGTAACCACGGACAGATCCTGGAAACGGTGATAATCCTTGTCCTGCAATTCATGGAAGGCCGCGCGTCCGCTTGCTTCATCGGCGAACAAGCCGAGTTCCCAAAGATACTTGCCCACCAGTTGCTGTGGCGTGCGGCCGAGCAACTGCGCGAGCGAAGGATTTACGCTGCTGATGCGGCCGGTCTGCGCATGGAACAGAAAAACGCCGTCGGGGGAAGCTTCAAAAAGTCTGCGGTAACGCTCCTCGGACGCGTTCAAGGCGGCGCTCGCGCGCCGCTGCACCAGATTGATTCCGGCCAGCAGCAGACTGACCAGTACGCCGACCAACAATACCTGGGGCGCCTTGTTGCGGTTCGAAGCCAACTCGAACTCGGGTCGAGTGTAGAACACCATTGCCCAGGAGCGCCCCGGGCCGTCCATCATCGTGGTAGTGGAAAAGCGTGGCCGGTAGCCGCTGTCTTCGGTTGGATGCGACGTGTCGGAACCGTAGAGCAGCGCAATGGGAGCCGTCTGCGTCCCATCGTAGACTTGCATGTCGATGCCGCGGCTGGAGTCTTCAGTTTGCAAAGCGGACAGCATCTCATCGACCTGCACTGACGCAACAACAAACCCGCGCAGCGCCTGGCGTCGCACTCCTGCCGCCGGTACGCCGCCGCCGGTGTACACCGGAAAAAAAAGGTGGAAGCCGCTGCGTTTCTTGGCCCAGAAATCGCGGATGACTGTGACTTTACCGGACATCGCCGGTTTGCCCGTGTCGCGTGCGCGCTCCATGGCGGCACGGCTGCTGGGGTCCGTGAACATTGCGAAACTGGCCATTGCCTGCGTGCGCCACTCGGGTGGTTCGAGAAACACAAACCCCAGCCTGGTCTCCACGCCATTCGGATTCGGCAACACCACATTCGGGCTGCCCGCCCCTGGCTGCACCGGGCCAGCCGCACCGTTCACTTCCAACCAACCCATGCCCAGCATCCCGGGATAACGCACATCCGGAGAGGACGGTGTGCGCCGGTTCTGCGGGGCTGGATATTCAGCCTTACGGTTAAGCCGGCTGACGAAATTGTGAAACTGGGCTGCGCTTGGGTTGCGGTCTGTAGTAAACAGGGCGGCCCCTTCGCGCAGCAAGCCGATGTAGCTGTCGAACTGATCCTCGATCGCCACTTGCATACCCCACACGTGTCTCTGGAAACGACTGGCATCTTCCAGATCAGCCATGCGGACCAACTGCCAGACTCCGGCCGCTGTTGCAGCCAGCGCGATGAACAGCACCAGCGCGGGTACCCAAAGAGAGCGTCGAGTGTCGGAATTCATGTTGGCAAGCGTGCGCTATGACGACGGGTTTTACCGCGCATCACGTATAGACCGCAGTGCGGTGGCTTAGTGCGCCATCCGTGCAAGCACTCGTGGTCGTGCAGGAAAGTTTTACCAAGCCTGAATGTAATGTTTACCGGTGCATCCCCTCATGAAGCAGCCTGGGGTCTACCGGTCTTACATTTGTTGCTGTATTCACTAAGCATTCCATCAAGACACGCAATGGCATAGAAGCTGCTGAAGTTGGCTTACGCACGCGACACAGGGCGTCAGGTCGGATCGACGGCGAGCGGATGCAGAAAGGAAGGGCCATGTCATTAGGAACGCTCTTGTTGATCGTCGTCATTCTGCTACTGATCGGGGCGGTTCCCAGTTGGCCCTATAGCAGGAACTGGGGATATGGACCGAGTGGCATTCTCGGTGTGGTGGTCCTAATAGTGGTGCTGCTGGTTGTAATGGGACGGATCTGAAACGGCGCACCAATCCAGCGCGACAACAATGAGATCGAGCATGCAGCCGGGCAATCAGTTCTTCAGGATAACGCTGTGCGCTGTTGTTGTTTCCGCAGCAATGGGCTGTGCGACTCATGGGCAGGACCAACAAGCTGCAAGTCAGTACGCGGATGATTCCTGGATTACTTCCAAAATCAAAACCGCTTTTGTGAAAGACAAGACGCTGAATACGTCGGATATCAATGTGCAAACCAGCAATGGCGCAGTTCAATTGACTGGTTTCGTGAACGATCCGGGCGATTTGAGCCATGCCGCCGAGGTGGCAGGAGGGATCGAGGGGGTGACGTCGGTGCGCAATAATTTGCAGGTGAAGTAGAACGAACCCACGGTGATTGCAAGCGAGAGCTTCTTGCGCAGCGATTGGGATAACAGGGAAGGGGATAAACGTGAAACGCAGCATGTTCGCCAGCATCATATGTTTTTACTCTGCACTGCTTCTAACGATGTTTGTCATGCCGATGGTCGTGACCGCGCATGGCGACGTTGCCAGAGCCGAATCCTGGGACCGCTTGCTGGATTTTCCGGGCAACGGCACGGGCAAGAATGGTCTGAAACAAAAACAATTGCGGTCGGTGCCCAACGTCGGGGGCACTGCCCAGACGGAACCGTATGACAAATCTTTTCCAGACGCGGCGATGATCACGCGACCCAGCAAGACGCGCGTGAAATCGGTCAAGGCCTGATCCATGACAACTATCATTGCGGGAATGTTCGATACGGTCGACAAGGCAGCGGGTGCCGTAGACGACTTGCTGGGCGGCGAGTTTAACGACAAGGACGTTTTTTCATTCGCCAACAACCCGCCGGGACAGCACGCGGTGTTTCCCATCGGTGGTGATGAAAACAAAGATCCGGGTGCATCGCATGCCGGAGCCGATGCGGGCAAAGGTGCCGCGGTCGGCATAGGCACCGGTGCCGCTATCGGCGCAGTTACGGCAGGGCCGCCCGGTGCGGCGGTTGGTGCCGGAATCGGCGCTTACGTCGGCTCCCTGGTTGGCGCGCTGCATGGTCTCGAGGGCCGTGGCAATTCCGAGCAGCCAGTACGCCGGCCCGCGGGAACTCTGGTTGCAGTCAGAATTGAGAGCGGCAAAGCAGAGCAATCGGCCATCTCCACGTTGCAAACCCACGGCGCCATTCATATTGAAAAGGCGGAGGGTGTGTGGAGAGACGGCCAGTGGATCGATTTCGACCCATTGGCCCCCCCCGTCATTGTCGACGGACCAACTACCAATTCGTCGTCTTCCCAGCAATCTACCCAATCCAAGGAGGAGTGATCATGCGCAACCAGGAGCAAGGCAGGCAGTGGAGTGCAGGTTTGGACCGCGGCGATGACGATGATGAGGAATTTCTGTCCGATGCCGACGGTGAAGTCGGCGAAGAAGCCGCGGATGAATACGATGATGCCGATGACTTCGCCGACGAAACCGACGCGACATTCGACGAGCTCACTCTAATGGGATTTCGCTCGCCGTTTGAATTTGCCTGACCCGGACCTGTGGCGTACCTGCGGTCGTCGAGGCCGCACTTGCGCGACCAGGCCGATTTTGTATTCGTACGGCCCCGGGTAATAATGGCGCACAGGGCGCCGGGCTGTCGCATAGACGTAAGCGTTCCCGCAGGCAGCGCCGTACCAGAGCTGCCGCTCGGCAGGCGCGGGTAAGGGACTATGGACATCCGGTTAAGCAGGCGCGTTGATTTCCGGCGGGCACTATTCCTCGCCCTCGAATCATTATCCGGAACGGCCGCGCTGCTGCTCGATGAAAATGGTGCAGTCGAGTATGCCAATCACAGCGCGTGCGCCTTGCTGGGATGCGCGGATGAAAATGCATTCAAGGCAAAGTGGCAACAGATCGACCCCTTGTCCCGCCCGCGCTTCCAGTCTTCACTGGCACTGAAATCCCAGCTCCTGCAAATCAATTTTCCTTTGGCGGATGGCTCGCACGCATTGAGCATCGAGCTGCAACCTCTGCACGAGGATGCCGGGCGCGGGTATTTCGCTATTCTCCAGGACCCGGCGCATCTCAACAGTCTGGAGCGCGAGTTGTTGCAGGCGAGTGAATGCCGTGGGTGGACTTACCTGCGTGAGTCGATGCTGCACGAGCTGAAGGGAATCCTGAATTCCATGCAGATCTCGCTGGAGTTAATGTCCGATGTCGAGACCGGCTCCGCGTCCAATCCTTCGGAACATGAGCGCCGTCAACGCCGTGTTGCTTCGTTGAAGGATGGCCTTACACGCATGGACCGTGCTTTACGGCTGCTGCCGGGTGCTGAGGGACACGGGGAACCACCGGTTACGGAATTTGATGCGAGCGATCTCATCAGAGAGATAGTAGCAGCGCTGCGGCAACTCGCACGGCGCAACAATGTGGAGCTCAAAATAGATTTACCCGACGGGTCGGTGCCCGCGCGCGGCCGGCGTCGGTGGATCAGGCAGGCCTTGTTCAACATCGCGGTTCATCGTCTGAACGCAATGCGGGCGGGCGGCTTACTGGTCATCAGCGCCCGGGCGACCGATAGCGGCATGGTCGTGCACCTGCAAGACGACGTTGCTGAACTGCGCGGGCCGCTGATGGAAGAGAGTAGACGCTACGCCTATGGCGGACGGCTCAACGGCGGAGCAAGCGAACTGCTCGTTGCCCGGGCCATCATCGAAGCGCATCACGGGACGCTCGACGTGGACACCGGCAGCACGGGCGGCACGGTCTTCTTGGTCTGCCTGCCGATCTAGAGCCCCATCGCACTGCAAGTTTTGCAATCGCGGAATTTGCATCCAAGCGCACCGGTAAGGCTTACAGCAATCTTGCAATTCATTCACGGCCACCCGCGCGGCGGGTTTGCAAATCCGTGCGAAATGAGCGGTTTGAGCGCGCGCGCTACACCATATCGCAATGGCATGGACGTTGCTCGATGATAGCGGGCAATTTCTGCCGGATGGCAGCGATGCGTACCCACGGAGGTAAACATGCTTCAAGCTGCTGCTGTGTTTTTTATTATCGCTATTATCGCTGCGGTTTTCGGCTTTGGCGGCATCGCCGCGGGAGCCACGGAAATCGCGAAAATCCTGTTCTTTATCTTCCTCATCGTGTTCGTGATCAGCCTGGTGATGGGACTGATGCGACGTTGAGGACTCCACCGAACAAACAAGCGCAGTCAACCTATACACAGGAGTCGATATGAGTGTCGAAACCGATGCCGGACAGATGAACGAGACGGGCGGACAAGTCAATACAATGGGTCAGAAGGACAAACTGGTCGAGGACATCAAGGCGGTCATGGCAGATGCACAAGACCTGCTGAGGAAAGCGAAGACTTCCGGTTCGGAGAGTTATTCCGTAATACGCGGTGAACTCGAGGAGCGCCTGTCGGAGTCCATTGCCCGCCTGCAGGACGTCCAGGAAGAACTGAAGGTCCGGGCACGCAGCGCTGCCAAGGCGACCGATACTTATGTACGCGATAATCCGTGGAAGTCGGTGAGCTATGTTGCCGTTGCCGGCTTGATCGTCGGACTGCTGATTAGCCGAGGTCGATAACCTGTCGCGCCGCGGTTCGGCGCGCATCCCTGGCATGCATCCACGCGATGAGAAGCTATGACGCGGTGGTGATTGGATCGGGCCAGGTAGGTGAGCCGCTGGCGATCGAATTCGCGCGCGCTGGCCTGCAAACGGTGCTGGTCGATTCCGATCACGATGCGACGTGCGCCTGTTGCGGGCCTTCCAACGCAATGCTGGCCAGCGCGAACGTCGCTCGTCTGGCGCGCCGGGCGACGCACTTCGGCGTCGAAACCGGGAGCGTGGAAGTCGATTTCGGCAAAGTCCAGCTGCGACGGCTTTCGGTGATGGACGGATTCCGTACCCAGGCAATGCAGGCATTAGAGACCACGCCGGGATTGACGGTGGTAAAGGGCGAAGCACAATTCCAGAATGCGGACTCCCTGGTGGTTCGCGACACCGGCGATGCCGCTGTGGAATTGCAGGCGGCGCGTATCTTCATCAATACCGGTGCGTACCCGGCGTTGCCCGACCTGCCCGGATTGGCCGATGTGCCGTATCTCACATCCAGTAGCGCAATGGAGCTGGAAACCCTGCCCGATGAGTTGCTGGTGCTAGGCGGAAGCTACCTTGGTGTGGAACTTGGGCAGATGTTTCGTCGTTTTGGCTCTCGCGTTTCGATCATTGAAAGAAAAAGCCAGCTGCTGCCGCACGAAGACCGGGATATTGCTGCGGCAGTGGCCGAAAACTTGCGCGAAGACGGCGTGGGTGTTTTTCTGGAAACCGAGGCCATCGGCGTGGCGAGCGACCCGGGCGGCGCGGTAAGGGTCAAGGCAAGGACGCCTTTCGGCGAACGTGTGCTCACCGGGTCACACTTGCTGGTCGTGGCCGGGCATGAACCGAAAACCCGGGGACTAAACCTGGCCGCCGCCGGCATCGCCGTCGACGAGCGTGGCTACATCAAAGTCAATGAGCGGCTGGAAACCAGCGCGCACGGCGTCTATGCGCTTGGTGCGGTGAACGGCGGACCGGCATTTGCGCATGTCGCCTACGATGATTTCCGGGTCGTGCGCGCGAACGTCCTGGCAAACGGGCACGCCACTATCACAAGGCTGACCTGCCCGTATACGGCATTCCTGGATCCCCAGCTTGGCCGCATCGGACTCACCGAAACGCAGGCGCGAGAGCAGAGCCGCGCGATCAAGGTCGCAAAATTACCCATGAACAGGGTCGCCCGAGCCGTCGAACTCAATGAATCCGGTGGGCTGATGAAAGTTATCGTCGATGCCGACACGCAGCGCATTCTTGGAGCCGCCGTGCTGGGTGTGGACAGCCGGGAAATCATCGCCATATTGCAGATCGCAATGATGGCCGACATGCCTTACACGGCGCTGCGCGACAGTATGTTCGCGCATCCCACGCTGGTGGGGTCGCTCGATAACCTGTTCGCAGCGCTCCATCACTAAAAGGTTTCTAACAAGGAGATGACCATGAGCCAACACCCATTTGTCACCGATATCAAGGCGCTGCGTGAGCGGGCGCGGCGTCACATCGAACAGGGCGCCATCACGGAAGGCTATCAGGCCGATCGTGAAAACGTGATCAAGATTTGCAACGATGCGCTCGCGACAGAGATCGTGTGCGTGCTGCGCTACAAACGCCATTATTTCATGGCGGACGGCATCAGCGCCGACAGCGTGGCAACCGAATTCGCGGAACATGCAGCCGAGGAGCAGGCGCACGCCGATCGCATTGCGGAGCGTATCGTGCAGCTCGGCGGCGAGCCGGATCTTTCTCCGGACGGTTTGAGCAGCCGCAGCCACTCGGAATACGTCGAAGGCGACGGGCTGGTCGACATGATCAAGGAGAATTTGATCGCGGAGCGTATCGCTATCGATAGTTACCGCGAGATCATCGAATACCTGGGGGAAAAGGATACGACCACGCGCCGGATGTTCGAGGAGATTCTAGCCGTGGAAGAAGAGCATGCCGAGGATCTGGTTTCATTGCTAGGCGGCATGGGCACGCCTTGAACCGGAAATCTCAGACCAATATACTGACAAATCGCAGATAAAATATAATTTGTGGGACCGCGCAGGGTACGTCAGCCAGCGGCCGCCATGGTCCGTTCGGCTCATGCTCTTCCCGTGTAGGAATTGATTGTTGCTTTCCCTCGGCGTAACGTATTCGTCGAGTCCTTCAGCCAAACTTCTTCCGGGTTACTAGCAACCCCTTCATGGGCGTGGTCGGGGCGCTGGCCCGCTGGCACTAAACAACCCGTTTTTCAGTATTTTGGACAAAGGGCCAACATGGCCAAAGCAGCAAACACATTGGGCAAGACGGATCCGTCCGAGCAGCCGCGTGACAGCGGGCGCATTATCGTAGGCATCGGTGCTTCCGCGGGCGGACTTGCTGCCCTGAAAACGTTCTTTGCCAACACGCCGGCCAATAGCGGCCTGTCGTTCGTCGTGGTCGTGCACCTGTCGCCGGATCATGAAAGCCTGTTGCCGCAACTGCTGCAACCGCATGCCAGCATTCCGGTCACGCAGGTGACGGAAACCATGCCGATAGAGCCGAACACGATCTATATCATCCCGCCGCGCGCCTACCTCGGGACGATCGACACGCATTTGCGCCTGTCGCAGCCCGAGGACAAGCGCCACGCCAGGGGACCAATCGACCATTTCTTTCGCACCCTCGCGCAAACGCACGGCAGCCATGCCATCGGCGTCGTGCTGACCGGAACGGGCTCCGATGGAACCTTGGGTATCAAGGCAATCAAGGACAGGGGCGGCATGGTCATGGTGCAGGACCCGGAACAAGCTGAGTATGACGGTATGCCGCGCAGTGCGCTTGCGACCGGACTGGTGGACCGCGTGCTTCCGGTAGACAAATTGCCAGCCGAAATCGTGCGCATTACCCGCATCAGGCCGCTGATCGATGTGAACGAAGACGCTGGTCTTGAACCATCAGCGGATCGTGAGCTGCTGGAGAAGATATTTGCGCAGGTAAGGTCGCGCACGCATAGGGACTTCAGCCGATACAAAAGCTCAACTAGCATGCGACGTATCCGCAGACGCATGCAGCTGAATCAGGTGGAATCCCTGGCGGACTACCTCAAAATCTTGCGCGAAAACGCGGATGAAGTATACGCACTGGCCGATGAGTTTCTGATTACGGTCACCAATTTTTTCAGGGATCCGGAAGTGTACGCAACCCTGGAAAAGACCATCATCCCGCAGATGCTGGCGGGAAAGACGCAGGCCGATACGCTACGTGCCTGGAGTGCCGGTTGCTCGACGGGCGAAGAGGCGTACTCGCTTGCCATTTTGCTGCTGGAGGCGGTCTCAAGACAGGACAGTCCGCCAGAGCTGCAGATATTCGCATCCGACCTCCACGAGGCATCACTCAAGATTGCGCGCGAAGCGGTTTATACCGGTCTCATCGAGGCCGATGTTTCGCCGGAAAGGCTGAAGCGGTTTTTTACCAAGTCCGACAGCGGCTATCTGGTTCGCAAGGAAGTCCGCGAGCGTCTTGTCTTTGCGCAGCATAATATCCTTGCCGATCCGCCCTTCTCAAAACTCGATTTGATCGTATGCCGCAATCTGCTGATTTATCTCGACCGTCCGGTGCAACGCGAGGTGATTGCGCTGTTTCATTACGCGCTGAATGCGGATGGCGTGCTGCTGTTGGGGCGTGCTGAAAGTATTGAAGAACCAACCCTGTTTCAGGCCGAAGATAAGACGCAAGGCATTTATCGGAAGCTCAACACGGCCGTGCGTGAGCCGCGCCTGCCGGTGTTCAGCGGAGCTGGACGGCGTTTTACCCAAAATGGCGAAATCCCGCCCGTAACGGTGCGGCCTGCGGGTGCATTCGGCGCGCTGCACTACCAGATGGTGGAGCGGTATGCCCTGCCCAGTATCCTGATTGATGCAGATCACAAGGTGGTCCACGTCTCGGCGCATGCGGCCCGTTACCTGCGCATTCCGGCGGGCGAACCGAGTGCCGGTTTGTTCAATATGGTGCTTGACGATCTCCGCGTCGAGTTGTTTGCTGCCGTGCAAGAGGCCGAACGCACGCAGACCGCTGTGCGCACGCGCCCGGTTCGCTTGCACATCGAAGGCATGAACCGCGAAGTCATTGCAGACGTGCGTCCCGCCGAGGCCGGCGGGGACATGCAAGGGTTTGCGCTGGTCATGTTCGATGAGCGCGCAGAAGTGCCACTCTTGTCCAATGAGGCGCGCGGGCGAGCGGAAGGCGAAGCCCAGAACCGCGAACTGCAGGCCGAACTGGACGTTGCACACCAGCGCATGCGCGGGATTATCGAGGAGTACGAGGTAGGCCAGGAAGAAATGAAGGTGGCCAACGAAGAGCTGCAGTCCAGCAACGAGGAATTGCGCTCGACACTCGAGGAGCTGGAGACCTCCAGGGAAGAACTGCAGTCGATCAACGAGGAATTGTCCACCGTTAACCAGGAAAACCGCCTCAAGGTCGAGGAGCTCAACCAACTCACCAGCGACCTGCAGAATCTGATGGTTGCGACCGATATTCCGGCTTTGTTTCTCGACCGGGAATTACGTGTCGTACGCTTCACGCCGCGCGTGCGCGAGCTGTTCAATGTACGTGACAGCGACCGCGGGCGGCCCGTAACCGATTTGACGCACCGGCTGGACTACCCGACGCTCATCAGTGACGCGCGGCAGGTGCTTGCGCGGCATGTGCCGGTTGAAACCGAAGTGCAGGACAGCGCATCGCGCTGGTTTTTCGTGCGCGTACTGCCGTATTGGTCTTCCGGGGAACGTATCGGCGGTGTGGTCGCCACTTTCGTCGATATAACCGCGCAAAGGCGCAGCGTGCAGGACGTGTTGGAGGCGAAAAAACAAGCCGAAGATGTGGTCGACACCATCGACGAGCCGCTGCTGATTCTGACGCCGGAAATGCGCGTGAAGTCGGCGAACGAAGCCTTCTATGCGCATTTTCGCTCCACGCCGTCGCAGATTGAAGGCAAGCCGATTTATGCGCTCGGTAATGGGCAATGGGACAATCCGCAGTTGCGTTCTCTGATCGATGATGTGCTGCCCAAAGGCACTAAATTTTCAGACCACGAGATTTCGCATCACTTCGATGATATCGGCGACCGGGTCATCCTCGTCAGTGGCCGCCGCCTGGCGCATTCGGACCTGGTCTTGCTCGGGTTCCGCGACATCACCGATCTCAAGCGGGTGGAGACTGCGTTGCGCGAGGCTGACCGGCGCAAGGACGAGTTTCTGGCCATGCTGGCCCACGAGTTGCGCAATCCGCTTGCCGCCATCTGTAACGGGCTGGCGGTACAGAAACTATCCGGCACGGGGGACGCGGTGGCATCACTTACCCATGAAATGCTGGAGCGCCAGGCCAAGCAACTGGTACGGCTGGTGGACGATCTACTTGATGTTTCGCGCATCACTCGCGGCAAGGTGGAATTGCGCAAGGAGCGTATCGACCTTGCGACCGTGGTCAGCAGCGCGCTCGCCATTTGTGCGCCGCTGATCGAGGCAGCCGGTTGTTCGCTCACCGTTGAAGCGATGTCCGACTCGCTCGTTGTGGATGCTGACGCGGTACGTATGACGCAGATCATCTCGAACCTGTTGAACAATGCCACTAAATACACGCCCGATGGCGGGCGTATCACCGTCAATCTCAGCCGCGATGGCGACATGGGTATCATTTCCATCCGCGACACCGGCGTCGGCATCGCGGCTGACTCGCTGCCGCGCATTTTTGATTTGTTCGTGCAGGTTGATAACCCGACAGCTAAGGCGCAAGGCGGCCTCGGCATCGGCCTCACGCTGGTGCGCAACCTCGTGGAGTTGCATGGTGGACGTATTGAAGCGAGGAGCGAAGGGCTCGGCAGAGGCAGCGAGTTCATTGTGCGGTTGCCGCTTGCGCCCGGATTAGATTCGCAACCGGGCAAGACAACTTCCGATGCCAAACCCGATCTCGCGGCTCCAACCCGGGTACTCGTGGTGGACGACAATCGCGATTCCGCGGACAGCCTTGCCATCCTGCTACGCCTGCAAGGTCATGATGTACGGGTAGCCTACGATGGACCCGCGGCGCTGCAAGCGATTTCGCAAGACCGGCCTCAGTTGGCATTGGTGGACGTTGGAATGCCCGGCATGGATGGCTTTGAGGTCGCGCGCAATGTACGCGGCGATCCAGCACTCAAGGACGTTAAACTGGTCGCCGTGACCGGATGGGGTCAGGAGAAAGATCGCAAGGCCTCTGCCGCGGCCGGATTCGACCACCATTTAATGAAGCCGATCTCACTGGATTCGCTCGCGCCTTTCTTCGCGCCGAATCCCTGACGTTCCCCTAAGCTGGCGTTTTATCACTCTGGAAATTATCGCGGGCCGCCTGAGCGCCAACTCAATGAGGCACGGTACGCTTTGTAAGTAACTTCGATTTACCGGTTTTTGACGTTTATCGACAACTTGCGCGTTGTGGCCAACAACGATCTTCGTCCCGGCGTGGAATTTCTTTGTCTGCAACGCCTCCAACAGCGGGACCCCAGGTTTTTTGCCGCAGTGAGCAGGCCTGACTGCAAAGCCAGACGCCAAACCGTTGTAAATGGCGGAGTTAGTACTTATATGGTGACTAGCGAACACTTGCTGCAGCAGCTGCTCAAGGAGAGCGAGCATGCCATTATTCTGATGGATGCAGACGGAGTAATCGTCGGCTGGCACGGCAGTGCCGCAACGATCTTCGGTTACACGACCGAAGAAGTCATTGGCCAACGATCTGGGACCCTGTTCACAGCAGAGGACCAGGCGCGCGGGGTTCCCGAACACGAGCTGCAGGAAGCGCGCAACAGTAACTGGTCTGAAGACGATCGCTGGCTGGCGCGCAAAAGTGGCGCGCTATTCTGGGCCGCCGGCACCACCAGCGCGCTTCACGACGATGCGGGGGAAATCATTGGTTTCGGCAAAGTGCTGCGCGAACGCACGGATGTGCGCCAGCAAATCAGCACACTCGACAATCGCGTGAAAGCGCTTAATTCGTTCATTGCGGTCCTGGGCCATGAGATCAGGAATCCGCTTCATACCATTAGCATGAGCATGACGGCGCTCACCAAGCTGGTGAGTGGCACGGCCGCCGAGCTCGCTGGTATGGCGTCGCGTCAGGCCGCGTTCATGACCCGGCTGGTGGAGGACCTGCAGGATGCGACGCGCGTGACCGCTGGCAAAGTAAAGCTTCAGCGCGAGCGCCTTCCGGTTCAGGACGTACTGAAAAAAGCCGCCGACAACGTTCGTCCGCATGCGGTTGAACGCCGGCAGAACTTTCAGGAGCTGTTGCTACCTTCCCCGCTCATTGTCGAAGTGGACCCCGACCGGATGTACCAGGCGGTGTGTAATCTTCTGGAAAATGCCATCAAGTACACGCCCGAAGGCGGCAATATCTATCTGAAATGCACGGTGGAGGAAGCCGAAGCTGTAGTCCGGGTGGAGGACACCGGCGTCGGCATCGACAAGGAGGCGCTGCCGCACATTTTTGAATTGTTCACGCAGGGACCGGTGGCCGAGGCCAATGCTCACGAGCTTGGGGCTGGCCTGGGGCTCGGTCTTGCGCTAGTCAAAGACCTCGTTACGCTTCAGGGCGGCACGGTGCAAGTGCGCAGCGAGGGGCGCAACAAGGGCGCCGAGTTCATTGTTAGGTTGCCATTGGCGACGCAATAACGCGGCGGCCATTGGAATAGCCGCCGCCCCGGCTCGCATGCAGCCGGTCCTTGAAGCGCGTGGCCGCTACATCTTCGGAGTTCATGTAATAAGGTACGGGTACGGGTGCTCGCATCCGTTTATCGAACGAGCCAGGGAGACAAGGTATCGACATGGGTTCACGAAGCGGGTTATCTGCCTATGGGATTGCGTTCGCTGCTGTCGCGCTAGCGATTGTGGTTCGCCTGTTGCTCGATCCCTGGATGGGCGACCGCTTTCCCTTCATCACCGTCTTCCTCGCCGTTCCTTTTGCAGCCTGGTACGGGGGCAAGGGTCCGGGGTTACTGGCACTGATCGCCGGGGCCTTCGGCGTTGCTTTCTTCATCATGCAGCCGCGCCACTTGATGCCCGTTGGCCAAATCGATCTAGTGGGTCTGGTGGTCTACGCTGTCGTTAGCCTGGCGTCCATCGCGATGTTTGAATCGCTGCGCCGAACTCACCAGCGAGCTGAACAACGGCAGCGGGAACTCGAACAGGAAATGGGTGCGCGACGTTTGGCAGAACAGGCTCTGGCCGAACGCGAAGAGTTCATGCGCACGACGCTTTCCAGTATCGGCGATGCAGTGCTGGCGACAGACGCCCGCGGCATTGTTACTTATATGAACCCGGTTGCCGAAGCGCTCACGGGCTGGACACTGGCGCAGGCACGCGGTCAATTTCTGGATGCGGTGTTCCGTATCGTTGCTGAAGACACGCTCCAGCCCGTCGAAAATCCGGCCCTGCGCGCGCTTAAAGACAACGTCATCGTGGGATTGGCCAACCATACCATTCTGCTCTCGAAAGACGGCAAGCAGGTTCCCATTGATGATAGCGCGGCACCGATCCGCGACGAGAAAGGAAACATCACCGGCGCCGTGCTGACTTTTCGTGAGGTCATCGAACAGCGGCGTGTCATCCGCGAGCGCGAACAAGCTTTGGCGATCCTGAACAGCCTCGTTGCTACCGCGCCCATCGGCATCACCATACTCGACCAGCAAATGCGCTACAGGCACATGAATGCGGCGCTGGCCGACATGAACGGTATCCCGGTCGAGGACCACATTGGCAAGACCATCGCGGAAATCGTTCCCGACCTATTCCCTAAAGTAGAGCCGATTTTCCGCCGGCTGCTGGAAGGCGGCGATCCAGTGCTTGACCAGATTTTTGAGGCTGAGACCAAAAAAAGTCCTGGTGTAAAAAGAATATGGCGGGAAAACTGGTTCCCGATCACCGGGCCAGGAGACGACGAACCCGTTGGCGTCGGCGTCACGGTTCAGGACATCACCGAAGAACGTCGTGCCGTGCACGAAATCACAGGCTTGGCGCAACGTCTGACCTCGCTGGTGGATAACACGCCCCTGGCGGTAATCGAGTGGGACGCAGATTTTTGTATCACCCGCTGGTCCGGCCTGGCGGAACGCGTTTTCGGTTGGACAGCGGAGGAAGTCATCGGCAAGCGGATCGACGCCTTTCCGATCGTATACGCGCCAGACATGAGCAACGTCCAGGATGTGATGGCGCGACTGCTAGACCGTGACAATCCATTCGTCGTCTCCCGGAACAGGAACAATACCAAGCGCGGCACTGTTATTCATTGTGAGTGGTACAACTCGGTTCTGCGCGATGAGGCGGGTCAGATGCTTGCGGTGCTGTCGTTGGTGCTCGATGTCACCGAAAGACAGCATGCCGAAGAGGCATTGAAAGAAGCAGACCGCCGCAAGGATGAATTCCTGGCCACGCTGGCTCACGAATTAAGAAACCCGCTAGCGCCCTTGGGCAATGGCTTGCAGCTCATGCGCATGGCGCATGGAGACCAAGCAACGATCCAGCAGGCGCTGACCATGATGGAGCGCCAGTTCGCGCAGTTGGTGAGGTTGGTCGATGATCTTATGGATCTGAGCCGCATCAGCAACGGCCGGATCGAACTGCGCAAGGAACGTGTTCAACTTGGGGCAGTCGTCGCAAGCGCGATGGAGACGAGCCGTCCGCTGGTGGAGCAGATGGGACATGAATTGACCATTACGCTGCCGCCCGAGCCGATCGTGTTGGACGGTGACCTCACCCGTCTGGCCCAGGTGTTCATGAACTTGCTAACCAACGCGGCCAAATACACCGAACAACGCGGGCAAATCTCGCTGACCGCCGAGCGAGAGGATAACGAGATTGTGGTGTACGTCCGGGACAGCGGCATTGGGATTGCCGCAGAGCAGATTCCCCGGCTGTTCCAGATGTTTACTCAGGGTGAGCGGTCCCTGGCAAAGGCGCAGGGTGGCCTGGGAATTGGCCTGAACCTGGTCAAGCAACTGGTGGCAATGCACGGTGGAAGTGTGGAAGCCAGGAGCGATGGCCCGGGCAAAGGCTCCGAGTTTGTCGTGCGGCTGCCAATTGCGGTTGAGCCATCTGTTCAACAACCCGCTCACCAATCGGTCGCGTCACCGTTGACCGGTTCGGCGTTGCGCATTCTCATTGTGGACGATAATCGGGATGGGGCCGACAGTTTGAGCCACATGCTGCAACTCATGGGCAACGACACGCGTACTGCTTACGACGGCGTGGAGGCGGTCGATGCTGCGGGGAATTTTCGGCCTGACGTGGTATTGCTGGACATCGGGCTGCCGCGACTTAACGGCTACGACGCTTGCCGCCGGATCCGGGGACAGTCATGGGCAGACAATGTCGTCATCTTTGCCATGACGGGGTGGGGCCAGGAAGAGGATCGCCGCCGCTCGCATGACGCGGGCTTCGATCATCACATGGTCAAGCCCGTGGAACCGAAGACGCTCATGAGCATGTTGGCTGCTTCCCCGCCCAAACTAACCGCCTGGTGCACGCAAATAGTTAGAACAACGCTCTCATTTCCCGGGACTCAGCATCCGGGTCTCGAAGTAGTATGCCTTGGCGGCCCGCTTGCCGACCGCTACGAAACGCGTCTGCTGCATATAGTCCAATACCGGGCCTGGCACACCTGCTTGACCTAGAGCGACCAGCTGGGATGCGGGCAGGTGATAGACGGTATTGCTTTCACGCATTCGGGCGATGATAGTGTCGGAGGGGAGTCTTTCATTGCTCATCTGGACAACCTGGGCGATGCTAATTGGCGGCGTGGAGGTCGCGCACCCGGCTGACAATGCTAAAAGGCCAACCGTCATCGCTCGCGCGATAGTTGCGCCAGCATCGCGCGGCCGCTTGCCGTTCATTATTCCGCCTTTCATTCTTCACCTACGAACAGTCCCTGATGGTGCGAGCCGTATACAAGTCGCCGCTGTCGTCCCAGATGGCCTGTCTGCACGTTTCCATGAGGTACGTCCGTTCCATGTAATCCAATACCTCGTCCGGCACGCCTTGCTGTTTCAACTTGACCATTTCCGAGGCTGGCAACCGGTATACCGAGTGCGATGCCTCGGCTCTCTCGATAATTGCATTGGGTGTTGCGCCTTCTCTAGCCATTGAGATGATTTCCTCAATGGAGATTACCGGCCGCATTGGTGGACTTGCGCAACCGGCAAAGGCGCAGAGACCAGAGAGTATGACAAACGGCATTGGCATGCGAAGCCATTTGATTGTTTTCTTGAAGCTCTGATGGCGCTGCATGAGACGAAGGCTTTGCGCTTGTAGTCAATCCCGGAAGTAGCTGGCGCCCCGAACACGAATCGAACGTGCGACCTACCCCTTAGGAGGGGGTTGCTCTATCCACTGAGCTACCGGGGCGTGGCGCGAATTTTAACCGAACTGCGGTATCTGTTCGGCGCAAAACGATAGGCTCGAGACTGAACCTTGGGAAAGCGCGGTGGTCGGAACGCCGATTGTCCCGAGCCATGCGCCAAACGGCGGAGGACTTGACGGTTCCGCCCGATAAGCAACTAAACATCCCGGCCGTAGTGTCGCCCCGTTAATCTCCCGCCCCCATCGCCGCCCACCCATTTCCGGTGACTCCAGTGCGCAAAGCTACTTCCTATCTTCGCGCCGTCCTGATTCGGGCGGCCTTGTTATTTTCAGTTTGCGCGGTTTCGCATGAAGCGGCGTTTGCTTTCGGTTTCGATGATGTGGCGCGCAGCGCCGAACAACTCGCGGCCGCGCCATATAAAAAGCCCGGCGATTCACTGCCCAAGGAACTGACGTCGTTGACCCAGGAGCAATATCGGGAAATCCGCTACCGGCCCGAAGCAGCCTGGTGGCGGGACGCAAAGCTGCCGTTCGAACTGAATTTCTTCCACCGCGGCCTGTATTTCGATCAGCAAGTCAAAGTAAACGAAGTCAATGAACAAGGCGTAGCCGAAATAAAATTCGATCCCGCGTTGTTCGATTACGGCGCAAGCAAAATCGATCCCGCCCGCATGGCGAACCTTGGCTTCGTCGGGTTTCGCGTGCATTACCCGGTCAACAACGGCAAGGTCAAGGACGAAGTGCTGTCTTTCCTGGGTGCCAGTTATTTTCGCGGGCTGGGTAAGGATCAAGGCTATGGGTTATCGGCACGCGGCCTGGCGATCGATACCGGATTGCCGAGCGGCGAGGAATTTCCGCGCTTCGTCGAATTCTGGGTGGAAAGACCTGCGCCCACCGCGAAGGAACTGATCATTTACGGGCTCATGGATTCACGCCGAGTCGCCGGCGCCTATCGCTTCGTTCTCAAGCCTGGCGTGGAAACCGTGATGGAAGTCAGGTCAAGACTGTATTTGCGTGAAGGCGTGGCCAAGCTGGGTGTGGCGCCACTGACGAGCATGTTTTTTTTTGGCGAGAACCAGAAGCCGCCCAACGATGATTACCGGCCCGAGGTGCATGATTCAGACGGCCTGTGCGTGCGCGCGGCAAACGGCGAATGGGTGTGGCGTCCACTGGTCAACCCGAAGCGCCTGCTGGTCACCTCGTTCGCCACGGCGAATCCGCTCGGATTCGGACTCATGCAACGCGACCGCGAATTTTCACATTATGAAGATCTTGACGCACGTTACGAACGGCGGCCCAGCGCCTGGGTGGAACCGAAAGGTTCATGGGGGCAGGGCAGGATCGAGTTGGTGCAAATACCATCGCCAGATGAGTCGAACGACAACATCGTTGCGTACTGGGTGCCGGATGGATCACCGCAACCCAAGCAACCCTGGGAAGCCGAATACCGGATCATTTGGCAAAAAGACACCGAAGCCTATCCGCCACTGGCGTGGGTCCAGCAAACACGCCGGGGTCATGGCTACGGCAAGGTGCCGGAAAACAGCGTAGGCCTGGTGGTCGACTTCGAAGGGCCGATTTTTAAGAAACTTCCGCCCGAGACCAGGCTCGAAGGGATCGTATCCGGCGATTCCAATATCGAAATTCTACGGCGCGTGACGCTGCGCAACGATGCGACGGGAGGATGGCGCATGAGCATGCTGGTGCGGCGGCTGGATGCCGGCAAGCCCGGCGAACTGCGCGCCTATCTGCGCAACGGCAATAACACGGTATCCGAAACATGGAGCTACATACTGCCCACAGAATGATGCGCGGCACCGCTGAAGCTTGCCGGCGTTATCTGGAGCGAGTGCCTTTCACCAATCCAAGACAACACACGGGCGCCGGCCCTCAGGAGGCGCTTGATTTCGCGACGGACCCTGCTGAAGCTTCCTTCGAGCATCGGCTGGAAAGCGCCGTCGGCACGGAGCATGCGCCACGAGTCCTCGCGCGTGACCGGCAAGGGCGACTGCGGCTTAACACCGCACCGGCGTTGAATCGCTCGTCGATGATCCCGCGCCGCTGGCCGCCGAAGTTCTGGCAAGTCAAATCCTGGTGGCGGCGTCCACGTCTGGACCGGCGTATCGACTCACCCGACCCGCGCGGCCGCTGGCATCGCAGCGCGAGCATCCGGCGCTCCGTGCTGGGCGTGCTGGTGCTGGCGCAGACCATCGTAGCGACCGACTTCATGACTGCCGTTCTGCCTTATCACGGCACGCAGCCGCTGGAGATCGGGCTGCTCGTGCTGTTCGCGATTCTCTTTGCGTGGGTGTCCTCCGGCTTCTGGACTGCGCTGATGGGATTTCTGGTGCAGTTGTTTGGCGGTGACCGTTACATGATTTCGCGCACCGCCGCGCCACGCGCGCCAATCGCTACCGAGGCACGGACCGCGATCGTCATGCCCATCTGCAATGAAGATGTGGTGCGTGTATTTGCCGGGCTGCGCGCGACCTATGAATCGTTGGAAAAAACTGGCGAACTTGCGCACTTCGATTTTTTTATCTTGAGCGACAGCGCTGATGCCGACAACCGCATCGCCGAGCGCCAGGCCTGGCTCGGACTGTGCCGCGCAGTGGGCGGTTTCGGCCATATCTTTTACCGCTGGCGCCAGCATCGCATCAAGCGCAAGAGTGGCAATGTCGCGGATTTCTGCCGGCGCTGGGGCGCCAATTATCGCTACATGGTGATACTCGATGCCGACAGCGTAATGAGCGGCGATTGCCTGGCTACGCTGGTACGCCTGATGGAGGCCAACCCGGGCGCGGGCATCATCCAGACCGCGCCGCGCGCTGCGGGGCGCGAAACGTTGTACGCACGCATGCAGCAGTTCGCCAGCCGCGTGTACGGGCCGCTGTTTACTGCCGGACTGCATTTCTGGCAACTCGGCGAGTCGCACTACTGGGGACACAACGCGATTATCCGCATGGCACCGTTCATCAAGCATTGCGCGTTGGGGCGATTGCCGGGGGAAGGCACGTTGTCAGGCGAAATCCTCTCGCACGATTTCGTCGAAGCCGCATTGATGCGCCGCGCCGGGTGGGCGGTATGGCTAGCCTATGACTTGACGGGCAGCTACGAGGAAATGCCGCCCAACCTGGTCGACGAACTCAAACGCGATCGGCGCTGGTGCCACGGCAATCTGATCAATTTCCGTTTGTTCCTGGCGGAAGGCTTGCATCCGGCACATCGGGCAGTGTTCGTGACCGGCGTAATGGCATACGGATCCGCGCTGCTGTGGTTTATCTTTCTGCTGCTTTCCACCGCACTGCTGGCCATGCATACGCTGGTGGAACCCACGTATTTCGTTGCGCCGAACCAACTGTTCCCCATCTGGCCGGAGTGGCACGTGGAACGGGCGCTTGCATTATGGTCGGCCACGGCTGCAGTGCTGTTCCTGCCCAAGATTCTGAGCGTCGTATTGATCTGGATAAAGGGCGCGCGACCGTTCGGCGGCGCAGTGCGCGTCGCCATCGCCGCAACACTTGAGGCAATCAGCTCGATGCTGTTGGCGCCGGTACGCATGCTGTTCCATAGTCAATTCGTCATCACCGCTTTGGCCGGCCTGCGCGCCCAATGGAAATCACCGCCGCGCGAAGATACCGAGACCAGCTGGCGTGAAGCGTTGCAACGCCATGGAACGCATAGCCTGATCGGCGTGATCTGGGCGGCGCTGGTGTACTGGCTCAACCCCGCTTTCCTGTGGTGGCTACTGCCGGTGGTCGGCGCACTCATGCTGTCGATCCCAATGTCGGTCTATTCGAGCCGAATCTCGCTTGGCCGATTCATGCGCCGGGTGGGCCTGTTCGTTATTCCGGAGGAACTCGTCAGTCCGCCGGAACTGCGCAGCCTGCAGGTTCATTTGAACCATGCGCAAGCGCTGCCGGGCTTCACGGACGCCGTGGTCGATCCATTGGTGAATGCGCTGACCTGTGCGTCGGCAAACGTGCGGCGCTCGCCGCCGATGGCCGTTGTGCAAGCCAGGCACAAGCTGGTGCAAGAAGCATTGATGCGAGGGCCGGAGGTCTTGAGCAACGCGCAAAAATCGCTGCTGCTCGGCGATCCTTCGTCGCTTTCGACGCTGCATTTTCAGGTGTGGACTTCGGAACAGGCACATCCGGCCTGGTTTGCAATATCACGAGGAACTGGCCGTCGCTGTGGCGAGCCGGCTGCGCGCGCGTTGACTCCTGCCGCTGCGGGATGAAAAAGCCGTGACGATCCGGCCCCGCGAATTGCGGGATACCGGGCTGTCGCCCATAACGGTCGTGACGACGTGGAAGCCGTTTGCTGAGGCATAGGACCTTCACGAGCTTTATGTTCGAAGGCCGGTTATCTGCGATAGCACCTTTGGCGAAGCCTGTATACCATAGGTGATCGCACGCGGAATCCAAATGTGGCACGCCGCCCCGGCCGTCACGTCGTTACGATCGTTACGTCGTCACGGCATTCACGGCATTCGCGGTATTTCGTCGGTTATGATTCCGCCTCTTTTCCATCCTGGCCGGCTGGCTAGCTAATGCCTCTCGTTACCTTCGAACAAGTTTCGCTTGCCTACGGTCACGTGCCGTTACTTGATCATGTCGATCTGGTGATTGAGCCCGGTAGCCGCATCGGGTTGATCGGGCGCAATGGCGCGGGCAAGTCCAGTCTGCTCAAGTTACTGGCTGGATCAACGCAGCCTGACGACGGACGCATCTGGCGACAACCGGGACTGCGCATCGGTGTGGTCGAACAGGAACCTGAACTCGACCCGGGGCAGTCGGTGTTCGAAGCTGCCGTTGCGGGACTGGGCGAACTTTCGCGCGTGCTCGCCGATTATCATTCCGCCGCGCAGCAGCTGCAGGAAGAGCAAGGTGATTCCGCGCAAGCATTGGAACGCATGCAGGTTGCGCAGGAGCTGCTCGAACGGCACGATGGCTGGCGCGTGGAGCATCGCATCGAGGCGGTGCTCTCGAGACTTGGCCTGGCAGCCGATGCGCGCATCGACACCTTATCGGGCGGTTTGCGCAAACGCGTCGCGTTGGCGCGTGCGCTGGCCGGTGATCCGCAACTATTGATCCTTGATGAGCCGACCAACCATCTGGACGTGGATTCAATCGTGTGGCTTGAAAACATGGTGGTTGAATTTTCCGGTTCGGTGGTCGTGGTCACGCACGATCGCGCATTCCTCGATCGCGTAGTCACCGGCATCGCCGAGCTCGATCGCGGCCGACTCGGCCTTTACCCGGGCACCTTCGCGCAATATGAACAGCGCAAGGCCGAACAACTCGCCGTCGAAGCAGTGAACAACCAGAAGTTTGACAAGCTTCTCGCGCAGGAAGAAGTGTGGATTCGCAAAGGCATCGAGGCGCGCCGGACCCGCAACGAAGGCCGCGTGCGGCGGCTGGAGCAACTGCGGCTGGAACGCGCGGCGCGGCGCGAACGCCTGGGACAGGTTGCCATTGCCGTAGCGGAAGGCGAGCGCTCCGGTCAACTGGTGGCTGAGCTCGAGCATGTCGACAAGCAGCTTGGCGCACGCCCGATCGTCAGGGACTTTTCCTGCCGCATTCTGCGCGGCGACAAGATCGGCTTCATCGGCGCTAACGGCACCGGGAAGTCGACCTTGCTGAAATTGATCCTGGGCGAGATGCAGCCCGATGCAGGCAGCATTCGGCGCGGTACGAAACTGTCAGTCGCGTATTACGATCAGTTTCGCGCACAGCTCGATGAAGAAAGCACGGTCGCTCGAACCATCGCACCGGGCTCCGACTATGTGGAAATCGATGGCGCGCGCAAGCACATCATGAGCTACCTCGGCGATTTTCTGTTTCCGCCAGAGCGCGCGCGTGCGCCGGTGAAGGCGCTGTCGGGTGGAGAGCGAAACCGGCTGCTGCTGGCGCGATTGTTCAGCCAGCCAGCGAACCTGCTGGTGCTGGATGAACCGACCAATGACCTCGATATCGATACGCTGGAACTACTGGAAGCCCTGTTGCAAGATTATGCTGGCACGGTGTTGCTGGTGAGTCACGACCGCGCTTTTCTGGACAACGTTGTGACTGACACCATTGCTCCGGAAGGTGACGGCCGCTGGATCAGAAACCCGGGCGGGTACAGTGACTGGAAGCGTTTGCTCGATGAACGTGCGGGGCGGAGCGCGCATGCCGGGCCGGAAAACGAGAAGCCAAGCTCAGCACGCGATCGCTCCATGTTGCAGCGGCCGCGCAAGCTGGGTTTCAAGCAGGCTCGTGAGCTGGACGAAATGCCGGCACGCATCCAGGCTTTGGAAGCTGAGCAGGAACGGCTCAACGCGCGTCTTGCCGATCCGACGCTCTATAGCAAGCCGTCGCATGAAGTCCGGCAACTGCAGCAGCGCCATGCGGCCATCGAAGAGGAGATCACTGTTTGCCTTCGCCGCTGGGAAGAACTCGAGGCCTTGCGTGATCACGCGGGCGTATGAACGTGCCGTCATGGCTCTCAACGCAACGCGACGTATCGATTGCATCTTATGAGCAGGGCTAACCGCTTCGACAAGATTCTGGGCATCGGCATGCTGGGCGCCCTGGTCATAGGGTGTCTCCTGGTGCTGCTGCCTTTTGTCACCGCCTTGTTGATGGCGGCGATACTGACGTATTCCACCTGGCCGGTTAATGTGCGACTGCGCGAGGCGCTCGGCGGCCGCAAAACGCTGGCGGCGGGCCTCATGATGGTTGGCGCATGTGTCCTTCTCGTCGCGCCGTTCGTATTCGTGGCGATGAGTCTGGCCGACAGCATCGCGGAACTCGTAGAGGCATCGCGCAAGGCCTTTGCACACGGGCCGCCCCAAGCACCAGCATGGCTGATCGACTTGCCGCTGGTGGGGGACACACTCGCGAGTTACTGGGACACGCTGACGCATGACAGCACGCGCCTGTTCGATGACCTGAAAGGATTGATCGCTCCGGCGCAGTCGGTATTGCTGACGGGTGGTAGCTTGTTGTTCGCGGGTCTGCTGCAGCTCGGGCTGTCAGTGCTGGTTGCGTTTTTTCTGTACCGGGACGGTGAAGCGGCCGCTGCCCGCATCACGCGCATGGCGGGCCGCATTGGCGGAGCGCGTGGACTGCATCTGCTGCACGTGGCAGGAAATACGGTTCTGTCCGTGGTCTACGGAATTCTCGGCACTGCGCTGGCACAAGGCCTGGTGGCCGGGATTGGGTTCGTCATCGCGGGCGTACCTGGTGCAGCATTGCTGGGGCTGATAACGTTTTTCTTGTCGGTCGTGCCGGTTGGGCCCCCACTAGTGTGGGTGCCTGCTGCACTTTGGCTATTCTCCGACGGCTCCACAGGCTGGGCGATATTTCTAGCCGTCTGGGGCGTGCTGGGCATCAGCATGGTGGACAACGTACTGAAGCCAATCATTATCAGTAAAGGCAGCAACCTGCCATTCATGCTCGGCTTTTTGGGAGTACTTGGCGGCGTTGCGACGCTCGGATTCATCGGTATCTTCATCGGCCCGACGTTGCTGGCAGTGGGCTACCGAATGTTCAATGAGTGGGTGGACACCGAGGAGCTTGGCGTGCACCCTGTCGTCGACGCTGCGCGCGCTGAGACTCCGCCGTCGCGGATTGCTGAGGACTCCGACGTCACCAAACCGGTACCGGAGAACGAACGATTTCCCGCCTTGTCCAAAAAATAGCCGCATGACCAGTGCGGTAGCCTGCGCTGGCCAAAACGTCTTTCAGATTCGCGACTTATGCTGTAGCATGCGCGGTCTATTCAGGTGCGGCATTCGCCGGCACTGATCATCCAACCTAACGGCGCAGCCCAATGGCCCGCGCAGGAGTCGAAAGTAGATGTCGTTTTCCGATCTGGGGCTCGCCCCGGAGTTGTTGCGTGCAATAGCCGATCAGGGTTATACCGAAGCCACGCCGGTTCAAGCAAAGGCGATTCCTGCCATTCTGCAAGGCCAGGATGTGATGGCGGCAGCGCAGACCGGCACAGGCAAGACTGCCGGTTTCACGCTGCCGATGCTGCAGCGACTTACAGAATTCGCCAATACCAGTGTTTCGCCTGCGCGCCATCCGGTGCGCGCGTTGATACTGACGCCGACGCGCGAGCTTGCTGCGCAAGTGCAGGATAGCGTCAGGACGTATGGCAAATACATTGCGTTGCGCTCCGCCGTAGTCTACGGCGGCGTGCACATCGATCCGCAGATCGCCGAACTTCGCAGCGGCGTGGAGATCCTGGTCGCGACGCCGGGACGGTTGCTCGATCACCTGGGCCAGAAAACCGTGAATCTTTCACAGGTGCAGTTTCTGGT